>DASPSI010000115.1:0-36387 GCA_035624015.1 Methylocystis sp.
TGCGAATGCGGCGCGATCCTGCGCGGCGCGAAGAAGCCGCGCGACTGCAAATTGTTCGGCACGACGTGCACGCCCGACACGCCCATGGGCTCGTGCATGGTTTCGCCCGAGGGCGCCTGCTCGGCGCATTGGACCTACGGACGCTTCCGCGAGGCGGCGAAGGCTGCGCCGCTACCCGAGCCGGTCGCGTGAGCGCTCCGCAGCGGGTCCGCCGCAAGCTCGACGTGAAGAACGGCCGCGTCGATCTTTCCCACGGCGCCGGCGGGCGCGCCATGGGCCAATTGATCGAGGACGTCTTTCACGCCGCCTTCGACAACGACTGGCTGCGCGCCGGCAACGACCAAGCGGCGTTCGATCCGCCCGCCGGACGCCTGGTGATGACGACCGACGCCTATGTCGTGACGCCGATTTTCTTTCCCGGCGGCGACATCGGCTCGCTGGCGGTCCACGGCACGATCAACGACGTCGCGATGGCGGGCGCGCGGCCGCTCTATCTCTCGGCGAGCTTCATCATCGAAGAAGGCTTCCCGCTCGCCGACTTGCGGCGCATCGCCCTCAGCATGGGCGGAGCGTCGCGCAAGGCGGGCGTGCCGATCATCACCGGCGACACCAAGGTGGTCGAGCGCGGAAAGGCCGACGGCCTGTTCATTTCGACCGCCTGCGTGGGCGTCGCGCCGGAGGGCGTCGAGCTTTCGGGCGACAAGGCGCGCCCGGGCGACGTCGTCCTGCTCTCGGGATCGATCGGCGACCACGGCGTCGCCGTGATGTCGCGGCGCCAAAATCTCTCCTTCGACTCCGACGTGCTCTCCGACACCGCCGCCTTGCACGAGCTCGTCGCGGCGATGATGGCGGCGGGGGGCGCCTCGATCAAGGCGATGCGCGATCCGACGCGCGGCGGCCTCGCCGCGACGCTGAACGAGATCGCCCACCAATCTCGAGTCGGCGCGAGCATCGACGAGGCGGCGATTCCGGTCAAGCCGCAGGTCGCGGCGGCCTGCGAGCTTCTGGGGCTCGATCCGCTCAACGTGGCCAATGAGGGTAAGCTCGTCGCCATCGTCGCGCCCGAAGCGGCCGAGAGCATACTCGGCGCGATGCGCGCACATCCGCTGGGCGCCGACGCTGCGCGCATCGGCGAGATCGTGGCGGACGACCGCTGCTTCGTGCAGATGAAGACGGTCTTCGGCGGCGCCCGCATCGTCGACTGGCTGTCCGGTGAGCAGCTGCCGCGTATTTGTTGAGGGCTTCGAAGGCGAACTTGGGTGAGCGCATGAACGAGATGCTCGAGGATATGGAGGTCGGGACCGCCCGCGGACCGCGAGCGACGGTGCTCGTCATCGACGACGAAAGGCGCTCGCTCGAGTCTTTACGCCGGGTGTTGGGTGTCGAATTCGAAGTCTTGTGCGCGGCGAGCGCCGAGGAGGCTGCGGCGGTGCTCGAAGGCGATCTGGTGCAGGTTGTGCTCTGCGATCAGAGAATGCCGGAGCAAAACGGCGTCGAATTCTTGAAGCGCGTGCGCGACCAATGGCCCGAGCCCGTGCGCATGATCATCTCCGGCTATACCGACGCAGAGGACATCATCTCTGGCGTCAACGAGGCCGGCATCTTCCAATACATCACCAAGCCTTGGGATCCCGAGAAGCTGCTCCAGAACGTGCGCGAGGCGGCCGATCTCTATCGCATGCAGAAAAACGGCGAGGCTGCGCCGGCGATCGAAGCGAAACCTTCCGGCCAGCGAGTGCGCAGCCTCGTCAGCGACCGCAGGCGCGCCGAGCGTCGCCTCTATGAATTCGGGCGTATCGCGCATGCGCCGAACAGCCCGATTCGGGAGACGATCGCGCTCGCGGAGCGCGCGGCGCGCTACGACGTCTCCGTGCTGATCACCGGCGATTCGGGCACCGGCAAGGAGCTCCTAGCGCGCGCGATCCATCACAGCTCGGCGCGCGGCGAGAAATCCTTCGTCATCGAAAATTGCGGGGCGCTGCCGGACGAGCTGCTGGAGAGCGAGCTGTTCGGCTGCAAGAAAGGCGCCTTCACCGGGGCCTATCAGGATCGCATCGGCCTGTTCGAGGTCGCCGACGGCGGCTCGATCTTCCTCGACGAAATCGGCGAGACCTCGCCGGCGTTTCAGGTCAAGCTGCTTCGCGTGCTGCAGGAGGGCGAGATCCGTCCGCTCGGCGCCCAGCGCTCTCGCCGCGTCAACGTGCGCGTCATCGCCGCGACCAATCGCAATATCGAAGCGGAAGTCGCCGCCGGCCGTTTCCGCCGCGACCTCTATTATCGGCTAGCGGCGTTTCCGATCCATCTGCCGCCGCTCTCGGACCGTCCCGGCGACATTCCGATCATCGCCGCGCGCATTCTGGTCAACGTCAACCAAACCTTCAATCGTCGCATTCCGGGTTTCGACCCGGAAACGTTGCGTCTGATGCAGCGTTATCCCTGGCCAGGGAACATTCGGGAGCTCCACAACGAAATCCAGCGCATGTGCGTGCTGTGCGACGGCGACGCGCCCTTGGGGCCCGATCTGCTTTCGCCTGCAATCGCGAAGCCCCGCCAAGCCGCGCCGGCGATTGAAGAATCCATCCCGCTAACACTCAAGGAGCGCGTGGAGGTGCTCGAATGCGCGGTGATCAAAGAGTCGCTCCAGCGCAACGGACGCAACATCAGCCGCGTCGCCGAGGAGCTGGGGCTCTCGCGCGTCGGCTTGCGCAGCAAGATCGCGCGCTACGACATCTGTCGGGTCGTCGATGACGAAACCTGAAGCGCCGCGACTGCCAAGGCATGGCGAGTTGATCGCGCGCGTCGGCGGCAGGGAAGAG
This sequence comes from Methylocystis sp., assembly GCA_035624015.1. Taxonomy (GTDB): domain Bacteria; phylum Pseudomonadota; class Alphaproteobacteria; order Rhizobiales; family Beijerinckiaceae; genus Methylocystis. Next base: position 2,817 of record DASPSI010000115.1, read on the forward strand.
GTGCTGCTGTCCGAGGACAGCGAGTCCATGTGGCTCGAAGTGATTCGCAAGATGGACGAGGTCTATTCCGACCTCATCAACTACGAGATGGACCTCGAGCGCAAGAACGCCGAGCTCGAGGAGGCTCGCAGCTTCATCGCGAGCGTCGTCGCTTCGGTCTCCGACGTTCTCGTCGTTTGCGACGAGAGCGGCGTCATCGTTCAGGTCAATCCGGCGTTCAAGAGCCTGATGGATCTTCCGGAAGGAGCGCTGCTCGGAAAGCCGTTCGGCGACTGTTTTGCGCCGCAGGACCGCGAGCAGATTCAGGCGATGCTCGGCTGCGAGCGGGGAAACGAGGCTTTAAGCGGCGAGCTGCGGTTCGCCAGGGCGCGCGGCCCCTCCGACCTGATGGCGATGAACTGCTCCACCCTGTTCAACTCGGACGGCCGGCGCGCCGGCGCGGTCTTCACGGGGCGTCCCGTCGGAGAGCTGCGGCGCGCCTATGAAGCGCTTCACCACGCGCATGTCGAGCTGCAGCAGGCCCAGTCGCGCCTCGTCGAGCAGGAGAAGATGGCGAGCCTCGGCCGTCTGGTCGCGGGCGTCGCGCATGAGCTGAACAACCCCATCAGCTTCGTCTACGGCAATATTCATGCGCTGAACCGATACCGGGTCGCCCTTGCCGCCTATCTCTCGGCGATTCATTCGGGCGCTTCGAAGGAGGAGCGTGAAGCGCTGCGCCGGCGCCACGACATCGATGCGATGCTCCAGGATTTGGAGCCGCTGATCCGCGGAACGTTGGAGGGCGCCGCGCGTATCAGCGAGATCGTCAAGAACTTGCGGCGCCTTTCTTTCAGCTCAAAGGCCGAGCGCGCGCCGGTCGATCTCTCCAAGGTTGTGCGCACAGCGTCGCAATGGGCCGCGCGCAGCAAGAAAGCGCGCGCCAAAATAGAAACCAGGCTGGAGCCAGAACTGTGCGCGCTCGGTCACGAAGGGCAAATCTACTCGGTCATCGGCAATGTGATCGACAATGCGCTAGACGCAGTGAGAGCGGTCCGCAATCCATCGGTGGCGATCGAGACGCGGTTGGAAGCAGAGTACGCCGTTGTCGAGGTCACGGATAACGGACCGGGGATCGCCGACGCCGATCGCGCTCGAATTTTCGAGCCCTTCTTCACGACAAAGCAGGCGGGCGAGGGCACAGGGCTCGGCTTGTGGATATGCTATTCGATCGTCCACGAACATGGTGGCGCCATCGAGTGCGACAGCCGGCCGGAAGGCGGCGCTCGCTTCACCTTGCGGTTCCCACGGGCGAGCGCATCGTCCGCTTCAGCAACGGCTCAGAAGAAGAGCTTCACCGGCGTCTCGCTGTAGGTCGCGACGTTGGGGAAAATGCGCGCGAGGTCGCTCGCGCCGACCCCCATCCAACTTCCCAGAGCCATGCCATATTGCTCGACCGATGTCGTCGGAATCATCCAGCCGTTCTGCAGGAAATTCGGGCCGACGACGCCGATCGTCGGCAGCTGGCCGACGATTCCGCCGGCGACCGCGCCGCCCATGACGAGATGGTGTGAGCCCCAGCCATGGTCTGTGCCGCCGTTGTTTGGAAGCAGCTGGCGCCCGAACTCGGACATGGTGAAGAGCGTGACGTTGCTCCATAAGCCGGCGCTGGCCATAATCTGGTGGAAATAGTTGACCGCGTCGTCGAGCTGCTTCATCAGCGGCGGATGCCGCGTGCTTTGCTGGTCATGCGTGTCGAAACCGCCGAAGTTCACATAGAAGATCTGGCGGCGTGCGCCGAGCGACGACGGCGCGATCTTGATGATACGGGCGACGGTGAGCAGCTCTTGAGCGAGCCCGTTGTTCGCGGGCAGCGTAGGGAAGCTCTTCACCGGCGGGAGAGCCTTGTCCAGCTCGCCGGCGTAATCCTGCAGATCCTGATAGACGCCGCCGACCGCCTGCTCCAGCAGATTGGCGCTCATCGTCGAATGCAGCAGCGCGTTGGCGAAAGGAGAGCCCGCCGCGAAAAAGGCGCTCGGAACGCCTTGGCCGCTCACCACATATTGCGAGGTCTCCGTTCCGGTGAGGAACAGAATCGTCTCGCCGTTCGCGCTAACCGTCGTGAACGGCGCGCCGGTCGCGCCGTTGCCCGAGGAGAGCGCGTCGCCGAGAAGGCCGCCCCAGCCTTGTGGATTGGCGTGCCCCAACGATTGCCAGGTCTTCTGCTGATCGATGTGCGAGGCGAGCAGCGGCGGCAGGAGCGCCGAATTTGGCGCATATTGGCTCTTCGTGATCGGCCCAATCAGCGGCCCGACATTGGCGACGACAGTCGCCTGCTTTGCAGCGCTCAGCGCCGCGATATTGGGAAGATTAGGGTTGAAGGCGACCTGAAGAGCGCCCTGGCTCGGTCCCGGCAGGAGCTGCGACTGCGAGAAGGCGAGGCCGACGCCGCCGCGCGCCGCGTAGTACGCGTTATAGCTCGCTGTGTCGAAGGGCACGATGGTGTTGATGTGATCGTTGCCGCCCGAAAAATAGAGGCAGACCAGCGCTTTGTAGTCGCCCGCCGTCTGCGCGCTGGCGGACGCCATCGCCGAGAGATAGGCCGACAGGGACGGCGCGGCGCCGGCGACGGCGAGCGAAGAGACGCCGCGCAGGAACTGACGGCGCGAAGCTTTGGCGAGCATGGGGCGATCCTCTTCGAGAGCAGTTACTTCTGGACGATGTATTCGGGAGAGTCGATCATGACGCGCAGCGCCTGCGCGAGCTGACTTTGCGCGCCGCCTTTGGTGGCGGAGACTTCGGCGGCGATGTCGCTTTGAAGCGCCGCCGACATCTGTCCCGACATGAAGGCAAGGTTGAGCTGATCAACGAGCGCGTTGCTTGCGACGAGCGGCAGCCAGCCGCCGTAATCGAGCGTGAACGCGTAGCTCGGCGTCGTTCCTCCCACATTCCAGCCGGCGCCAGCGAAGATCGGCGCGAGAAACTGGTCGAGGCGATAGACGGTCTCGGTCGTCGTGATCTGCATCTCGGGCGAGACGAGCCCCTTGGCGGCGAGCGCCGTCAGAGGCGGGGAGAAATCCGGATAATAGAAGTTGAACACCGACCCGGCGAGGAAAGGATATTGGCCGAGCTGCAAGCTCGGATCGTAAGGCGCGAAGCCGAACGTGCCGTCGGCGCCGGGCTTGCCCCCGAGTAACCGCAAAATCTGCGCCATGCGCAGGATCGGCTCGCGAATCTTGCCGAAGGTCGGTGTCGTGACGCTCGAATCGTTGCGCGCCTCTGGATCGAGGAGGATGGCGGAGATGACCGCGCCCAAGTCTCCCCGCACGCCGGAGCCGTTGTTGTTGAACACCGCCGCGATGCGCTCGACATAGCCGCTGCTCGGATTGCTGGTCACAAGACGCTGGATGAGCTGCTTGCCGATGAACGGGCCGACATTTTGATGGTTGAACAGCGTGTCGAGGAACAGCTTCAGATCGCCGTCTGGATTGGGCGTCGTCGAGACCGGGATCGTGACGCTGAGGAAGCTCTTGGCGATCGTCGAGTGATATTGCGGATAGCTGACGGTAGGCTTGAACTGGAAATCCTCGCGGCCATAGAGCGAGCCGTCATATTTGAAGTCGCTCGGGATGTCCTTGGGATAGTCGTAAGGGCCGAAGCCCGTCATGACATTCGAGGCGCCGATCACGTCGTTTTGCGAATAGGTTGGGATCGGCTGGCCCGTCTTCGCGTCCAGGATGGGTTCACCGCTCAAATCGAGCTTGACGAGGCCGATCGTGAAGAGCTGCATGACCTCGCGCGCAAAATTTTGATCAGGCACCGTGCCCGGGCTTGTCGAGGTCGGCGCGCTGCCCTGGACGTTGTATAGGAAGGAGAGAAACTTCCCCATCGCGTCGCTGTGCGTTATGTCGTCCAGCAGCACGCGGAAATTGGCGAAGGCGTCGCGATAGAGCAGGTCCCCGTAAGCGGCGCTCGCGTCGCCCCAGGCCGTGAGCGAGCCGTCCTCGACCGAGATCACGAAAATCTGGCTGAGCGCGAAGGCGACGCGCTGGCGGAGCTGGCTCGCGTCGTTGACGGCGCCGAGCCAGAAGGTCTGCGAGACGTCCGAAGGGCAAATCGAGGTGACGCTGGCGCCGACGGCCGTCGAAAGCGAGGCGCTGGCCGCAACCGAGCAGGGCAGGCCCTTAGCGATGCTCTGATAGGAGAAGCCGGTGGCGCTCGCCATCTGCTCTTGAATCCACGCGGTATAATTGAGCTTCAGATCGGTGATGAGATGCTGGGCGTCGGTAGGCCGTGCGCCGAAAGTGGCCTGGGCCAAAAAACGATAAGCGTGCTGGGCGTCGGGACTGCTGGCGACCGTCTGCGCCTTGGCCGCGGTCGCAAGCAGAAGGGCGGCGGCAAAGGCCGGGATTTTGCGCATCGATCGGCTCCGTCAAAAGCAGGGCGGGCGGGCGCCGACGCTGCGAGCCCGGTCGTGGAACCGGCACCCTCAGCTTCAGCATATGCGGGAGAGATTAATATTTCCATTGCGGCCGCACAATACTTCTGGCGGCCCACAACGTCGTGATTGAGCATCGTAGTGAAGTTTTGGAAAATAACATCTCGAAGACCAAAAATATAAGTTTACTTAAAATGCGCACAACAAGAATTATTGTCGCCTATCGGAAGCGAACGTCCTGCGCCGACGATCTCGACTTCGCTGTCGGCCAAAAGCGCCGCGCCTGCCGCAGCGACTTCGTGAAGCGGTCGTGCTAGGAAGCCGCATGGCGGCCAGAGTCTTCACAATTCCCCCCGGCGTCCCTTTTCTCGCGACCTTCGTCGGCGAGCTCCTCGCCGGCAACGTCATTCCTGGCGTCTCGCGCGACGCCCCGCCGCTCGATCTTGCGCGCTTCGTGATCTACGTGCCGACGCAACGGGCGCGCAGGGCGCTGGCAGTCGAATTCGCCCGCGCGATCGGCAAACCGTCGGCGCTGCTGCCGCGGCTGCGCCCGCTCGGCGCGCTCGACGATCAGGACGAGGCGCTGCTCTCGCTCGAGGCCGCGGAAACGTTCGACGCCGCCCTTGCGCCTGCTGTGGGGGAAATCGAGCGCCGCCTGATCCTGGCGAAGCTGACCCTCGAATGGGCGCGCGCGCTCAAGCACGCCATCGTGTCTATCGGCGCCGACGGCGCGCCGGTGCTCGATCCGCGCGAAAGCCTGCTCGTCTCGCCCACTGCCGCCAACGCCTGCGCGCTCGCCAAGGAGCTCGGCGCGCTCGTCGACGAGTTCATCATCGAGAATGTCGAGGTCGGCGCCATCGACAGGCTCGTCGACGAGCCCTTTGACGATTATTGGGCGATCACGCGACGCTTTCTGCAGATCGCGCTCAGCGAATGGCCCGCGATTCTCGATTCGCGCGGCCTCGTCGACAAGGCGCGACGGCAGAAGGCGCTGATCGAGGCGCAGATCGCGGCGCTTGAAGCATCTGGCTCCGAGACGCCCGTGATCGCGCTCGGCTCCACGGGCTCTCATCCGACGACGGCGCGGCTGCTCGGCGCAATCTCGCGCTTGCCGCGCGGCGCCGTCGTGCTGCCGGGCCTCGATCTAGCGCTCAACGACCATGGCTGGAGCCATATCGGCGACGCGATCGGCGAGCATGGCGAACCCTCCTTCACGCATCCGCAATCGATGCTCAAGCGCCTGCTGCGCAGCATGGAGGTTTCGCGCGACGACGTGCGAGAGTTCGGCGCGCCGCCGCCGGCGTTGCAGGCGCGGCGGCGCTTGGCGTCGCAGGCGCTGCGCCCCGCCGACACCGCCGATCTCTGGCGCGCCTTCCGCGACGCCGAAAGCGACAGTTTCGCCGGCGCGCTCGCCGACGTCGCGCTCATCGAGGCGCCGGACGAATGGCGCGAGGCGCTCGCCTTGGCGCTGTTCATGCGCGAGGCGCTGGAGACGCCGAGCCGCACCGCGGCGCTGATCACGCCGGATCGCGCGATCACGCGTCGCGTCGCGGCGGAGCTCGCGCGCTTTTCGATCGAGATCGACGATTCCGGCGGCGAGGCGCTTGCGGCGACGCCGATCGGCGCCCTCGCGCGCCAGCTGGCCGCGATTGCCGCGAACGGCGCCTCGGCGGTCGCCATGGCGGCGCTGCTCGCGCATCCGCTCGCGCGTTTCGGTGTCGCACGCGAGAGGGTCGCAGCGCTCGCGAGCAAGGTCGAGTTCGCCGTGCTGCGCACGGCCCCCAACATCGGCGGCGCTTGGGCGCCGCGCGTCGCCGGGGCCAAAGTCATGGCCGAAGAGCCGCATGCCTATCCCGCGGCGAAGCGCCTGAGCGAGGCCGAGTGGGGCGACATCGACGATCTGCTCTCGCGGCTCGATGCGAGCCTCGCGCCTCTCTTGGCTCAGCCGCGCGAAGCCCCGCTCTCCGCACGCGTCACGGCCTTGCGCGCTTCGATCGAGGCCGCGGCGGCGAGCGGCGACGGCGTCCCGGCCTGCGTTGGAGCGCAGGAATTTCTGGCCCTGCTCGATGAGCTGGAGGCAGCGCAGGCTCCGCTCGACTTCGACGCGGCTGGCTTTGCAGCTTTTCTGGACCAGCTGCTGTTCGAGACGGTCGTGCGCGGACCGCAGCGCGCGCACCCGCGGCTCAAGATCTTAGGTCCGCTCGAAGCGCGCCTCATCGACGCCGACCTCGTGCTGCTTGCCGGGCTTGACGAGACCGTTTGGCCGCCGCAGGCCGAGGCCGGGGCCTTTCTCAACCGAACCATGCGGGCGAAGCTCGGCTTGACGCCGCCGGAGCGGCGCATTGGCCAGAGCGCACATGATTTCGAGATGGCGCTCGGAGCCAGATCGGTGGTGCTGAGCCGCGCGATCAAGCGCGAGGGCTCGCCGACCGTCCCCTCGCGTTTTCTCACGCGGCTGCGCGCGCTTTCGGGCGACGCCTTCGCGCCGTGCAAGGCGCAGGGCGACGCCATGCTCGCGATCGCGGCGGCGCTCGATCGGCCCGAGGCGTTCAAGAGCTGCGAGCGGCCAGAGCCGCGCCCGCCCGTGGCGCTGCGGCCGACGCAGCTTAGCGTCACCCGCATCGAGACGCTGCGTCGCGACCCCTACGCGATCTATGCCGAGCGCATTCTGCGGCTTGTGGCGCTCGATCCGCTCGGCGCCGAGCTCGGTGCGCGCGAGATGGGCACGGCGATCCATGCGGCGATCGAAGATTTTGTGCATGCGCATCCCTTTGGGCCTCTGCCGGACGATGCGCGCGCGACGCTAGTTGCGTTCGCCTGCGCGCGGCTCAGCGCGTTTCTCGTCGACCCCGAGTTTTGCGCCTTCAAATGGCCGCGCGTCGTCAGGGGGCTCGATCACGCGCTGCTGTTCGAGAAGAAGCGCCGCGCGCTTGGCGCCGAATTCTTCGTCGAGGAGGAAGGCGAATGGGAGATTGCGCTTGCCGACGGCTCGATCTTTCGCCTCACGGCGCGCGCCGACCGCATCGAGGTCGACTCCGCGGGCGAAGCCTGGCTCTTCGACTACAAGACGGGAACGCCGCCGTCTAACAAACAGGTCCTCGTGGGCCTCGCGCCGCAGCTAACACTGCAAGCGGCGATGCTCGGCCAGAGCGCGTTCAAGATGGTCGGGCGCTTCGAGACCGCGGGCGCCGCCTATCTGAATCTTGCCGGCGTCGAGGAGCCAGACGGCTCGCCGAGCTGGATAAAGCCGAAGGGCATGAGCTTTGGCGATCTCGTCGCCGATCATGCGGAACAGCTCAAGCAGCTCCTGGATCAGTTTCGCGACGAGAAGCGCTCCTATCCCTCGCGCCCATTAATCGCGTTTTTGTCACGCCAAGGCGACTACGATCATCTCGCGCGCGTGAAGGAATGGTCGCGCGACGCCGGCGGGGAGGGATGAGATGAGCGCACGCCGCTCCATTCCGCTGCAGACCAGGCAGAGCCAGCTCAAGGCCTCCAATCCGCAAATCTCCGCCTGGGTCTGTGCCCACGCGGGCTCCGGCAAGACGCATGTGCTGTCGCAGCGCGTGCTGCGCCTGCTGCTCGATCGCACGCCGCCGTCGCGCATCCTGTGCCTCACCTACACCAAGGCGGCGGCGGCCAACATGGCGGCGCGCGTGTTCGATCATCTCGCACGCTGGGCGCTCATGGACGACGACGCGCTCGAAAGCGCCGTGCGCGAGATGACCGGGGAACGGCTCAGCCAGCACGACCACAATTTTGCGCGAAAGCTCTTCGCGCGCGCCGTCGAGACGCCGGGGGGCTTGAAGATCCAGACCATCCACGCCTTCTGCGAACGCACGCTGCATCTCTTTCCGTTCGAAGCCAATGTGCCGGCGAGCTTCGGAGTCCTGGACGACATCGAGCGCGCCGAGCTTTTGGAGCGCGCGCGCAGGGACGTGCTCGCCCGCGCCGCGCGCGGGGATGATCCGCTCCACGAAGCCCTCACGGAAGTCACGCGTCACGCCAGCAGCGCGAGCTTCAAAGGTCTCGTGACGGAGCTTCTCGTCTTTCGCGAGGCCTTGAACGGCCTCGACGACGAAGCGACTTACGCACGAGATCTGCGCCGACGGCTGGGGCTCGATGCGGGCGAAACCCTGGCCACCGTCGAAGCGGAGATGATCGGCGGCGGCATAGCTTCCTCGGGCTGGCCTGCGCTCGCGAAGCGCCTGCGCAATGGGGGCGCGCGCGACAACGGCCTCGCGGATCAGCTTGACCACGCCGCGAGCCTTGCGCCGCTGAGCTCCTGCATCGACGAATATCTGCTCGTGTTCTTCACGCAAAAAGGCGAGCCGCGCGGCGGCAAGGGAACGATCGTCACCAAGGAGCTCTGCAGGCAGGATCCGTCTCTGCTCGCGCTGCTCGAAGCAGAGCGCGCGCGGCTGGCTCCCCTCGTCGACAAGCGCCGGACCGCTTCGGCCTTCTCTCGGTCGCTGGCTTTGGCGCGGCTCGGGCGGGAGGTCGTCGCCGATTACGAGCGCAAGAAGAACCTCCACGCCCTGTTCGATTTCGACGATCTGATCGAGCGAATGCGCGCCCTTTTGCGGCGATCGAGCCCGTCCTGGGTGCTCTACAAGCTCGATCAGCAGATCGATCACGTGCTGCTCGACGAGGCGCAGGACACGAGCGCGCCGCAATGGGAAATCCTGCAAGCCATCGCCAACGAGTTCGCGCAGGGCGAAGGGCGACGACGCCGAAGCTTCTTCGCGGTCGGCGACGAGAAGCAATCGATCTTCTCCTTTCAGGGCGCGGCGCCGAAAAAATTCGAGGAGATGCGCCGCGCGTTCCAGCGACGGTTCGAAGCGGCGGGGATGCCTTTCGCGCAGGTTCCCCTCCATCTCTCCTTCCGTTCGGCGCCGATAATTCTTTCCTGCGTCGACGACGTGTTCGCCCAGGCCGAAAATCGGCGCGGCCTATCGAACGACCCCAAAGAGCAGGGCCCACGCCACGAGGCGCTCAAAAGCGACGCCCCGGGGCTTGTCGAGATCTGGCCTCTCGTAGGCGCGAGCAAAACGGAGGAGCCCGCCGACTGGACCCTGCCCATGGATTACGTCGCGCCAGGCGATCCTCGCGTCATCGTCGCCAACAACGTCGCGCGCAAGATCAAAGAGCTGCTTGCGCCGGAAAACGGCGAATGGGTCGAGGGCCGCGAGGGGCCGCGGCGCATTGAGGCCGGCGACATTCTGATCCTCGTGCGGCGGCGCGACGCCTTCTTCGAGGCGATGATCCGCGCCTTGAAGGAGCTGCGCATCCCGGTCGCCGGCGCCGACCGGCTCGATCTCATGAACCACATCGCCGTCATGGATCTCTGCGCGCTTGGAAAAGCCGCGCTGCTGCCTCAGGACGATCTGACGCTAGCCACCGTGCTGAAGTCGCCGCTCGTCGGGCTCGACGACGACGATCTCATCGCCATCGCCCCGCGCCGGTCCGGCGCGCTGATCGACGTCCTTGCGACGTCCGAGAGCGAGAAGCACAGGGACGCGGCGCAAAAAATCGAGGCTTGGAGCGCGAGGGCCCTTCGCCTCTCGCCCTTCGATTTTTTTGCCCATGCGCTTGGTCCCGATCGTGGACGCGAAAAGCTTGTCGCGCGGCTGGGGCTCGAGGCGAACGACGCCATCGACGAATTCCTGCGCCTCGCGCTCGCCTACGAGGGTGACGAGGCGGGGGCGCTCACGGGCTTTTTGGCGAACGTCGAGCGGCTCGACGTCTCGATCAAGCGCGACATGGAGGCGCCGGGCGAAAGCGTGCGCGTCATGACCGCGCATGCGGCGAAGGGGTTGGAAGCCAAGATCGTGTTCCTGCCCGACACTTGCGGCGCGCCTTCAGGCCGCCACGACCCGAAGATCTTCGCGCTCGGCGACGCCGATGGGCTCGACGAGGCGAGTCTCGCGTGGTCGCCGCGGGCGGCGCAGGACCCGGCGGCTGTCGCGCGCGCGCGCGAGGCCGAGCGGGAGGCCGATCGCGAGGAATATCGCCGCCTGCTCTATGTAGCGCTGACTCGCGCCGAAGAGCGGCTCTATGTTGCTGGCTACCGTGGCGCCAACGGCCCCACTGACGGCTGCTGGTACGAGATGATCCGAGCCGCCTTGGAGCCCGGATTCGGTGCCCTGCCCGATCCGCTGGAGGGAGGGACCATGATCTTGCGCAGCCCCGGCGCCCCGCAGCCGCTCGCGCTTTCGTCCGCGCCGGCGCCGGCGGCTGCCGTGGAAATCCCGGCCTTCGCCCGCAGCCCCGCGCCCTTCGAGCCGCCGCCAGCGCGGCCGTTGCGGCCCTCGAGCGCGCTCGCGGGCGCCGACGACGCGCGGGCCGTCGCGGCCGCGCCGACGAAAGACGAAGGCGCACGGCTCCTCATCGGACGTCTGACGCATGCGTTGCTGCAATATCTGCCGCAGGCGCCCGCCGAGCAACGACCGGAGGCGGCGCGGCGCTTCCTGCAACGGCGCGCGCAAGGACTTTCCGCCGACCAAGCGGAGACGATCGCGCGCGCCGCAGTCGGGATCGTCGAGAGCGCGGCGCTCGCGCGACTCTTCGGTCCACAATCGATGGCCGAGATCGAGATCGCCGCGACCGTCACGACGCCGCGCGGCGCGCGCGAGATCGTCGGGCGCATCGACCGGCTGGCGATCACAGAAGAAGAAGCGCTCATCGCCGACTTCAAGACCGGCGCGCCGCGCGCGGCGCCGAGCGCGCAGGAGCTGCGCCAGCTCGCGCTTTACTGCGCCGCGCTCGCGCCGCTCTATCCAGAAAAGCGTGTTCGCTGCGTGCTAGTGTGGACGCAGGACGCGAGCTTCGTCGAGCCGGACGACGCCGCTTTGGCGGAAGCGATCCGAGGGATCGAGTAATACGCGAACCTCATCCCCATGGCCCCGATTGCGGCGGCGGCAGCTCGCCGCCCTCCGGCCCTTGCGGCAGGCTCGGCGTTGTGAAGTCGCCGCCCCCCGCGAATTCAACGAGCGCCGCGATGCGGTCCTCGATCGACGGATGCGTCGCGAGCCAGCCGGTCTCGGACGTGACGCCGGGACTCTCGATGAAGAAGGCGTGCATGCGCGAGGGCATATCGGGGATCGTCGGGTTCGCGGCGATCTTGCGCAACGCCGAGATCATCGCGTCGGGGTTCTTCGTGAGCTCGACCGAGCCCGCGTCGGCAAGATATTCGCGGGAGCGCGAGAGGGCGAAGCGGATCAGCACCGAGACGCCGAAGCTGATGGCGATGATCGCGAGCGCGATGAGGATCGCGAGCGCTGCGCCGCCGCCGCCGCGCTCGCGGTCGTCGCGCGAGCTCTGCGCGCGCGGCGAGAACCCATAGGGAAAATTCCAGTTGCGGAAGGTCAGGTCTGCGGCGAAGGCGAAGATGCCGGCGAATATCGTCGCGATCACCATGAGCTGCGTGTCGCGATTGCGGATATGCGTGAGCTCGTGCCCGAGCACCGCCTCGACTTCGGCGTCGGTCAGATGATCCAGGAGGCCGCGCGTCACCGAGACGCTGTAATTGCTCTCGCGCAGGCCGCTCGCAAAGGCGTTCATCGCCCCGTCGTCGATGATTTTGAGCGCCGGCACTGGCACGCCGCGCGAGATGCACAGGTTTTCGAGCAGGTTGTAAAGCCGCGGCGCTTCCTTGCGCGACACGCTCGCCGACCCCGTCGCGAAATCAATCATGGCCTGGTGGAACAGGAAGGCGATGCAGAACCAAAGAGCGGCGCCGCCTATGGCGATCGGCCAACCCTGCTTCACATCGAAGATCGCGCTGCCGACGATGGCGTCGAGCGGTCGAGCGGCCTGCAACGCCTCGAAGATCAGCGCGAAGGAAAACATCAGCGCGAACAGCAGCGCGACGAAGGAGGCGAGCAGCAGCACGGAGCGCAGCCGGTTGGCCTGGATATGCGAGTAGAGCCCATAGGCTTTGAACATCGTCGTTCTCTATCGCCGTGCTGGCGTCATCGTCGATGAAGGCCCGAATGCCCGCCGCTAGAACTGCACCTTCGGCGCCTCTTGCACCGCCTTGCGCTCGCCCTCCTCGAGATTGAAGAACTCCGAGGGCCTGAAGCCGAAGCGCTCGGCGAGCAGCACGCCCGGAAACCCTTCGCGCGCCGAGTTGTACTCCGCGACGGCGTTGTTGAAGTAACGGCGCGCGGCGGCGATCTTGTTCTCTAAATCGGCAAGCTCGCTCTGCAGCTGCTGGAAATTCGCATTGGCCTTGAGGTCGGGATACTGCTCGGCCACGGCGATGAGCTTCGAGAGCGCGCCGGTCAGCACGGATTCCGCCGCCGCCTGTGCCGCCGGTCCCTGCGCCGAGGCGGCGAGATTGCGCGCCTTGGTCACTTCCTCGAAGGTCTCGCGCTCATGCGCCGCATAGCCCTTCACCGTCTCGACGAGATTGGGTATGAGGTCATGCCGCTGCTTGAGCTGCACGTCGATGTCGGAGAAAGCCTGGCCGGTGCGCTGGCGCATCGCCACGAGGCCGTTGTATGTGCTGAGCAGCCAAAGACCCGCGACGACGGCAATACCGAGCAGTATTAGGAACATCGCTTCCTCCTGCGGTTCGACGCCGCCCGTCGCGGCGAGAGCCTCCGTTCGGAGACTAGACCCTGGCGCCCGGGCGATCAATGTATTCCCGCGCCCCGAGCCGAGCCGCTTGAACCGGAGATGAATGACAGCTTCAGCCCGTGTTCAGCGCGGCGGAGCGATTGTCGCTCCTGTCGATGACGACGAAACTCAGGAGTTCACGATGATCTTCACCTCCAAGACCCTTCGCGTGGCGCTGATCGCCGCCTCGGTCGCCCTGATGGGCGCGACGAGCGCCTCGGCCTCGACCTGGGCGCAGCGTCATCCGCGCCGCGCCGAGGTCAACCACCGCCTCGCGCATCAGAACCATCGCATCAATCGCGAATTGCGCGAAGGCGAGATCACCCGCAAGCAGGCGCGGAGGCTGCATCGCGAGGACCGCTTCGTGCGGCGCGAGGAGCGCTTCATGGCGCGTCAGCATCACGGCCACATCACCCGCGCCGAGCAGCGCGCGCTCAATCAGCAGGAGAACGGGATCAGCCGCCAGATCGGCAGGTAGACTGATCCCCGCGCGACAGCTCCCGCCTGCTCCCTCTCCCCGCTAGCGGGGAGAGGGGACAGACTCGGGCCTCCGCCGACCTGCGGGCCCCCGACTCAAAAATACCCTTCCTGCTTCTTCTGCTCCATGGAGGTCGCGGCGTCGTGGTCGATCAGCCGGCCTTGGCGCTCCGAGGAGCGGCTCGCGCGCATCTCGGCGATGACCTCGTCGAGCGTCGTCGCATTGCTTTCGATCGCGCCGGTCAGGGGATAGCAGCCGAGCGTGCGAAAGCGCACCATCTTCTCCTCGACGACCTCGCCTTCGCGCAGCTTCATGCGCTCGTCGTCCTTCATGATCCACGTGCCGTCGCGGCGCACGACGGGGCGTTTCTTGGCGAAATAGAGCGGCACGACGGGAATGTCCTCGCGCGCGATATAGTCCCACACGTCCATCTCGGTCCAATTGGAGAGCGGAAATGCGCGCAGGCTCTCGCCTGGGCCTTTGCGCGCGTTGTAGAGCCGCCAGAACTCGGGGCGCTGGTTCTTCGGATCCCAGCGATGCTGCGCGGTGCGAAACGACAGCACGCGCTCCTTGGCGCGCGACTTTTCCTCGTCGCGCCGCGCTCCCCCGAAAGCCGCGTCGAACTTATATTTGTCGAGCGCCTGCTTGAGCGCCTCGGTCTTCATGATCTCGGTGTGGAGCTGCGAGCCGTGCTCGAAGGGGCTGATGTTCATGTCGAGCCCCTTCTGGTTGATATGAACCAGGAGATCGACGCCGAGCTCCTTGGCGCGGCGGTCGCGGAACTCGATCATCTCCTTGAACTTCCAGGTCGTGTCGACATGAAGCAGAGGGAAAGGCGGCTTGCCCGGATAGAAGGCCTTCATGGCGACATGCAGCATCGCCGCCGAGTCCTTGCCGATCGAGTAGAGCATCACCGGGCGCTCGCATTCGGCGACCACCTCGCGCATGATGTGGATGCTCTCGGCCTCCAGGCGATCGAGATGGCCAAGCTGGCGCAAGGCGAGACGCGTCATTGAACTCCTGCTCCGAGTTTCGGCCGATGGCTCCGGCCTCGCCGCCGTTATTCCATTTGCGCGCGGCTCTGGCAAACGCAAAAAAGCAGGACGGGAATTCCCGCCCTGCGCGCGCCCCCTCCGGCTCAGCTAGTTCAGAGATGCGCCGGCCGCACGCTTTCGCGCGCGGGCGCCATGAAGCCGACGAACAGCAGCACGGCCGCGATGGCGAGATGCAGCCAGCGGTCGGCGACGTTCATCTCGACGAGGCCGAACATCATTCGGTCAGTGATGACGAAGCCTGTGATGGCGACGATCAGATAAAGCGCGGCCATGACGCGGATCGTGATCGCCGGAATCCTGAGGACGGCGCCGGCGAGGAAGATCAGGCCACTCGCGACATGGACCCAGTTATGGGCGTCGTTGACGGCAAAGAAGCCGATAGCCGAGACGATGGGATTGTTGGTGAAGCCGAGCAGGCCGACGGCGAGGAAAATGAGGCCGAAGATCGTGGCCAGCAAGTCGGCGGTCCAGCGCCGCTCGATCATTGTGCGATTCCTTCCTGCGTTTCGAGGTCAGTTTTGCGCGCTGACCCCGCCCCATGGGGTCTGGCTTGCGCGCGGCGCCCGGACGTCTCGTGACGGCGCACCCGAGGCTGCTGCGGAGATTGGAGCAAGCCTTCGAGCTTTAACTAGCGCGGCGCGCCATGCCGTCGAATGTTTTCGCGCTCTAGCCGAAGTCGAGCGGGGCGATGTTCTCGACATGCAAGGGCAGCCGACGCGGCGCGACGAAGACAGCGTCGACGCGCAGCGCGCATTGGGCGAGGGCGGGGTTTCGCGCCAGCCAGCGTCTGGCGGCGACGCTCACGCGCCTGAGCTTTTGCGGCGTGATGGCGATTTGCGCGTCCTCCATGACGCCGCGCGCCTTGACCTCGACGAAGGCGATCGTGTCGAAGCGGCGTGCGATGATGTCGACCTCACCGCCCGTCGCGCGAAACCGCCGCGCCACCACCCTGTAGCCCTTGAGGCGCAGCCACAGCGCCGCGAGGGTCTCCGCGCGCAGACCGAACGCGCGCGCCGCTTGGCGCTTGGGTTCGCTCATCTTTCGCGCGCCGCGCTCAAGTGCAGCGCGCGGGCGTAGACCTCGCGGCGCGGCTGGCCCGTCGCCGCCGCGACGACGCTCGCCGCATCCTTCACGGAATGCGTCTCCAGCGCGGCTTCGATCTTGGCGTCGAGCTCGGCTTCGCTGGTCTCGAGATCGCCGGGGCGGGGCGGGGCGACGAGCAGCACGATCTCGCCCTTCGGCGGCTCCTCCTGCGCGAGCGCGGCGAGCAGCTCCGCCGTCCTGCCGCGGCGCACGGACTCGAAGAGCTTCGTCAGCTCGCGGGCGATCGCCGCCTCGCGGTCGCCGAGCGCCGCGAGGCAGTCTTCGAGCGTCTCGCTGAGCCGGCGCGGGCTCTCGAAGAAGACGAGAGTCCCCGGCACCCGCGAGAGCTCGGCGAGGCGAGCGCGGCGCGGTCCGGATTTATGCGGCAGGAAGCCCTCGAAGAAGAAGCGGTCCGTCGGCAGGCCTGCGACGACGAGCGCCGCGAGCACGGCGGAGGGGCCCGGAACCGAGGTGACGGCGACGCCGCAGTCCAGTGTCTCCTGCACGAGCTTGTAGCCGGGGTCGGAGACGAGCGGCGTGCCGGCGTCGGAGACGAGCGCGAGCGCCGCGCCGGCCTGGAGACGGGCGATCAGGTGCGGGCGCATGACGCGCGCGTTGTGCTCGTGATAGGCGACAAGCGGCGTGGATATGCCGTAATGGGCGAGCAGGACGCTCGTCACCCGCGTGTCCTCGGCGATGACAGCGTCGGCGGCGGCCAGCGTTCCGAGGGCGCGGAAGGAGACATCCTTGAGATTGCCGATCGGCGTCGCGACGACATGCAGCCCCGGCGCGATCTTTTCGGCCTCGGCCTTGAGCCCGAAGGCGGTGTAGGTCGCGCCGGTCGGGGCTGCGGGGTTGGACATTGTGGCCTCGTGTCGCGCCGCGTTCGTTGTTTCGTCCGAATGTTCGTTATATAGAACGAACTTTGCCGTTGCCGCAAGCGGGCCGTTGGGGGCTTTCGGCTCCCGTGCACCCTCTCCCCACAGACTCTTCGCGCTCTAAGTCAATCCGGCTGAAAGCTAACGCGGAATTGGGGAGGTAGCTATGGCGGCGAAGCATCTGATGAAAGTGACGGTCGGCGCCGCGGTCCTTGTTTGCCTCGCGAGCACGGCGCAGACCGCGGCCGCGACCACGATATATGACGACCGCCCGATCATCGTGCGGCCGGCACATCCCGGATGGCGCTGGCGAGAATGCCCAACCTGCTACAAGGGCTATGATTTCGGCCAAGACTGCTTCCAGCGTGTTTGGACGGGCTTCGAGGAGATAAGGGCGAATGTCTGCCTTTGGGGATGGAACTGACTTTGTCTCGATTCCGGCGCGTTGACTACCTTTACTGCGTCATAAGCCGACAGCAAAGGTGATCTGGCGCGTCATTGCGCGCGAAGCGAAGCGAAGCAGGGTCAAGGGCCAATCTTCGTCGAGAGATGCGCTCTACGCCGATGCGAGAAGCTCCAAGCGTTGCTGGTATGGCCCTCGATTGCTTCGCTTCGCTCGCAATGACGGGCTCCAACATCGCAGTTTTGTGCCGCAGTAGAAACATACCCCGGCGCGAAAGTCTGGGCTGCGCGGGGTCAGCTGAAGCTGTCCGGCGCGCGGCGCGCGCC
The DNA here is from genome assembly GCA_035624015.1 of Methylocystis sp. Lineage (GTDB taxonomy): Bacteria > Pseudomonadota > Alphaproteobacteria > Rhizobiales > Beijerinckiaceae > Methylocystis. The sequence continues at coordinate 20,076 of DASPSI010000115.1, forward strand.
GTGCATCACGGCGAGGGTTTGCACCACGTCGCCGCGCACCCGGTAGGGAACGATGTGAGGGGTGTTGGCGACGACGAGTTCCCGCGTTTCTGGAACGCGGCCCGGCCGCCCGATATGGGGATGCTTCGCCAGCATGTCGGTTTGGTCGAGGATGCTCGTCACCACGCGCGCCGCAGCCGTGGGATTGTCGCGGGCGATGCAGTCGCCGATCGCTTCAAGATCGCGCAGCGCCGGAGTTGTCCAGCGCAGCCTCACTCTTTGACCGCGAATTTCTTGCGGACGCGCGTCACCTCGTTTTCGCTCGCGAAGTCGCCGCTTTCAGAAGCGTCGATCCCCGCTTCGATCTTGCCGACCTGCCAAGCGTTGAGGGCGAGGTAATCCTCGATGGCCTTGGCGACGAGCCAGTTCCGCGAGCGTTCGGTTTTTTCGGCGAGCTGATCGAGCACGCCGAGCGTCGCCTCATCGAGGCGCACGGTGAAAGCGGCGGACATGGGGTTATTGATTTGCCTCGTGCGTTCCGGCTCACTTGTATTCTAATCGAACCGCGGGGCGCTCACCAGCCTAGGAATATCCTTTGTCCCGCGATTTTGAATTTTGGCAGAACAAACCCATTTCAAGGTTAGAATAGCAAAATCAAAAATTTGAAGTTCAGGGACCTCTCGTGGCGCCGCCATTTCGCCTGCGAGTCGGCCGCTCAGCCCTAAATTTTGCATAAGTTTTCGCCGACCACCTCCTCCACCCAGGCCGGAACCGCCTCCGACGCCTTGCCATAGCGCCGCTCGTCGAAGGCGTGGGCGTTGTCGGAAGGCTCCAGGTTGATCTCGCAAGTCCTGATCCCCGCCGTGCGAGCCTCCCCGACAAAGCCCGCCGCCGGATAGACCGATCCCGACGTGCCGATGGCGACGAAAAGGTCGGCCTCGGCGAGCCGCGCGTAGATTTCCTCCATGAACAATGGCATTTCGCCGAACCAGACGACATGCGGGCGCAGCCGCCCCGCCTCTGCGCAGGCGGGGCAAAGATCTTCTTCGCCGATGCTGTCTCGCCATACCGACACGGCCTCGCAGCGCGTGCAGCGGGCTTTGAGCAGCTCGCCGTGCATGTGGATGACCGAGCTCGACCCTGCGCGCTCGTGCAGGTCGTCGATGTTCTGCGTGACGAGCGTGACCGCGCCGCCGCGATCGCTAAGCCCCGCCTCCAGCCGCGCCAGCGCGAGATGGGCGGCGTTCGGCGCTGCCCCCAGCAGATTGCGCCGGCGCGCATTGTAGAACTCTTGCACCAGCGCAGGATTTTCAGCGAAGGCTTGCGGAGTCGCGAGCTTCATCGGATCGAGCTCCGCCCAGATTCCTGTTCCGGCTCTGTCGCGAAACGTGCCGAGGCCGCTCTCGGCCGAGACGCCGGCGCCCGTCAGCACCAGAACCTTCATGCCGTCACTTCTGCTTGAGGCTAAGGATGTAGGCGGCGATCGCGTCAACCTCTTCCGGACTCAAAATGAAGTTCGGCATCGAGCGATGCGACGAGCGCAAGAACACTTTGATCGAGAGTTCGGTCGTCGATGGCATGTTGGCGACGTCGACGAAGCTCGGGGCTTTGGAATTGAGGTCCCTCGCCCCAATGTCCGGCGCGACCTGGTGGCAAGCGACGCACTGGCCCTTGGCGATGTGCTCGCCGAGTGAGGGGAGCGCGCTTTGGGCGACAACGGGCGAGACGGAAAAGGCGAGAGCAAGTCCGATAAGCATGGTCGACAGCGTTCGCATCCTTGCCTCCCCTTGGCGTCCTTCGCGTCTTCGTGGCGAGAAATTCTACCACGAAGACGCGAAGGACACGAAGCGGCTCACGAAAGAAAATCAACCCAACCTCTCATATTCTTCGTCGATCGCCCGCTGCAGCTCCTTCCACAGCGGGTCGATCCGCACATCGAGTCCCCAATTGTAGAGCGCCTTGGCGACCTCGGCGATGGTCTCGTTGATGGGCTCGCTGCCGCCTACGTTGAGCTCATCGGAGAACAATTGAGGCGGCTTCTCGCCCGTCCAGGCGTCCCAGTGCTCGTTGGAATAGTCGGAGACGCCGCGCTGCGCCGCGAGCCGATCCGCGGAAAATGCCGCGAAGCGCCGATGCAGCGGGCCGTCCTCCGGCTCGGCGCGAAAAGCCTCGCGCACCGCGAAATATCTGACGTGCTGGAGCTCGTGCGCGAGGCAACAGCCGAGCCGCGCATCGCTCATGGCGGGATCATAATAGATCTCGATCCGCCCGTCCGGAGACGCCTCTCCTTCCGCCCTGAAGCTCTGCCCAAGATAATTGCACGCGGCGAGCTGCGGGCGAAGGCTCACCTTGTCGGGATCATAGCCGAACGCGAGGGCGAGCGCCGCCAGCGCCCGCTGCTTTCGGGCGAAGTCCGCCGACTGCGCGAGGTCTTCGCCCCCTTCGGCCTTCGCGGGCGGGGCGGCGACGAATCTCCGCCGCAAAAGCTCGAACGCTTTCATGCTGGAGCCGCCTGGAAGACGTGAGGCGCATCTTCCTCATGGGTGATGATCCACTCGAAGGAGGGATGGAGATCGGCGACGTTTTCCCACCACCTGCGCCCGTCCTGCTGAAATGGCGAGAGGTCGTTGACCCGGACATGCCGGAAGACGCCGGGATGCGCCGAAACGCCGTCGAGCGCAGCTGAGACCATCGCCCTCCCGAGCCCCCGCCGCAGCGAGTTGATCTCCTCGAACACGAGCAAAGGAGGATCATATTTTTGTGCGAGCAGCAGCATGAGGCCGGAGGCCTCTTTCCCGTCGGGGGTCGTGATCAGCCTCGGCGAGGAGGATGCGACGATCTCGCAAAAGCCCGACCCGAAGCGTGTCGCCCGCGCATGGAGCCCGAGCGCACGCAAATTGCAGCAGACGGCGTCCTCGATCGCTTGAAGACCGTTCGTTTCGCTCGCTCCGCTTTTACCAAAAATGGACATTGGATTCGCGCGTCGCCGCTTCGTTGCGCTCGCGATGGGGCAGCTGCGCGCCGCCGGTTGCATGACGCGAGAATTCTAATCGAGAAATCGCATCGGGGCCAGCGACAGCGCGCTCGGTCGGTTGGATTTGATTCGTCCGGGCGAAGTCGGTTAATGTATCCACCTCACAAGGCGGCGACTCACGAGGCTTTAGGGGCGAAGAACGGACATGCGCGAATCCGATCGAACGGCGTTTTCCGGCGCCGCAGCGCGTGCCGCGTGTCTCCTCGTCCTTGCGGCCGGGACGCTCGCGGGCTGCAACACTGGCGGCTTCGGCGTTCCCGTGGTCCCGGGGGCGCCAACCGTGGCGCCGGGGTCGCACGCTCCGACCGCCGAAGTTAGCGAGGTGATCGGCTCCGGTCCGATCAAGCTGGCGCTCATCGCGCCGCTGACGCAAGCCTCGGGCCCCTCCAACGTCGGCGCCGCCCTGCGCAACGCCGCCGCCTTGGCCTACGCCGACTCCGGCTCGAACGACGTGAGCATCCTCGTCAAGGACGACCACTCGTCGGTCTCGGGCGCCGCCGCCGCCACGCAGGCCGCGATCGGCGAGGGCGCGGAAATTATCCTGGGGCCGGTCTTCGCCCAAAACGTCAAGGAGGCGGCGCGCGTCGCCCGAGCGGCGGGAAAGCCGGTCATCGCCTTCTCCACCGACAGCTCGGCCGCGTCGCGCGGCTCCTATCTGTTGTCGTTTCTCGTGGAGAACTACGTCGAGCGCATCGTCGACTTCGCCGCCCAGCGCGGCAAGAAATCGGCCGCGGCGCTGATTCCCGAGAGCGACTACGGCCAGATCGCGCTCGGCGCCTTCCAGCAGAGCGCGGCCAATCACGGGCTGCGCGTCGTGACGATAGAGCGTTACAAGCCCGGCGCGCCGGGCGAGGCGGTCAAGCGCGTCGGCGCTGTCGCCGAGCAGATCGACACGCTATTCATCCCCGACACTGCCGAGGGCATGGTCGCCGTCGCGCGTGAGCTTGCGCCGGCGGGCCTCGCTGCGCCGCGCGTGCAGATCATCGGCACGGGGCTGTGGAACGACCCGCGAGCGCTCAAGAACCAGGCTCTGCAGGGCGCATGGTTCTCGGCGCCGGACAACAGCGGCTTCAACGCCTTCGCCGCGCGCTACCGCGCCAAGTTCAACGTCGATCCGCCGCGCATCGCGACGCAGGCCTATGACGCCGTATCGCTCTCGATCGCGCTCGCCAAGTCTCAGGGCTCGCAACGCTTTTCGGATAGCGTGCTGACGAATCCGTCGGGCTTCAACGGCGCCGACGGCGTCTTCCGCTTCCGGGCCGACGGGACGAGCGACCGCGGGCTGTCGGTGCTGGAGATCGTCGGCGGCCAGGCGCGCGTGCTCTCGCCTGCCCCGCGCACGCTCGGCAACGGCGCCTGAGCCGTCGCGCTCTTGTCGACCTACGACTTCGCCGCGCAGCGCCTTTACGTCGAGGCGCCGCTGTTTGTGGGCGCGCGCGTCGAGCCGTCGGCGCCGGCGCAAAACTATCTGCTGAACGTGCTGCGCCTGCGCGCGGGCGACTCAATCTTAATGTTCAATGGGCGAGACGGCGAGTGGCGCGCGGAGATCGCGCTCGTCTCCCGCCGCGCCACGAGTCTTAACGTCAAGGAGCAAACACGCGCGCAGACCCGGGGCGGCGATCTCGAATACGCTTTCGCGCCGCTCAAGCAGGCGCGGCTCGACTATATGGCGCAGAAGGCCGCCGAGATGGGCGCCGACCGGCTCGTTCCCGTGCTGACGCGCCGCACGCAAATGCGCCGCGTGAACGTCGACCGCTTCCGCGCAAATGTCATCGAGGCCGCCGAGCAATGCGGCCTGCTGCATCTGCCGGCCATGGCGGAGCCCATCGAGCTGGAGCGCTATCTCGCCTCCCTCGCGCCTGACCGATTCCTGATTTTCTGCGATGAGGACGCTCCCGTCGCCAATCCCTTGGCCGCGCTCAGCGCCGCGGCGCCGGTGGCGGGGGAGCGTTTTTCGCCGCCGGCCGTGTCCCTGCTGATCGGCCCCGAGGGCGGCTTCGACGCGGGCGAGCGCGAGCAAATTCTTAGGAGATCAGGTGTAGTTATACGTCTGTCGCTGGGGCCTCGCATCCTGCGCGCCGACACGGCGGCGGTCGCCGCGCTCGCCCTGGTGCAGGCCGCGATCGGCGATTGGCAGTGAAAAATTCAGGCGCGCGGACACGATGCCGCCACGATGCAGGTGCTATGTGACCAGCGCCAACTTCAAGGCGAGGGCTTTGGGCGTCAGGTTGCAACTTGAGCCGCTGGCTCGCATGGCAAGCGTTTGGGTCCATGCGGAAAGCAGCGTCGTGTCGCGCCGATCGACGACGATGGCGGGCGCACCATGAGGGCGAAGTCGGATGGATTCTGATTTGCTGTTTCTCGGACTCCAAAACGCGCGGCGCGTCATTATCGCGTCCGTCGCCCTTGGCGCCCTTGGCGCGACAACTCCCGCCTGCGCTGAGAGCCCCGAGAACTTGGGACAAAACCGCTGCGCAGGCCTCGGCGGCGACTTCGTGGCCGCGAGCGGCCAACGCGGCTGCGTCCGCATCGGCGGCCACATTCGCGCGGAGACCGCGCATGCGCGCGCCATGCAGACGACCTACCCGCAGGAGCTCAACCCACTCGAGGACGGCGTGCGCCGCGCCTCGGAAGCGTTTCACGTGCGCGCCGGCTCGCCCGGCGGCGATATTTTGCCGCGATGAATCGCGCCGACTCGGCCCTCCGGACCGCTCGGGACGATGACCGGCGGGCGGCGCATAAGACGAAAATTTCTTGCGTTTTATCTGGCCGACCCGCTTCTGCCTGGGCCGCCAGCGTCGCAGATTTTGAACCAAAATACATTGAAATTTAACGAGATTATGACGCCGCCGGCTTTGTCGCGGCAAGAAGGATGCGCTCCGCGAAAAATACGTATATAAAAGCTAGGCGGGCGGCCAAGCGGCGTTCGGCCCAGGCTTGTCGCGAGTCGACTTCGAGTTTTCCCTCGCCCGCCGGGCGAAGCTTTCGTCCTGAGCCTCGACGCCTGTCGCAACCTTCACAACTCGAGGCGCCGCAGTCCCGGCCGCGAACACCAAGGGGAAATAATGCCGACCATCGCTCTCGTGGACGACGATCGCAACATCCTGACCTCCGTGTCGATCGCGCTGGAAGGCGAGGGCTATCGCGTCCAGACTTACACGGACGGCGCCGCCGCGCTCGAAGGATTGCGCGCCAACCCGCCGGACCTCGCCATCTTCGATATCAAGATGCCGCGCATGGACGGCATGGAGCTCTTGCGCCGGCTGCGGCAGAAGTCCGACATGCCGGTGATCTTCCTCACCTCCAAGGACGAGGAGATCGACGAGTTGTTCGGCCTCAAGATGGGCGCCGACGACTTCATCCACAAACCCTTCTCGCAGCGCCTGCTCGTCGAGCGCGTCAAGGCCATCCTGCGCCGCTCCAACCCCAAGGAGGCCGCGGCGCAGAAGGAGACCGAAGCCAAGGTGCTGGAGCGCGGCGCGCTGACCATGGATCCCGAGCGCCACACCTGCACCTGGCGCGGCGATCCGGTGACGCTGACCGTCACCGAATTTCTGATCCTGCAGGCGCTGGCGCAGCGTCCGGGCGTCGTCAAGAGCCGCAACGCGCTCATGGACGCGGCCTATGACGACCAGGTCTATGTCGACGACCGCACGATCGACAGCCACATCAAGCGCCTGCGCAAGAAGTTCAAGGTCGTGGACGACGACTTCGAGATGATCGAGACGCTCTATGGCGTCGGCTACCGCTTCAAGGAGGCCTGAGGCGAGAGCGAGAGGGGAGCCGATCGTTCAAGATGACCGCCGAGACCGACGACGCCGTGCGCCTGCAAGCGCCAGCGCGCCAAAGCCGGAGGGCTCGCGCGCTAGGGCTGAGGATGCGGCGTCTATCGCGTGCGCTGCAGGCGCGCGTGTCTTCCTCGCTTGCACGGCGAATCGTGGTGCTCAACCTCGGGGGGCTGGTCGCGCTGCTCGCAGGCTTTCTCTATCTGAATCAGTTTCGCGAGAGCATGATTGATGCGCGCATAGAGAGTCTTGCGACTGAAGGCATGATCATCGCCAACGCTATCGCAGAGTCAGCCACGGGCAGCATCGAAGATGCCGCGGGCGATCCCGAAAAGCTGTTGAAGCAGACGCCCGACGAGGCGCAAGGCGCCGACCGGGAGACCGCGCTCGAGTTCTCGCTCAGCCCCGAGGTCGGCCAGCTCGTGCAACGGCTGGTGTCGCCGACGGGCACGCGCGCCCGCATTTATGATCGCGACGGCTATCTGCTGCTCGATTCGGGCGCCGCGATGAATCGCTTCTCACGCGGCGCTGCGGGTGAGTCTGAAGCGCCGCGCGCGCTCTCGCGAGTCGTCGACAAGCTGCGCCGCTGGGCGCGGCGGCCAGGCCTGCCGCTCTATCAGGACATCGGCATGTCCAACGGCCGGACCTATTCAGAAGTCGCCGCGGCGCTCACCGGCGAGCCCCAGGCGATCGTGCGCGCCAACGCCAAGGGCGAGACCATCATCTCGGTTGCGGCGCCCATCACGCGCTTCCATAAGGTGCGCGGCGCACTGCTGCTCTCAACGATCGGCGAGGGCATCGACAAGGCCATCGCCTCCGAGCGCTGGGCGATCATCCGCATCTTCCTGGTTTCCGCCGGCGTCATGCTGCTGCTGTCGCTGATGTTCGCGGGGGCGATCGCCGAGCCGATGCGCCGCCTTGCGGAGGCCGCCGAGCGCGTGCGCCGCGGCGTCAAGTCGCGGCAGGAAATTCCCGACTTCACCGATCGCCAGGACGAGATCGGCCATCTCTCCGGCGCGCTGCGCGACATGACGAAGGCGCTCTATAACCGCATCGAGGCGATCGAGCATTTCGCCGCCGACGTCTCGCACGAGCTCAAGAATCCCCTGACCTCTCTGCGCAGCGCCGTCGAGACGCTGCCGATCGCCAAGAGCGAGGCCGCGCGCGAGCGGCTGCTCGAAATCATCAAGCACGACGTGGCGCGGCTAGATCGACTCATCACCGACATCTCCGACGCCTCGCGGCTCGACGCCGAGCTCGCCCGCGCCGATACGACGAGCCTTGATCTCTCGATGCTGCTCGCGACCGTCGTCAGCATGACGCAAGGCGTCGCGACCGGCGACGAAGCGACGGTGACGCTCTCGATGACGGGCCTAGCTCAGGAGCCGCGCCGCGCCTGGCGCGTGCATGGCCATGATTCGCGGCTCGCGCAGGTGTTCGACAATCTCGTCTCCAACGCCCGATCCTTTTCGCCGAAGAAGGGCGTCGTGCGCGTCACGCTGCGTTCCGAGACTGGCTACGACATGTCGCACGTCAAGCGCGACGGCTTCGAGATTCTGGTCGACGACGACGGCCCCGGCATTCCGGAAGGCGCCTTCGATCGGGTGTTCGAGCGTTTCTACACCGACCGCCCTGACCACGGCTTTGGCCAGAATTCTGGGCTCGGTCTTGCGATCTCGAAGCAGATCGTCGAGGCGCACAACGGCAGGATCCGCGCGCTGAATCGCACGCTGCGCTCGCCGGAAGGAACCGACGCGCCGCTCGCCGCAGGCGACAGGGTGCTGGGCGCGCGCTTCGTGGTCTGGCTGCCGGCGCAATCGCAATGAGCGAGACCGTGCACGCTAATGCGCTGCTCATCGGCGAGACTGGGGTGTTGCTGCGCGGCCCCTCCGGCGCCGGCAAGAGCGCGTTGACTCTCATGCTCGTCAAACGCGCCGAGCGCGCCGGCGCTTTCGCATGTCTCGTCGCCGACGATCGCGTCGTTCTCGAATCCCGAAACAGGCGCGTCGTCGCGACTGCGCATAGTGCGACGCTCGGCGCGATTGAGCTGCGGAATTTCGGTCTGGCCTCCCTGCCGTTCGAGCCGGAGGCCGTGATTCGATGCGTCGTGGATCTCGCGCCGGCCTTCCCGCCGCGACTGCCCGACGAGGAGGACGAAACCACCCTCGTGTGCGGCGTGCGTCTGCCGCGACGCAGATTCGCTTTCGCCGACGCTGCGGTTGCGGAAAAAATATTCGTTTTCTTACAATGCGTTAGAACAATATGAATGAGACTCGCGCTTTTTGCTTGCTAATTTCGCTGCGCTGCACAAAATGTCGCCAGGCGAGCGCCTGCGGCAGGACTTGCAAGCTCGTGTATGAACTTGCCCAGCGCGGCGCTATAATGCTCTTCCGTCAGTCGCCCTTTTGCATGTGGATCGGGGTTCCTTCCCGGCTTTCAATGCTCCTCGAGCCGCATGCAGGACGTCGTTATGGGTGGTAACGTCGAATGATCGGAATGGTCCTGGTGACTCACGGGCATCTCGCCACGGAGTTTCGCGCCGCGCTCGAACATGTCGTCGGCCCGCAGAAGCAGCTGGAGTCGATTTCGATCGGACCCGAGGACGACATGGAGCGCCGCCGTCTTGACATTATCGAGGCGGTGAAGGCGTCCGACACTGGCGACGGCGTCGTGCTCCTGACCGACATGTTCGGCGGCACCCCGTCGAATCTGGCGATCTCGGTCATGAACGGCGCGAAGGTCGAGGTTTTGGCCGGCGTCAATTTGCCCATGCTGATCAAACTCGCCTCGGTGCGCGAATATCAGCCGCTGGAGCAGGCGGTGCTTCAGGCGCAGGACGCCGGGCGCAAATATGTCTGCGCCGCGAGCAAGATTTTGAACCCCAGAGGCGGCGAGCCGCGCAAGTGAACGAAGCCCTTTCGGCCGCGGATGAGCGCGGCGACGCGCCATTGCAGCGAGAGCTTTTGATCGTCAACAAGAAGGGCCTGCACGCCCGCGCCACCGCAAAATTCGTGCAATGCTGCGACAAGTTCGAAGCCGAGATCACCGTGACCAAGGATGGCGAGACGGTCGGCGGCGCCTCCATCATGGGGATACTGACGCTGGGCGCCGCGCAAGGCTCGACGATTGTTGTTGCGGCTTCAGGACGCGAGGCGGGGGCGGCGCTGGAGGCGCTGACGGCGTTGGTCGCGGGGCGGTTTGGGGAGGAGGATTAGGTGAGATTCAACAGGGCTGCGATAGAACTCTATGGGCAGCGAAATTATGATCCATCTAAGCAGAGGCATCTTTCATGTGTAGTGCAGCGCCGAAGCCGAACCTCTTGAAAAAATTCGAGTCGATTATCGTCCTCTCGGCATTCGGTATTCTGCTGGTCGTTGCGAGCACGCATTGGTGTCCGGGCAGCCTTGGATTGCTTTCCCACACTGAGCTTTTTGCCAGCTTCGTGCGCAATGATATCGCTACACCTGATCAAGTATGCTTGTCTGAGGATCTTCTCATTGTCTATGCATTGTATACGATACCAGGCTGCTGGATTTTACGAAGTGCGTATCAGCAAATAACAATTGATTTTCAATATGTCCGCAAAAAACGTCCTGATCTAGGGAGGGCGAAGTCGTTGGCGTTTAGCCTATTTGTATTCTTTTCATCCATAATACTTCTTGCTGAGTTTATTCCTGACACCGGTAGGCTCTGGCATTTGGACCGCGCTTTCGAAATTAAGAAATTTTTCTCTATGATGTTCGTGATCTGTGGTGACATAGTGGTGCTCGGCTTGGTCCTCGCCTTTTTGCGCGAGCAGCCTGATATCAAGTACCCAATCGCGGAGCGACCGACGCTTGACGAACTACGCGCCCGTCTCGAAACGCGCAGTCCCGTTTCCCTCCCCGAATCTTCAGCCGAGGCCGTGCGCGCCTTGCGCGACGGCGAACGAGATTGAGGATGCCGCTCTCGGCCGTCACGCAAGGTCCCGTCTGCGCTGCACATTGACATCACCCGCAGCCCGCCTAAAACGCTCGGCCAACGCCACCTAGAGAGCAGCCGCGACATGCCGCATACGGGACTTGAGACCCTCATCACCGCCGCCTTCGAGGATCGCGCCAATATCACGCCGGCGACGCAGGGCGACATTCGCCACGCCGTCGAGAGCGCGCTGCGGCTGCTCGACGCCGGCAAGCTCCGCGTCGCCGAGAAGATTGAGGGCCAAGAGGGTTCCCTCGAGGGCCCCGCCTCCTGGCGCGTCAATCAGTGGCTCAAGAAGGCCGTGCTGCTGTCGTTCCGACTGAACGAGATGAGCGTCATCGAAGGGGGCCCTGGCGGCGCGACATGGTACGACAAGGTTCCTTCCAAATTCGCGCATTGGACGCAAGAGCAGCACGCCGCCGCAGGCTTCCGCTCCGTGCCGGGGGCGATCGTGCGCCACTCGGCCTATATCGCGCCGGGGGCGATCCTCATGCCCTCCTTCGTCAATCTCGGCGCCCATGTCGATAGCGGCACCATGGTCGACACCTGGGTCACGGTCGGCTCCTGCGCGCAGATCGGCAAGAACGTGCATCTTTCGGGCGGCGTCGGGATCGGCGGCGTGCTGGAGCCGCTGCAGGCCGGCCCCACGATCGTCGAGGACGACTGCTTCATCGGCGCGCGCTCGGAGGTCGTCGAAGGTGTGGTGATCGGCAAGGGATCGGTGCTCTCCATGGGCGTCTTCATCGGCGCCTCGACCAAGGTCGTCGATCGCGCGACGGGCAAGGTTCATGTCGGCTACGTGCCGCCCTATTCTGTCGTGGTTTCCGGCAATCTGCCGGGCAAGCCTCTGCCGGGCGAGGATTGGGGGCCGTCGCTCTATTGCGCGGTGATTGTGAAGACCGTCGACGCGCAGACCCGCACCAAGACCGGGATCAACGAGCTGTTGAGGGATTGAGATCGGATGACAGAGGACGGAGGTCGGACGACGGAGGACTTCCGTTTTCTGTTTCGCAACGACAAGGGGCGCATCGGCGCCGCGACCTGGCGGCGCCACGCGCTGCGCATCTTCGCGATCCTCGTCCCGATGTACGGCCTGTGGCTGTTGGTCGCGCCCTACGCCTTCCACGATCTCAAGACCACGCCGTTCTTCGCGCCGATGACGGCGGTGGCTTACGCCTATGCGCTGGTTTTCGCCTTCGTGACGATCTTCGCGACGATCAGCTACGTCAATCTCTCGGCCAAGCGCTTCCGCGACCGCGGCCGTCCGTCGCCGCTGGGGTTGGCGAGCCTCGCACCCTTCGCGGCGTTTCTAGCCGGCGCGGCGCATTTCTTCCAGGGGCTTGTGGAGGGCGTCGTGCCGCGATGGCAGGTCTATCCGTTCGACGCGGCGTTCGTGGTGATCGCGGCGTGGACGATTTGGGAGCTGGGGTTTAGGGAGTGAAGCGGCAGGTTCTCCAACGCAAGGATCAAGAAGTGGTCTGGCGGTTCAGCTTTTTAAAAAAGGCGAGTCACAATGTCCGATGCCGCATGTCCCTTTTGCGCAGTCCATTCCCTTACGCTGGTTGCTGAGAACGATGTGGCTTTTGCGATTAGAGACAGGTTTCCCGTGCGCGCACTGCACACGTTGATTATTCCAAAGAGGAACGTCTCTGACATATTTTCAACGATGCCAGACGAGCGCGAAGCCCTATATCAGCTCGCGCTGGAGTGCCGTGCGGCGATCTCTCAAGATGACCCAGAAGTTCAGGGATTCAATTTTGGTTCGAACATTGGGGCGGCAGCCGGACAAAAAATATTTCATGCACATCTTCATTTGATTCCCCGGCGCATCGGAGACACGCCGCCGCCTCCGGCGCGGCCAAACGAATAGATGCAAAACCTAAGAAGGAAGCGCCTCTCGCACGGCGCTCAATGCTCGGCTAAGGTCGCGTCCAGTCGCTCGTACAGAAGACGCCAGAATGCATCGCCGCGCCGCCGCGCTCTAGAAAGAACGACGGATCACGCCGCCTCGCCCAACCGGGCGCAAAGCGGCTCTGGCAGCGACGGCGCCTCCTGCTTCAAAAACTTCAGCAGCGCCTTTTCCGCCGAGGTCAGGTCGCCCTGACGCGAGAGATGCGCGACGAGCCAGCGCGTTTCGGCGGCGTCGATCTCGCTTGCCGCCGCCATCTCGCGCGCGTCCGCCTCATTTCGCTGGGCGTCGATCACCTCCTCCACGTCGTCGAGGCTCCTGATATCCAAGCTCCCGACGCTGGAAAACATCGACCCGAGGAACGCCCCGAAACTTTGCGGCTTCGCGTCGAGCCATCTCTCTTTCTCGCGCTCCTCAGCGGCCGACGGCGTCCAGTGGAAGGCGACGCCCATCAGATAATTGCCGACCGCCTTGGCGAAGAAGTCGTCGAAGGCGGGGTCGTTCTCGCCGTTCTTGGAGGCATGCGCGATGCGAAACAGCGCCTCGGCCGAGGCGCGCGTCACATGCAGCGCCGAGCCTTCGACCGGGGCGAAGACCGCCTGTCGCAGCGCTTGCGTATCTTGCGGCGTCACTATGCCTTTTGCGTGGCCGTTGCGGCCTTCGACGATCGCGGCCTCGATCTCGCCGACGCAATAGGCCTCGAGCGACGGCGGCGCGCTCACCGAATAATGCAGGACGTCGAGCAATGCCGCGATCTTGACCGCGTAAGCAACCTGGCTCCCCCGCAACTCGCCGACGAGCCAGTCGGCGTCGGCCTGCGAAACATAGCGCGGCGGATCGGCCTGATGCACGAGCAGATCCGTGGCGACATCGGCGACGAGCCGGGAAAGCTCCGGCGAATCGTCGCAACGGCGCAGGAGCCCGGCGAGATCCTCGCGCGAGACGGCCTCCTTCGCATAAATCTCACGGCGCAGCCCGGCGACGTCGCCATTCCCATCTATTAGCGCGCTCATCCAAATCTCCCGAAATCGCTCGGTTTGACCGCCACCATCCTAGAGTTTCGTTTACATTCTCTGAAGGTTTCAGCCCGCCGCGCTCGGGCCTTTGACAAGCTGCGCATCGCCCGGCATTAGAGGGGCTCGCCAAACGCTGCAACGACGCCAGGACCATGAGAGCCGAACGCTACAACTTCGCCGCCGCCGAACCCAAATGGCGGAAAACCTGGGAAGAGGCGCAGGTCTTCGAGGCGGGCGCGGCGTCCAAGAAGCCCAAATATTATGTGCTCGAAATGTTCCCTTATCCCTCGGGGCGCATTCACATGGGCCACGTGCGCAATTATTCGATGGGGGACGTCATCGCCCGCTTTAGGCGCGCCAAGGGCTATGACGTCCTGCATCCCATGGGCTGGGACGCCTTCGGCCTGCCGGCCGAGAACGCCGCAATGCAGGGCAAGCGGCATCCCGCCGAGTGGACCTACGCCAATATCGAAGCAATGAAGGCGCAGCTGAAGTCGCTCGGCCTCTCGCTCGACTGGTCGCGCGAGATCGCGACCTGCGACGCGGAATACTATGGCCGCCAGCAGCAGCTCTTCCTCGATTTCCTGCGCGCCGGGATCGTCGACCGCAAGAGCTCCAAGGTGAATTGGGATCCCGTCGATCACACTGTGCTCGCCAATGAGCAGGTCATCGACGGGCGCGGCTGGCGCTCGGGCGCGCTCGTCGAACAGCGCGAGCTGACCCAATGGTTCTTCAAGATCACGAATTACGCCGAGGAGTTGCTCGAAGGCCTCGATACGCTGGATCGCTGGCCCGAAAAGGTCCGGCTCATGCAGCGCAACTGGATCGGGCGCTCCGAGGGCCTGCTTTTGCGCTTTGCGCTTGCTGCGCCGCTGGGCGAGGCGCGCGAGATCGAGGTGTTCACGACGCGGCCCGACACGCTGTTCGGCGCGAAGTTCGTGGCCATCGCGGCCGACCATCCGCTGGCGAAGCAAGCCGCTGCGGATTCGCCCAAGCTCGCCGCATTCGTCGAGGAGTGCCGCCACATCGGCACCTCGGTCGCCGCGATTGAGACCGCCGAGAAGAAGGGCTTCGACACTGGCCTTCGCGCGCTCCATCCCTTCGATGCAAGCTGGACGCTGCCGGTCTACGTCGCGAATTTCGTGCTGATGGACTACGGGACGGGCGCGATCTTCGGCTGCCCGGCGCACGACCAGCGCGACCTCGATTTCTCCAAAGCCTATAAACTCGGTGCGACGCAGGTCATCCGCCCCGAGGGCGTCGATCCGGACGACTTCATCGTACTAAGCTATCTTGAACTCGTTGAAGCTTTCGACGGCGACGGGCGGCTCATCAACTCACGCTTCCTCGATGGGCTGACGGTTGCCGAGGCCAAAGAGGAAGTGGCCGCGCGATTGGAAAAAACGGATCTTTTCGGCGCTCCGCAGGGCAAGCGCAAGGTCAACTATAAGCTTCGCGACTGGGGGGTCTCACGCCAGCGCTATTGGGGCTGCCCGATCCCGATCATCCACTGCGAAAGCTGCGGCCCCGTGCCCGTGCCGGCCAAGGACCTGCCGGTCAAACTGCCGCAGGACGTGAGCTTCGATCAGCCCGGCAATCCGCTCGACCGCCATCCGGCCTGGAAGAATGTTTCTTGCCCGACCTGCGGCAAGCCCGCCCGGCGCGAGACCGACACGATGGACACTTTCGTCGACTCGTCCTGGTACTACGCGCGCTTCACCGATCCGCACAATGCGGGCGAGCCGGCCTCGAAGGACGCGCTCGCCCGCTGGCTGCCGGTCGATCAATATATCGGCGGCATCGAGCATGCGATCCTGCATCTGCTCTATTCGCGCTTCTTCGCCCGCGCGATGCGCGACGCGGGCTACGGACTCGTCGCCGAGCCGTTCCAGGGCCTCTTCACGCAAGGCATGGTCGTGCATGAGACCTACAAGGGGCCGGACGGCTGGGTCTCGCCCGCCGAAGTGCGGATCGAGGCGGGCGAGGGCGGCCGTCGCGCCTTCCTCATCAGCGACGGTTCGGAGATTTCGATCGGCGACGTCGAGAAGATGTCGAAATCCAAGAAGAACACGGTCGATCCCGACGATATCATCCAGAGCTACGGCGCCGACACGGCGCGGCTGTTCGTGCTCTCCGACTCGCCGCCCGACCGCGACGTGATCTGGTCTGACGAAGGCGCGCAGGGCGCTTGGCGCTTCGTGCAGCGCCTATGGCGCCTGACCGGCGAGCTCGGGCGCGTCGCAGCGCCGGCGGGGACGCCCACCCCAGCCGATATCGGCGAGCGAGCCAGGAAGCTGCGCCAGGTCACGCATCGCGCGATCGCCGCGGTGACCGAAAATATCGAGGGTCTGCGCTTCAACAGCGCCATCGCCCGCATTCGCGAATTCGCCAACGAGCTCTCGGCGGCGGTGGACGAGGTTACGGAAGCCGGCGTAGCGGAAGGCGGCGTGGTGGAAGACTTGGCTTTCGCCTTCCGGGAGGCGGCGGAGACCCTGGTCCTGCTCGTCGCGCCGATGACGCCCCATGTCGCCGAGGAATGCTGGGCGGACTTGGGCGGCGCCGGTCTCGTCGCGCGCGCGCCTTGGCCCGTCGCTGATCCTACCCTCGTCGTTCAAGATTTGATAAGCTT
>DASPSI010000118.1:0-38289 GCA_035624015.1 Methylocystis sp.
AAGCTTAGAAAACGTCCGCCACCTCCAACATATGCGCGAGCGCCTCGGGGAAGATCAGCTCTCGCGACGCCGCGATCTCCTGCCGGCGCCACCACCTCCAGCCGAGCACGTAAGACCGCTCGTCCGCCGTCAAGCCCGCAATCTGCGGCTCGAACGGCGGGCACCGCACAAGAAAGTAGCGCTCGACCGCCAGCGCATAGCCGCTCTTCAGCCGCACGGGGAACTCACGCGCGGCGATCGAGGGGCCGATCGCCGCATCCTTGAGCCCCGTCTCCTCGGCGATCTCGCGCGCAGCGCAGGCTTCGAAGCTTTCTCCCCCTTCCAGCGCGCCGCCGGGCTGGCCCCAGAAATGCGCATAACCCTGCTGCGCCACGTCCGGCAGGATTTCGGCGGAAAAGCGCAGCAGCAGCGTCTCTCCGTTTCCGTTCACGAGCAGCACGCGCGAGGCCTCGCGGCGCGGCAGCTCCAGACCGTCATAGGGGGCCTTCACCGGCGCGCGGTCTTCGGCCTTGGCCCAGTCGAGCAAGCTCCAGTGGCCGTTCTCATAGGCGAGCCAGTTCGGCGCGGCGTTGAGCGCGGGATGCTCGCGCCGCTCGTCGAGCCGCTTGGCTGTGGCGAGCCGATAGGCGATGTCGAGAACCCCGGCATGCGCGACGACAAGAAGCGTCTCGCCCGGATGGGCCTCGGCGATCCTGGTCAGCGCCGCGCGCACGCGCGCGGCGAAACGCATCAGACTCTCGCCGCCGGGCGCCGCATAATCGGCGCGACGAGCGAGATAATGATCGTAGTCCTCCGGATAGAGCGCCTTGACCTCGGCGTGGCTCAAGCCGTGCCAGGCGCCGTCGTGCTTCTCGCGCAGCTCGCGAACCTTGTGGATCTCGAGGCCCCGCAGCGCGGCGTGCGGCTGCGCCGTGGCGACGGCCCGCCCGATATCGCTGCTGAAGATGTGGTCGAAGCGCGTTTCCGCGAGCTCGCGTCCGAGCGCCTCGGCCTGCAGGCGGCCCTTGAGATTGAGCGCTATGTCGAGCTGGCCCTGGAAGCGGTTTTCGCGGTTCCAGTTGGTCTCGCCGTGTCGGACGAGACACACGAGCGTGCGGGTCATTGCCTTTCCAAACCGGCAGTCGGCAGTGGGCAGTCGGCAATCGGAGATTTCAGGTCCGGCTGCCGACTGCCTATTGCCTACTGCCGCCTAATGTTTCACCCCGGTCGAAAACTCGCCCGCCCGCAGCCGATCCGGCAGCTGCTCCGCGAAGGCGGCGACCTCCTCCTCGCCGCGCATCGCCACGAGCTCGCGCAAAGCGGCGGCGAGCGCCGCATGGGCGAAGCTGTCGCTCTCGATCCCGGCCAGGATAGCCTCGGCGAAGGCTTCGGTGACATAGGCGAGCGCGGCGCGGTGCTGCTCGGCGCCGGCGTCGTCCGCGGCTGTGGGATGGAATGGCGTCATTGCGGCACTCTAGACAGGCTTGAGCCGGCGCGCGAGACAGGCTTAACCGAAGGGTTAATTCCCTGTCCCAACATTAGTCACGGATTGCCGTAGCGCGACGCAACCTCACGCGCAAGCCCTTCCGCTTCGGCTAGGTAGCGATCGACGACGAGGCGGGCGTTCGGCGTGCAAGCCCGGTAGGTCAGCTCATAACCGCCGAAGCCCCGATTGAACGCAGCCGTAAGCCTTTGCCGGCGCGCGCCCGAGGACGTTTCCGCCTCGCGCAGGCGCGCCATCATCTTGCGCCAATCCTCGCCGTCGTTGAAGCCGCAGAGATCGCGCAGATAGGCGAGGCCGCCCAGGAGCTCGGACAGCCTCTGCAATTTCGCGTCATAGGGCGCCGGCGGCGCCTCGGCGGGCGCAGCAGGCGCGCCAGCCTTTTGCGGCGGCCCGGCTTCACGCTTTTTGGCCCCGCGCGGCGTTTCATGGGCGCGCGGCGCGCGGCCGGCGGGTCTCTCCGGCGCGGCTTCATGCCGGCGCGGCTGCGGAGCCGCTCGCCGGACGGCGGGCCGATCTTCGCCGCCGAAGAGATCGAACGGAAAGCCCTGCGCCGAGGCTGCGGCGGGCGCAAGCAGCGCGGCGGTGAGGGCCAGGGCGCGCGCGCGGCTCATGGATAAAGCCGCCGCTTGGTCCAGGCCTCGCCGGGCGCCGACCGCGAGAATTGAAGGCGGTCGTGCAGGCGGAACGGGCGGTCGGCCCAAAACTCCATGGCGATCGGGACGATGCGGTAGCCGCACCAATAGGCGGGACGGGGAATGTCGCCGACGCCGAACATCAGCGCGTAGCTCGCGACGGCTTTTTCCAGCGCGAAGCGGCTTTCCAGCTCCCTCGACTGCCGGCTGGCCCAGGCGCCGAGGCGGCTCTCGCGCGGGCGGCTCGCGTAATAGGCGTCGGAATCGTCCTGAGGAACCGGCGCGACCGGGCCGCGCAGCCGAACCTGGCGGCGCAGCGACTTCCAATGGAAGAGGCCTGCGGCCTGCATGTTGGCGGCGAGCTGCGCGCCCTTGGCGCTCTCGGCGTTGGTGTAGAAAACGAAGCCGTCCTGGTCCCAATCCTTCACGAGCACCATACGGGCGTCGGGCAGCCCGTCGGGCCCCGAGGTCGCGAGCGCCATGGCGTTGGGGTCGTTCGGCTCCCTATGCTTGGCTTCCTCGAACCACTCAGCAAACAAAGCGATCGGATCGGACGCAGCGTCGAGGTCACCGGCTGTTAACGAGCTCAAGCGACAATCCCCCTGAACGCCCGCGCAACGGGGCTTGTTGATGGGTCAAGGTGAACGGTGCGTCCATCCCACGTCAGCCATAGCGCTCTCGGCGGTTTTGCTCAAATCTTTCCGCGCAGCTTGGGCTTAGCGACAGCGCTTCTTGGAGCCGGGCTGCTCGGCGGCTGCTCGATCGTCATCCCGTCCAGCCCGAGCGGCGAGGATTTTCGCGCGCAGGCCGACGACGTGACTGGCTCGATCAGGAAGAGCGCGCCCGATCTGCCGCGCTGGCTCGACGCGGAGGACAGGCGGCGAGCCTTTGCGGCGCTCGCGACGGCGCTCGATCCGCAGGGCGAAGGCGCGGCGGTGAATTGGGAAAATCCGCAGACTGGGGCGAAGGGCGGCTTCACGCCCGTCGGTCACGCCTATCCGACCGACGGCAAGGTCTGCCGGGCCTTTCTGGCCGAGGTCGGCGGCAAGGACAAGGAAGAGCGGCTGCAGGGAACGGCCTGCCGCGAGCGCACGAACGACTGGACCATCAGCGAGATCGGGCCGTGGCGCAAGGGCTAGCCCAAGTCCGCTAGGCCGAGCGAGGCCGGCGGCGGACAGGGCCGCCCTTACTGCCCGGCGAGCTTCACGGGCTGCGCGCCCTTCGAGGGCAGCACCACGACGCGCGCGCCGACCTGGGTCTTCTCATATAAATCCATCACGTCCTGGTTGATCATGCGGATGCAGCCCGAAGACTCGCTGTGGCCGACCGACCAGGGCTCGTTGGTGCCGTGAATCCGGAACAGCGTGTCCTTGTCCCCCTGCCACAGGTACATCGCGCGCGCGCCGAGCGGGTTGTGCGGTCCGCCGTGCATGCCGAGACCGCTCTGCAGCTCGACCACTTCGCTCTTGAGATCTGGCCGGCGCTCGATCATCTCCTTGGGCGGATACCAGTCCGGCCATTCCTGCTTGCTTTTGATCGTCGCCTCGCCCACCCAGACGAAGCCCTCGCGGCCGACGCCGACGCCATAGCGCGTCGCCTTGCCGCCCTCCTCGACGTAGTAAAGAAAATGATGGGCGGGATCGATCACGATCGTGCCCGGCGGCTCGCTCGTCGCATAGGTGACGCTCTTGCGCAAGAAGGTTTCGTTGATCTGGCCGAGCCTGACCGAGGGCACGGTGAAGCTCCCATCCTTCACCTCGGCATACATGTCCTTGTATTTGGGCGGGCCGCCGAGGTCGGCGACGACGAGCGGCTTTTCGGGCGGCGGCGTGGGCGGAACCGCAGCGGCGACGGCGGCGGTTTGATTTGTGGTCGAGCAGCCCGCCAGACTCGCGGCGGCGGCGATCGAGGCGGCGGCGACCAGCTGACGGCGGGTCAATGAAATCATCTGGCGATCCTGTTGAGCGGCAGGAGGGAGTTTGATCATTTGTAGCGGAAAAACCCAGGCGAGGCTGTGATAAATATGTCACGCCGCCTATCGAATCGGATGCGTCGGCGCCGGACCGAATCTTCATGCGCGTCGATCTGTTTGATTTCGAGCTGCCCGAAAGCGCCATCGCGCTTCGGCCCGTCGCCCCTCGCGACTCCGCGCGGCTGCTCGTCGTGCCGCCGGGCGCGGCGCCGTTCGAGGACCGCCGCGTGTCCGATCTGCCCTCCCTGCTCAGGCCTGGCGACGCGCTCGTCGTCAACGACACAAGGGTCATTCATGCGCGGCTCGAGGGCTATCGCATCCGCGGGACGAATCAGGCGCGCGTCGAAGCGACGCTCATCGAGCGTCTCTCGCCCAACCGGTGGCGCGTCCTCGCGCGTCCGGCGAAGAAGCTGGCCTTGAGCGAGCGCCTACGCTTCGGCGCGCTCGAAGCCCGCGTCGCGGAGAGGGGCGACGGCGGCGAGGCGATCCTCGACTTCGATTCCTCGGGCCATGATCTCGACGAAGCGATCGAAGCCTTGGGCGCCATGCCGCTGCCGCCCTATATCGCCGGCAAGCGCAGGGCTGACGCGCGGGATGAGGCCGATTACCAGACCATGTTCGCGCAAAATTCCGGCGCCGTTGCTGCGCCCACGGCAGGACTTCACTTCACGCCCGCGCTGCTGCGAGCAATCGAGGCGAACCGCGTCGAGCTCCATCGCGTGACGCTGCATGTCGGCGCCGGCACCTTCTTGCCAGTCAAGACGAAGGACACGGACGATCACAAGATGCATCGCGAAGAAGCCTTTCTCGACGCGAAAACCGCCGCCGCGCTCAACGCCGTGCGCGCGAGGGGCGGGCGCGTCGTCGCTGTCGGCTCCACGGCGCTGCGCTGCCTGGAGAGCGCCGCGCGCGAAGACGGCAGGCTCGCGGCCTATCACGACCGCACGAATATCTTCATCACGCCCGGCTATCGATGGCGTGCGGTGGATGCGCTCGTGACCAATTTTCATCTGCCGCGCTCGACGCTGTTCATGCTGGTCTGCGCCTTTGCCGGGTTGGAGCGGATGCGCGCGGCCTACGCCCACGCGGTCGTGCAGGGCTATCGCTTCTACTCTTATGGCGACGCCTCGCTGCTCTTTCGCGCATGACGACGCGCGACGTCAGAGTGCTGGCGCTATGGCGCGACGACCCGCTCGTCGCGCCGATGACGATTGATCTGCGCCTCGACGAAACTGGCGCGCTCGCCTCGGCCTGGGACCTCTTCGGCGTCTTCGATCTCGACAGCGCGAATTGTCGTCCCTTCGTGCTACGCCGCAACGGAACACTGGATTTCGGCGCCGCTGACGCGCAGCGCTGGCGCACCGATTTGCGTTCCGTCGCCATTTGCGTCAATGCCTGCTTCACAGTGCACTGGAACGAGACCGACTGCGGCGTTTACAAAATCGTGAAGATCGCCGAGCTCGGCGTCAAGGACGGCCGCAAGTGACGCAAGATTTTTCTTTCGCCGTGAACGCGCGCGATCGCGCCGCGCGCCGCGGCGAGATCGCGACGGCGCGCGGAACGATCCGCACGCCCGCCTTCATGCCGGTCGGCACGGCGGCGACAGTGAAGGCTATGTTCGCTGAGGATGTGCGAAGGGCCGGCGCCGACGTTCTGCTCGGCAACGTCTACCATCTGATGCTGCGGCCTGGCGCCGAGCGCGTCGCGAAGCTCGGCGGGCTCCACGAATTCATGCGCTGGCCTTATCCGATCCTGACCGACTCCGGCGGCTTTCAAGTCATGTCGCTCGCGAAACTTCGCAAGCTCGACGAGGACGGGGTGACCTTCCAATCGCACGTTGACGGCTCGAAGCATCGGCTGACGCCGGAGCGTACGATGGAGATTCAGGCGCTGCTAGGCGCCGACATTCAGATGCAGCTCGACGAATGCGTGCGCCTCCCCTGCTCCGACGCCGAGGCCGAACGCGCGATGCGGCTGTCGCTGCGGTGGGCCGAACGCTCGCGCAAGGCCTTTGCGCCCGCCTCCGGGCGCGCCGCCTTCGGCATCGTGCAGGGCGGCGCGGTGAAGAGCCTGCGCGTCGAGAGCGCGCGGGCGCTCGCCGAGATGGACTTTCATGGCCTCGCCATCGGCGGTCTCGCGGTCGGCGAGCCGCAGGCTGTCATGCTAGACATGCTCGAGACGGTCATGCCGCATCTGCCCGAAGGCAAGCCGCGCTATCTCATGGGCGTCGGGACGCCGGACGATATTGTGGAAGCTGTGCGGCGCGGCGTCGACATGTTCGACTGCGTCATGCCGACGCGGGCGGGGCGTCACGGCCTCGCCTACACGCGTTTCGGCAAGGTCAATCTCCTGAACGCGCGTCACGCCGAAGCCTCCTCGCCGCTCGATGTGGGATCGAGCTGCGCCGCCGCGCGGGAGTATTCGCGCGCCTATCTGCATCATTTGTTCAAGGCCGGCGAGATTTTGGGGCTGATGCTGCTCACGATGGTCAACGTCGCCTATTATCAGGAGCTCATGGCCGGGCTGCGCGCGGCGATCGCGCAGCGACGTCTCGAGGTTTTCATCGCCGAAACCAAAGCCGGATGGGCGCGGGGCGAGGAGGAGAGAGGCTGGGCGCCGTGAACCCTTACAGGGAAACTCCGCTCTTGGCGAAACGCCCGACCCGCGCTAATCTTCTCGGGTCAATGTGAAGCTTGCGACGACGTTATCCGCGCAAGATTGATTTGGCGAGGAGCGGAAGCCATTGGCGCGCCCATCTGTAGAAAATCGGTGATTTCTTCATGCCCTTGGGCTTGCGCAGAATGTTGCCTAAAATCGCGCCCGCGGCTTCGGCCGACGGGCCGCCCAGAAACAAGAAGACCGCGTTAGCGAACGGAAACGCCTGATGTCGAATGCTGCCAGCAAGAAGAAAAGCGCCGCGGGGCGAGCAAGCAAGCCCGTGGCGGCCAAACCCGCGCCAAAGCCATTGTCCGCCAAGGCGCCGCCGGGGCCGGCAGCCGCCAAAGCCGCGCCGAAGGCGCAGGGTTTCGGCATCAAGCCGCTGATCGGCATGGGCGTCGCCGCCGCGCTGCTGTTTGGGGCGTTCGTCGCCTACACGAACAAGCAGGCGGCGCCGCTAGCGCTCGGCGGCCCGTTCGAGCTCACGAATCAGACGGGCGCGCGCTTTGGCAGTCAGGACATGCTAGGCAAGCCCTATCTCGTGTTCTTCGGCTACACCAGCTGCCAGGACATCTGCCACACGACGCTGTTCGAGATGTCGGAGATCATGCGCGCGCTCGGGCCTGATGCGCCGATCGGCGGCCTCTTCGTGACGGTCGATCCCGAACGCGACACGCCGGCGGTGCTGAAAGACTATCTGGCGAGCTTCGACCCCCGCATTGTCGGCCTCACCGGCGCGCATGAAGCGCTCGACCCGATGCTGCAGGCGTACAAGGTTTTCGCCAAGCGTACGCCGGGCGCGAACGGCGATTACAGCGTCGACCATAATGTGGTGGTCTATCTGATGGATAAGACGGGCAAGTTCGTCAGCACCTTCGACGTCTCCAGAAAGCCCGCGGACGCCGCGCGCGATCTGAAACGCTATTTGTGACGACTTGCGCGAATGCCTGAGAGGGGCGCCGCCGCGTGACGGCGCGGAGGCGCCGCTCGTGCGACCATGGTTCGGTCGGGCTTCAGCCCGCGGACTCTTCCTGTTCCGCGACGGTCATCGCATTGCCGTGCCAGACGAAATCATCATAGAGGCAGGCGTCGAGGAACATGACCGGCAGCATGAAGTCGCGCGTCAACAGCGCGAAGGGCAGGCGCCAATCGAGCACCCATCCGCAGATCTTTGCGAGCGTCAGCTCCGCGCCATAGAGCGCCGAAAGGATCGCTCCGCCGATCAGCAGCGGATTGAACTCCAGCTGCAGCGCCGCATAGGCGCCGAGCACCACCGGCAAGAGGCTGCCGTTCATGAACTCCGGTGCAAAATAGCCGGGGAAAGTCACGCGGCGCAGACGCGCCCAGCGCACATGGCGCGAATAGACCTCGCGCATCGTGCGCCGCCCGAGCGGCTGCTCGAAGGGCATGTCGACAAGCCTGACCCTGAGCCGCTGCGCGCGGATGATCTTGGTGGAGGCCGCGTCCTCGGCGATGTCCGACGCAAGCGCCCTTATGCCGCCGGCGCGATCGAGGACTTCGCGCCGCCACATCATGTTCTTGCCCTGCGCGAAACCGATGCCGATGGCCTCGGCGCCATACTGCCAGCGCGCCTGAAACGTGTTCAGGACCGCGCACTCGACGATCGCGGCGAAACCTTGCGGGCGCGAGCCGATCGGCATCGACACCGTCATTGCCGTGTCGTCGCGGAAGGCGGCGAGCATGGTCTGGATGTAATCCTTAGGCGTCAGCGCGTTCGAGTCGGCGAGGATCACATAGCGGTGCCTGGCGGCGTCCCAGCCCTTGATGCAGTTGTTGAGCTTCGGATTGGCGCTCACATAGTCGTCGCCGACGAGAAGCCGCGTGTCCCGAAGCGGATACTCCGCCATGATCCGCTGGACCACGGGAATGATCGGGTCGTGCGGCGACTGAACGCAGAATATCTGCTCATACTCGGGGTAATCGAGCTCGAAGGAGGCGCGCAGCGTCTCCTCGCTGAACGTCTCGACGCCGCGCAGCGGCCGCACGATCGAAACGGGAGGAGGGTCGGCCGGAACGGGGAGGTTTCTTTCCCTGGCGCGGCATTTGCGCGCCGTGACGAATAGGGCGGAAAAGTTCAATGCGAGCAGGATTGCGCACCACAGGGCGCAAGCGTAGGCTACACTTTCCATTCCAGGGGTCTCGTTCAGGCTGAGCGGCGCAGGGCGGCCGTGTCGTTCTTTTTCGACGCAACAGGAGGAGCGGCGTTCTGGCGCGTGGCGCCGCGTAGGCCGGGACGAGGCATGCCGAGGATGCCCAGAGACGCGTGCACGCCGCCCTGGCCGAGAAACAAGACCGGGGCGTCAGGCGTTAACCGGATGGGATCCATCAACCGCTGATGAAGGCTCATATGACCTCTCCGATCGTCCGTTTTGCGCCGTCTCCCACGGGGCGCATTCACATCGGCAATGCGCGGCCGGCGCTGTTCAACTATCTTTTTGCGTTGCGACACAATGGAAGATTCGTGCTGCGATTCGATGACACCGATTTCGCCCGGTCTACTGCGGCTTTCGCCGAGGCGATCGAGTTGGATCTGCGTTGGCTCGGCGTGATCCCGGATATCACGCTGCACCAGTCCGAACGCTTTGGGCTCTACGAGGCCGCCGCCCGGCGCCTGCGTGAGGCGGGCAGGCTCTACCCTTGCTACGAGACGGCCGAAGAGCTGGAGCGGCGCCGCAAATTACAGCAGGCGCGCGGCCAACCGCCGGTCTACGATCGCGCCGCGTTAAGTCTCTCGCCGCAAACGCGGGCGAAGCTCGAAGCCGAGGGTCGCCGGGCCCATTGGCGCTTCAAGCTCGAGCATCGAACGAAGGAATGGAACGATCTCATCCGCGGCCCCGCGCACATCGATTGCGCCTCGCTCTCGGACCCCGTGCTGGTCCGCGAGGACGGCGGCTTTCTCTATACGCTGCCCTCGGTCGCCGACGATATCGACCTCGCCATCACGCACATCATTCGCGGCGAGGATCACGTGGCGAACACCGCCGTGCAGATGCAATTGTTCGAGGCGCTCGGAGCCGAGGCGCCGCAATTCGCGCATCATAATCTGCTGGTCTCTTCGGAAGGCGAGGGGCTCTCCAAGCGCACGGGCGCGCTTTCGATCGCCGCGTTGCGCGAGGAAGGCTACGAGCCCATGGCGGTCGCGGCGCTAGCCACGCTCACGGGCTCCTCCGACGCCGTACAGGCGGTGCGGTCTTTGAACGAGCTTGCGGGCAAGTTCGATCTGGCGCATGTCTCACGCAATCTCGCGCGCTTCGATCCCGCCGATCTTGCGGCGCTCACACACAAGACCCTCGCGCAGCTGGCCTATGACGACGTGCGCGAGCGTCTCGCCGCTCACGACATCGTGGGGTTCAAGGCCGAGCCGTTCTGGCGGGCGGTGCGCGGCAATGTCGCGCGTTTCGACGACGTGACCGGCTGGTGGCGCGTCGTCGAGGGCGAGATCGAGCGAGCGCGCGAGGACGAGGCCTTTCTCGCACAGGCCCTGGAGCTGCTGCCGAACGAGCCCTGGGACGAGACGACCTGGGGCGCCTGGACGAGCGGGATCAAAGCCTCCACGGGACGCAAGGGACGGTCGCTGTTTCATCCGTTGCGTCTTGCGCTGACCGGCGCCGAGACTGGGCCGGAGCTTGCCGCGCTGCTGCCGTTGATCGGCCGCGCGCGCGCCGCCGCGCGGCTTGGCGTCGGCTGAGGGCTACCCCCGCCAGGCTGAGGCCTCACGGCTTCGCCGTCTTTGAGTTTTCCGGTCCCGCCGATCCGTATAGGGAGCCCTGGAAGTAGTCGACGCCCCATTCGCGCAGCAGCGTCGCGGTCTCGCTGTCCTCGACCCATTCGGCGACGATGCGCAGCTCCAGATGGTGGGCGAGATTGATCAGCGTGCGCACGAAGAAGCGGTCGTCCGCCGATTTCGCGATATTCTGGACGAAGGCGCCGTCGATCTTGACGAGATCGAAGGCGAGGGCGCGGAGATTGCGGAAAGAGGTGTGGCCGGCGCCGAAATCGTCCATCGCCACCTTGACCCCGAGGCGCTTGCAGGCGGCGATGACGTGACTCGTCGCTTCGACGTCCTCGATGACGCTAGTCTCGGTGATCTCGACCGTCAGCCGCTCGGGCAGACCCGCCGTCGCCGCGCAGGCGGCGGCGAGGCGCTCCAGCCACTCGGGATCGAGGAGGCTCGCGAGCGAGGCGTTGACCGAAAGGCTGAGCTTGGGCTTCTCGACGAGCTGGGCCAGCGCCAGCTCAAGCACGCGCTCGTCGAGCAGGCGCACCAGGCCGGCTTTTTCGGCGACAGGCAGGATCGAGCCAGGCGACACGACCGAACCGTCGGCGAGCCGCACCCGCAGCAAGGCTTCGTAGAACGCGGGCTGCCCGTCAGCGGCGTCGACGATGGGCTGGAAGGCGAGCTCGACGCGCTGCTCGCTGAGCGCGGCGAGGATGCCGTCGGCGATTTGCAAAGCGCGCAAGCGCGCATCCTCGCGGGCCAGAGAGGCGCTGTAGGCGACGAAACGCGCGCCGACGCGCTGACGCGCCACGTCGAGCGCTTCTTCGGCGCGTTGGAAGAGCGCGTGAACGGTGCGGCCTTCGCGTGGCGCGATGACCCCGCCGATACGAATGCGCGCCGGCACCAAACCGGCGGCGGTCTCGAACGGCGTCGCGGACGCCTGCTCGATCAGCCGCGTCGCCGCCGCCTGCGCCTGCTCGGTGTCGCAATCCTGAAGCGCGATCGCGAATTTGTTGCCGGCGTGGCGGCCGATGACGTCGGTCGCGCGCACGTTCCGCGCAAGGCGCGTCGCGAGGCCCGCGATGACTTCGTCGCCGGCGTCGTAACCATAGGTTCGGTTGAGCGCGAAGAGATTTTCGAGCGCGACCAGGATGACGGCGAAGGGCCTGCGGTCGCGCTCAAAGCCGTCGAGCATGCGCTCGATGCGCTCGGAGAGATGCGTGCGGTTCAGCACGCCGGTGAGCGGATCGAACTGCGACTGCCGCGCGAGCTTGCGCTCCAGGTGATGCCGTTCGGTGATCACGCGCACGACGCCGTGCGCGCGCGCCGGGCGCCCGTCGGGACCGGCGAACCAGCAGCCGTGATCCTCGAGCCAGATCGGCGCGCCGCCGGATTCTCGCGGTGGGGTCACGCCGTAGACGATCTGGTAGCGCACGCCCGCGCCTTCGTCCTTCTTCTCGGACTTTATAATAGTGTCGTAGCGCGAGGCGGAGCTCTCGGGCGAAAGCCGCGCGCCGAAGGCCATGCCGGTCGAAAGATCGGCGCTCGCGAGCGGCCCAAGCACCTTCGCGAAATTTTCGCCCCAAAGCAGGCGGTCGTGAACGAGGTCCCACTCGTAGGTCAGCTCGCCGATCGAATCGAGGATAGCGTCGGAGTTCGGCTTGGACGGCGTCTCGCTCGCCGCGGGCGCCGGCGGCTCGGAGGGCGCCGGCGCCGACGGCGAAGCGGCCAAGGGCGGCGACGGCGTGGGGGCTCGAGCGGCGAGGTGGCGCAACTGCATAGGGACGTCCCTAAGCTTTAAGATTCGGCGCGATTTGCCCCCAAGATATAAAGGCGGAGGGTAAACCGGGCGTTATATTTTGGTATCCTACGAAATTTGCGGGGATTCCGCCACCGGTGCGAAGTCAGCCGCCGCCATTTCGAATGTCTCGAACATAAAACCCGGCGCGACCACGCAGCTCACTAGCGTGAACGCCCCGAGGCTTTTCGCCGCCTGCCAGCAATGCGCCGGAACCACCGCCTGCGGACGCTCGCCGGCGGCGAGGTCCGGCCCGAGCCGCTGCACAGTCGCGGTCAGGCCGTCCGCCGAGAGCGACAGCAGCAGCGGCGCGCCGCAGTGGTAGGTCCATATTTCCGCCGCGTCGACCCGATGCCAGCGTGAGCCCGGCCCAGCCTCGAGCAGAAAATAGATGGCCGTCGACGCCGCGCGCCCTCCCGCGTCGAGTCGGGCGTCGCGAAAGGTCTCGCGGTAGAAGCCGCCTTCGGGATGCGGCGCAAGGCCGAGCAGCTCGATGACCTGGGATGCGGTCGGTTCGGTCATGCGCGGAAGGCGTTCTTGGCTTCGCGCATCTTCGCGAAGACCCTGACCGGATCGGCGCCGCTCATGCCCAGCGCGGCCTGCACCTCGTCGTTTTCGCAACGCAGGAAGGGGTTGGTCGCGCGCTCGCGCGCGATCGTCGTCGGCAGCGTGAACCTGCCTTCCGCGCGCAGCCGCGCGACTTCCTCGATGCGCTCTTGGAGCATGGGATTTGCGGGATCGACTGTCACAGCGAAGCGCCCGTTCGCCTGTGTGTATTCATGGCCGCAATAGACCCGGGTCTCGTCCGGCAGCTCGGCGAGCTTTTGGAGCGAGGCGTACATGATCGACGGCGTGCCCTCGAAGATGCGCCCGCAGCCGAGCGAGAAGAGCGTGTCGCCGACGAAGACCGCCTCGTCCTCCAAAAAATGATAGGCGAGATGCCCTGTGGTGTGGCCAGGCGTGGCGATGACGCGCGCGACGCTTTCCCCGAGCGCCGCCTCGTCGCCCTCGGCCACCGCGAGGTCGAGCCGCGGCAGACGCCCCGCGTCCGCCCTGGCGCCGATGACCTTGAGGCCGGGAAAGGCTTTTCTGAGCGCCGGAACGCCCTCGACGTGATCGAGATGATGATGCGTCAGCAGCACATGCGTCAGGATCCAGCCGAGTCGCTTCGCCTCAGCGGCAATGGCTTCGCCGTCGGGCGCGTCGACGGACGCGACGGCGCCCGTAGCCTCGTCGCGCAGCAGCAGGCCGCAATTGTCCTGAAGACAGAGGAACTGGTGAATCTGCAACGCCATGGTCGCCTCCAACCGGGCTTGACGGCTTTTTAATGCAATCCACGCGCCTTGGCGACGCCGCTTGACCCCGCGGCGCCCCGAGCCTATTTCGCGAAGGCCAGTCGGCCGGATGACCGCTGCGTCTTGCAGAGGAAAGTCCGGGCTCCACGGAGACACGGCGCCGGATAACCTCCGGCGGGGGCGACCCCAGGGAAAGCGCCACAGAAAGCAAACCGCCGCGCAAGATCGATGAGACCTGCTGCGGCAAGGGTGAAAGGGTGCGGCAAGAGCGCACCGCTCGGACGGCGACGTTCGAGGCATGGCAAGCCCCGCCGGGAGCAAGACCGAATAGGGGCGACCGGCGCGCGAAAGCGCTCCAGCCCGTCTCCGGGCCGTCGCCCGGGTTGGTCGCTAGAGACGGCCGGCAACGGCCGTCCCAGAGGAATGGTCATCACGCGGGAGGCTTCCATAGCCTTCCGCCTTACAGAACCCGGCTTATAGGCCGACTGGCGCCATCCCAAACGTCCGCCAAGGACCTCACATCGACGACAGATTGTTGGCGACGTCGCCGAAGGTCAGCTTGAGGTGACCGCCGACGCTTTTGATCGCGACGAGGGCGGCGATTGCGATCAGCGACGCGATGAGCCCGTACTCGACTGACGTAACGCCGTTTTCGTCTGCGAGAAACGTTCCGAAAATCTTAAACATGTTCTAGTCCTTCACGCTGAGGCGCTCGCCTGGCGGTCGCCCTTTGCTAGAGGCACAACGCATGTGCGAAGATAAATAATAGCTGCCGTCACCCGCCTAAGATGATTTTTTGTGGAGGCGCCGCCTCCCCCCTCCCCCCCGCGTAAATTAGCGTGCTCGGATAAGCATGGATGCACACTGGCTTAGATGACGGAATCCGCTCGGGGCTCGGGCCGTATTGTAGCGGCGGGCCTTGAAGCCACGAGGGATGAGGCCCGCGATCTGCTCGAGCGGCCGATCGGCTTGGCGCAGGGGCGACGCCGCGAACGACCTTCCACCGCCGCGGCGACGCCGCTAACTGTTGCCGGCAAGACACACACCTGCAAGAATCGACAGGGAGCCCATCCGAGATCCGAAGCTTATCGCCCAAAGCCCACGCTGGGCCCTCACCAGCTGAATCTTGGCATTGGATCAAGAAAGTTATTACGAAACATATGGTTATAATATGCCCTCAAAAGCTGGCGAGCCTTCGAGGCGATTAGAATCTAGGCAAAACGTTTGCTTTCTTTACATACAACTATAAGGAACTCGCTATGCTCCGTTAAGAAACGCAATTGAACCGCGCCGCCCCCCAGATTTAGCTTCACTGCAATAACCGACCGCGGTCGGTGATTCGCGGAAAAAGGGGCGTCTCATGAATAAGAGGGTAGCGACTTCTCTTTTGGCCTTGATCGTGGCGCAGGGCGCTGCGAGCGCGGCCGATCTTCCTACTAAAAAGGAGCCTACGGTCCCGCCGCCGGTCTTCTCCTGGGAGGGCGTCTACGTCGGAACGCATGTCGGCTATGGTTGGAACAACGTTAACGAGCAGGGAAGCGACTTCATTCCCGGCTACGCCGGCCTCGCTAATCCGGTCTTCTACAATCAGTCCTACACCTCACGTGGGCCGCTGACCGGATTTCAGATCGGCTACAACAAGCAGTACGGAAATTTGGTGGTCGGCGGCGAATGGGACGTCAGCTACGCGGGGCAGAACACGAGCCCTACCGTTTTCAACAGCCTCGGTCTTGCCGCCAACGGCACGAATGGTCTCACGACCCCCATCCCGTTCCAGACCAACATAGGGGACACTTTCCGCTGGTCGGCGCGCGCGCGCGCGGGCTATGCCGACGGGCGCTCGCTTTATTACCTCACTGGCGGCATGGTCAGCGGCGGATATAGCCTCAAGCATTATTATTGGGGCGTCCCTGGCACGACGCCCTACACCCCCCAGACCGACCTCTCCGCGACGGCGGCCGCCGCATTCGCCACCAGCAACTTCGGCAACAGCGGCGCGTTCAACATCGAGCGCTTCGGCTGGACCGCGGGCGCTGGCGTCGAATACGCCTTCACCGACAAATGGTCGGCCAATCTCGAATATCGCCACAACGATTTTGGCGCGGCCACCGTCACGTCGAACCTCTTTCCAGGGTTGACCTTCCGCGAGCGGTCCTATGAAGACACCGTTCGGCTCGGCGTCAACTATCACTCGGGCCTACCGTTTTTCGTGACGACGCTGCCGTCGCAGGCGCCGGCCGAGCCGCCGAAGAAAGAGACCAAGAAGGCCGAAGCCACGCCCCCGGCGCCGCCGCCGGATCCGACCTTCATCGGCCGTCTCTATCACGCCTACGCCGACGAATGGGGGCACGACGAGTCGCTTGCCGATCCTAACGCGCCGCCCGGCCGGCGCGTCGGTTACCCGCCGGCTCCCGCAACGCAGCCGCCCTACCCCTTCACCGAATGGTCTTTCGGCGGCTCGCAGGCGATTGGCGCGACAATCCCGAACTCCATCGACGCTCCGGTCATGAAGGCGCTGTCGCCGACGCCGATCGGCCAGACGCTCGAAGACTGGCACACCCAGATCTACGGCTGGATCAACCCCGGCTTCAACGTCAGCACGGCGCGGTCGCTGCCCGGCGCGCTGATCGGCGGCAACAATCCCGTGACCTACTCCTATCAGCCGAACGTCTTGCAGCTCGACCAGATCGTGACGATCATCGAGCGCCTGCCTGACGAGGTGCAGAAGGACCATTGGGACTGGGGCTTCCGCCTCTCCCCGCTCTATGGCGAAACCTATCGCTACACGACAGCCTTCGGCATCTTCAGCGACCAGCTTCAAAAGTGGAACAAGTTCGCCGGCTTTGACGCGCCGATGATCTATGGCGAAGTGTATCTCCCCTGGTTCCTCGAGGGCACGAACCTCCGCCTCGGCCGCTACATCTCGATGCCCGACATCGAGGCGCAGCTCGCGCCGAACAACTATATGTATTCGCACTCGATGACCTATGGCTTCGACAACTACACTAACACCGGCCTCGTCATCTCGCAGCAGATCAACAAAAACTCGATGCTCCAAGTCTCCGTGACGAACGGCACCGAGGCTTGGTTCGGGAACGCGCGGCAGACCTTCTATCCGCCGGTCGCGGGCGGCATTCTCTACCAGCCGGCGCCGGGCGTGTTCGCGATGACGACCGCACAGTCCTACTATCAAGGACAGGTCGATCCGGGCGTCAAGCCGACCGTCTCTGTTTGCGGGCGCTATCAGACCGACAGCGCCTACGACAATCTGTATCTCTGCGCCAACGGCATCAACTCTGGCGTCTATGGCTACAACAATCTGCAGTGGTACGGCCTCACCTACTACCACAAGTTCGACGAGGACTGGCACATCGCCATCGAGGCCTGGCACATGCACGAGAATAACGTGCCGAACCTCAACAGCATCGTGAACTCGTTCATCGGACTGACCGTTCCCAATCCCTTCTACTATCAGGTCAACGCCCCGAATCTGGCGCAGTGCCCAGGCAATCCCAATCCGACCTGCACGGCGCGCGAGTGGTCGACCGTCGCTTACTTGAACTACAGGGCCACGGCGAGGGACAACATCTCCTGGCGCGCCGAGTATTTCGACGACATCAACGGTCAGCGCACGGGCACCAAGACTGCCTACTTTAACTACGCCATGGGCTGGCAGCACTGGTTCTCGCCGACCGTCGAGATCCGGCCTGAGATCGCGTGGTATAATTCGCTGCATGCGCCGGCCTTCGAGACTTCGGCGCCGCTGCTCGGCGGCGTCGGCACGAAGAGCCACATCGCGATCTTCTCCGCCGACCTGTTGTGGCACTATTAAACAGACCTCGCGCGCCCGCGGCTTCATTCGAGGCCGCGGGCGGCGGCCCGGCGAAATCCCGCCGATCGTGGCGGTAGAAAGGCAGTTTGAAGCCATTCCGCCGGCTCTTCGGAGAACGACGCAGTGAAGATGCGATCCGGAAGCAATATCCGCAAGCCGGTCGTGGGGATTCTCGTGCTTGCTGCGTTTAACTTCTTGCCAAGCCGCGCCCGCGCAATTGACGAAATTCAAGTCTACAACGCGGAAATCGCCCAGGTCGGTCAATGGGAGCTCGAGCAGCATCTCAATTACGTTGCGCGCGGCCCCACCCAACCGAACTTTCCCGGAGGCCTGGTTCCAAACCACAGTCTCAATGGCACGCCGGAGCTCGCTTACGGCGTCACGGATTGGTGGGAGCTTGGCCTCTATGCGCCTTTCGCGCTTCAGGAGAATGGGGTCTTCTACTCGGACGCCTTCAAGGTCCGCAGCCTGTTCGTCCCTCCAGATGCAGAAAAGCGCGATTTTTTCTATGGCGCCAATTTTGAGTTCAGCTACACCACGCCAAAGTTCGCGCAGACGCGGTTTGGCGCGGAGCTCCGCCCGATCGTCGGGGTGCGCAACAGCGATTTCGAGCTCATCGTCAACCCGATCGTCGACTTCGCTCCCGGCGATCACGGCTCCGTCGACTTCGCCCCCGCGGTTAGGCTCGCCCACAAATTCGAGAAGAATTTCTCGCTTGGGCTAGAATACTATGCTGATTTTGGCCAGATTGGGCATTTCCTGCCCTTGCAGCAACAGAAGCATGACCTCTTCGCCGTCACCGATTTCAAGCTCGGAGAGTTCGACGTGAATTTTGGCGTGGGTCATGGCTTTACATCTGGCTCCGATCGGCTGATCTTCAAAACAATCGTCGGCTATGCGTTTCCCGTCTCCAAGGAGACGGCGGGTCTGGCGAAATGGCTGCAGAATATCTTCTGAAAGAAGAGGTCTCAGCATGGGCGAGCACCTTCAACGCGCTCTTGAGAGAATGGCTGTGAACCCGAACGGCGGCATCGCTAAGGTTGTGATAGCCGCCATGGCTCTCGTGTGGGCTTCGTGCTTCGAGGTCAAGCCGCTGATGGCTCAGACGGCATCCGGCGAGAACGCCAATGCGCCGGATAAAACCAGCTACACGTTTTTCAACCCGGCCCCCGACGACCAGCTGCGCGACCTTTGCACCGACAGGCCGCCCAAGGCCAATCTGCCCTGCACCGTGGACGCGGGCCATTTCCAATATGAATCCGACGTCTTCAACTGGACGCACGCTTACAATGGCGGAACGACGACGGATACTTTTCTCTACACCAACCCCACCCTGAAGGTCGGAGTCACCAATACGATCGACCTCGAAGCGAGCATGGCGCCCTTCGCTCGAATGACCACCAAGAACGCCTCGGGCAGCCAGAGCGTCGAGGGCGTCGGCGACATGTATTATCGCGCCAAATTGAACTTGGCGGGTCCCGAGGGCGGCGACTTTCAAATGGCCGTCATTCCTTATGTGAAAGCGCCGACCGGTTCGCATGGGATCAGCAACAAAGCGGTCGAAGGCGGCGCGATCGTCCCGGTCTCGTTCGCGCTGCCGCAGGGCTTCACCCTGCTCTTCGATCCCGAAATCGACGTCCTTCGCAACGCAAACGATTTCGGCAGGCACACGAACGTGCAGTTCCTCGGCAACCTCAGCCACGCGCTCGCTGACGGCGTCACCGGCTATATCGAGCTCTGGGGCCAGGCGAACAACGATCCCGCGTCGCCCAACAAGCAGGCGTCGCTCGACCTTTCCCTGGCCTGGCTCGCCTGGAAAAAATCGCCGAGCCTGCAGTTCGATGTCGGCGCCAACATCGGCCTGACGGCTGCGACGCCGAGGCTGCAGCTTTACTTGGGCGTTTCGCAAAAATTTTAGTTCCAGTTTTGCGATGATCGGCGACAAAAAACCAAAACCGCATTCTGACTGAGCCCCTCGAAAACGCCCGTTCCATGACCTCGCGCAACATATTTTCGTGCTTCCTTGAACGCGGCTCATTCCCCGAGCTTATCCTCGAGCGCAAAGCCGGCCTCGAGAAGAGCGAGGCGCCGGCGCAACCGCTCCAAGTCGCCTTCCTGAATTTTCCCCGCGCAGCCCGCGAGCAACTGACGGCCTCGCTCAATCAGAATTCGGCGTATCCCGGGGTCGCTGACCGTGCTGGCGATGTCGCCCAAAGCGCGCATCAGGCGCAGGCTGACGCCGGCGTCGGCGACGGCGTAATGGCGGATTTGCTCGAAGGCGAGATCGAGCAGGCCGCCCAAATCGATCCACGGCACGGCGACGCGCAGAATATGAGGCGGATCATAGTAGAAGCTGCGCGGCGGGGTGCGTTCGATCCAGCGGATCAGGATCGAGCTCAGCTGATCGACGCAGCTGATCGCGGTTGTCGGGTCGTTCACGGCGGGCGAAATCGCGCGCAAGGCGATATCGACGATCTGCACGACGCCGAACTCCACGTCCTGCTGCATCGTGCGGGTCGGACCAATCTCGATCGCCGAGAGAAGCTCGAGCGCGCGCTCTTGGGTGATGCGATCGCCGCGAGAGAAGCGGATCAAGGCGACGCCTTCGGGAACGAAATGACCGACGCGGCGCTCGAGGCGCAGGCATACGCGATACTCCTTGGCGAGCGCGCGCAAGCGTTCGATGTCGACGAAGCGAATGTAGCCGGACTCGCGGCTCCTTATCACCTCTTCGAGCGCTCCGGGAAACACCCCGACCGGCTCATAGGCTTGCCCTGGCCGGCGCCGCTCCGGCATCAATCCGTCGATGATGAGCTCCGTTTCGCGCCGGATCCGGTCGACGATATTGTTGACGCTGATGGCGTTGGAGATGTGGAAGATGAAATAGACGAGCATGCCGACGCACACCGGGGCGAGCAGCATGGCGCCGAGCACCGTCAAAACCGGCGCAAACGGTTTGGGCAGCAGCCTGGCGGCGGGAAGCGCGGCGATACAATAGGAAAAAGTGCCGAGGAACACCCCCAGCGTCCATTGCGTCACGCGATCCCGCACGAAATTGACGAGAATGCGCGGCGAGAATTGCGTCGACGCCAAGGTCAGCGTCATCAAGAGAATGGCGAAGACGATCGACACGACGGTCATCGTCGACGTCGCGATGACGGTGAGAATCGCCTGCGCGACCTGAGGATCCGACTGGGAGGGGAATAGCGTCTCCGGGATGAGCGCGCGAACGGCGGGAAGGCGTTCCTCGAAGTCGGAGAGCAGGGCGCCTGCAGCGCCGAGCGCCAGAACGATCGCCAGAGGCCGGACGAGAAATCCGCCGCGAAGGGCATAAAGCGCGGAGCGCAAGGATGGCGAGAGTTTTCGAATCATTGCTTTTGTCATGCCCGGCGCGACCTTCGCGACGGCCTCCACAAGTCGTTTCGAGAGCGGGGCTCAGGCGAAAAGTCGGCGAGGGCCCGACTCTGCCCCACTCCCGGCAAGCGGCAAGAGAAGCAGATTCGAGCCTTTAACGGCCGCCTCACCTTGAACCCGCCGCAATCTCCGCCCTTATCCGCTCGGCTGCCGCGCGAGGATCGGCGGCGCGAGTGATCGGGCGGCCGATGACGAGATGGTCGGCGCCGGCCGCGATCGCCTCGGCGGGCGTCATGACGCGTTTCTGATCGTTGGCCTCCGCCCACGCAGGGCGCACGCCCGGCGTCACGAGCAGCATCTGCGGCCCGACAAGCGCGCGAATCGGCATCAGCTCCAGGGGCGACAGGATCAGCCCGTCGGCGCCGCAGTCTCTGGCCTGCGTGGCGCGCCGCCAAACGAGCGCCTCGACTCCGCATGCGTAGCCCGCGCGCGCAAGATCGGCGTCGTCGTAAGAAGTCATCACCGTCACGGCGAGGAGCTTCAGTTCCCTTCCCATAGCCCCCACGCGCGCGGCGCGCATCGTTTGCTCGAAACCGTGCACGGTCAGAAAATCGGCGCCGAGCCGCGCGATCTGGCGCGTCGCGCGCTCCACTGTCGCGCCGATGTCGTGCAGCTTCAAATCGAGGAAAACGCGCTTGCCAGCCTGCTTCAGCTCGCCGGCGAGATCGAGCCCGCCGGCATAAGCGAGCTCCAGACCGATCTTGTAAAAGCCGATCGCGTCACCGAGCGTCGAGACCAGCGCGCGCGCCGCTTCGACGCTCCCCACGTCGAGCGCGACGATGATCCGCTCGTCGGCGCTCATCTGCCCGGCGGGCCCGCGTGTCCGGCGACGCGGTAGCGCCACACGCGCGCCGGCGGGAAGTTGAGCAGGATGGGCGCGCCCGACTTGCCGACGAAGCGCGAGCCTGAACCGTTGCTCGCATGCAGGGGCACCGGCGAGCCGGCGAGGCGGTAGGTGAACTGAATGAACAGTCCATCCGGGCCCATCAGATCGAAGGCCTGATGCAGCAGCTCGACGCGGTCGCACTCGGGGCGCATGAGCAGCGGCAGGCTGGAGACGATCGTCGAAATGCGCCCGTCGACATGGCCTTTGAGCGTCTTCTTAAGGTCGTAAGCGTCCCCCTGGACGAGCTTCAGGTTGGGGAATCGCTCACGGATGATGTGGCAGAATTTCGTATCATATTCGAGGAGCAGGAGGCGGCTCGGGAGCACGCCGTGGGCGAGCAACGCCTTGGTCACCGGTCCCGTGCCGGGGCCGAGCTCCAGAATGAGCCCGTCGCGCGCAAGATCGACGTAGCCCGCCATCTTCCGTGCGAGCGCCGGACCCGAGGGCGAGACTGCGCCGACAACTTCCGGACGCTCGACCATCGCGCGCAGAAAACTCACATTATCGGACAGATTGGCTTGTTCGGAGCGCTGGCCGTGCTGCACGTGACGGTCGCCTTTCAGAGGTTGAGGTTGCTTAAGAACAGAAGGCCGCGTCTCATTTGCCGAAGAGGTCCTTCATGCGGGCGAAGAAGCCCGTGGCCTCAGGATGCGTCTGGTGCGAAGACTCTTCCTCGAATTCTTCTAGCAGCTCACGCTGGCGTTTCGTCAAGTTCTGCGGCGTCTCAACGCTTATCTGCACGTGCAGGTCGCCCATCTCGCGCCCGCGCAAGGTCGGCATGCCCTTGCCCTTGACCTTGATCTGCCGCCCCGACTGCGTGCCCTCGGGGATCTTGACCTTGCATTCCGAGCCGTCGATGGCGTGCACAGCCATCTCGCCGCCGATCGCCGCCCGCACCATGGAGATCGGCACCCGGCAGTAGAGATCGGCGCCGTCGCGTTGGAAGAAGGGGTGGGGCTTGACCGCCAGGAAGATGTAAAGATCGCCCGGCGGCCCACCGCGCAGCCCGGCCTCGCCCTCGCCGGCGAGACGGATGCGGTTGCCGTCCTCGACCCCCGCCGGGACGTTGACCGAGAGCGTGCGCTCGAGCGTTTTGCGCCCGGAGCCGCCGCAGGCGGGGCAGGGGTGCTCGATGGTTTCGCCGCGTCCTTGGCAGGTCGGGCAGGTGCGCTCGATGGCGAAGAACCCCTGCTGCGCGCGCACGCGGCCGTGGCCGGCGCAGGTGGCGCACGTCTTGGGCTTCGAGCCTTTCTTGGCGCCCGTCCCCGCGCAGGCGTCGCAGGTCGCGGAGGTCGGCAGGGTCAGCGTGGCGGTCTTGCCGGTATAAGCTTCCTCGAGCGTGATCTCCATGTTGTAGCGCAGGTCCGAGCCGCGCTCGCGCCCGTTGGCCCCCGCGCGTCCGCCGCCGCGGCGGCCCATGACGTCGCCAAAGAGATCCTCGAAGATGTCGGCCATCGAGGCGCCGAAGCCCTCGCCCCCGAAGCCGCCGCCCTGCTGGAAGGCGTTATGGCCGAACCGGTCGTAAGCGGCGCGCTTTTGCGGATCGGAGAGCGCCTGATAGGCTTCGTTGAGCTCCTTGAACCGCGATTCCGCCGCTTTGTCGCCCGGATTGCGGTCGGGATGGCACTCCATCGCCGCCTTGCGAAAGGCGATCTTCATCTCGACATCGGTCGCGGTCCGGGAGACGCCGAGAGTTTCGTAGTAATCGCGCTTGGCCATGTGCAGAATGTCGCCGACCGGGTTGGAGTTTTCCGCGAAGGCCCCGGCAATAACGCGGGGGGGCGCGCGAATCAACCATGCGACGGGGAGCGGACGCCCGTCCCGAAGCATCGGTCCCCCAATCTGAGATATCGATGTCCGCACAAGATTCTACAACCGGGTGAAAGGCTTCGCCGCGACCGGGCCCGCGGAGGCCGACCCTTCACGGCGTTAAATGCACAAAAGCCTTGCGACGATCCGCCGCTCGCAATCCGCCCGCCGATGGGTTATGTAGGGTTTCCGACAAGGCTCGGGCGTGAGCGCTCGGCGCGGGATGTTGGGGTGGAAGAAGGGCCTAAGATGGAGTATCGGCGCTATTTCGAGGCTGCGGTCTTCCGTCTCCGTTCGGAGCGCCGCTACCGGGTGTTCACGCCGATCGAGCGCGACGTCGAGACATTTCCGGAGGCCTCATGGCGCCGCCCCGATGGGCGCACGCAGGCCGTCACGATCTGGTGCTCGAACGACTATCTCGGCATGGGTCAGCACCCCGAGGTCATCAAGGCCATGGCGGAGACGGCCGCGCGCGTGGGCGCCGGCGCCGGCGGCACGCGCAACATCTCCGGCACGAGCCAGGCCATCGTTGAGCTCGAGCGCGAGCTCGCCGATCTCCACAGCAAGGAGGCGGCGCTCGTCTTCACCTCGGGCTGGATATCCAATCTCGCGGCGATCTCGACCATCGCGGACCTTCTGCCGAATTGCCTCATTCTTTCCGACGCCTCCAATCACAATTCGATGATCGAGGGCGTCAAGCGATCCCACGCCGAGAAGAAGATCTTCCGCCACAACGATCTCGAACATCTCAAGGAGCTGCTGATCGCCGCCGGCGACCGCCCGAAGCTCATCGTCTTCGAGAGCCTCTACTCGATGAACGGCAATGTGGCGCCGGTCGCGGAGATCGTTGCGCTCGCCAAGCGTTACGGAGCGATGACCTACATCGACGAAGTGCACGCCGTCGGCATGTACGGCGCGCGCGGCGGCGGAGTCTGCGAGCAGGCAGGCGTCATGAGCGAGATCGACGTGATCGAGGGCACGCTCGCCAAGGGCTTCGGGACGCTTGGCGGCTACGTCGCAGGCGACGCCGCGCTCATCGACGCGATCCGGGGCTACGCTCCTTCCTTCATCTTCACCACGGCGCTGCCGCCGGCGATCGCCGCAGCGGCCTGCGCCGCCGTGCGGCTGCTGAAATCGCGTCCGGATCTGCGCGCTGCGCATCAGCGCGCCGCGCACGTCACCAAGCATGCGCTTTCCGCTGCCGGCCTGCCGGTGTTGGAGAACACTTCGCATATCGTGCCGGTCATGGTGCGCGACGCCCAGCTCTGCAAGGCGGCGAGCGAAATGCTGCTCGAGCGGCACGGCGTCTATATCCAGCCGATCAACTATCCCACCGTCGCCAAGGGCTCGGAGCGCCTGCGCATCACCCCGACGCCGCGCCATACGCATGAGCATATCGGCGCGCTGGTCGAGGCGCTGGTCGATGTGTGGCGGACGCTGGGCATTCCCTTCGTCGAGCCGCCGGCGCATCTCAATATAGACGCGAAGAGCGACGAGCGTTGCGCCTATCCCGAGATCAAGCTCGCGGCGCAGTAGCGCCCGCTCGGACATCCGCGCGTCCTCTTGCGAGGGCGCGCGGCGCGCCACAATATAAGCAGCGTCAATAGCTCGATAGATGAAGTCAATCGCGACAAGTTTTATGGCGCACATATTGCTTTAACGTCGATATGAGATCGACAATACCCTCCATCCGATGCTAAAGGCGGCGGCGTCATCTCAAAATTGCCGCCGATCGAGGCGCCAAGAGGGCAGACCATGACTGCTGTTGATACGCAGGAGCAGATTCGCGCGTCCGCGCAAGCGGCGGCAGCGCGCGTGGCGCCGCGGCTTTCGCGTGTGCTCACGAGCGGCTTCCTGGGCAAATGCCCTGCCTGCGGCGAGGGCTCGCTGTTCCGCGCCTATCTGAAGCGGCGCGACGCCTGTCCCTGCTGCGGCGAAAGCTTTCAGGGGCTCGACGCCGACGACGGGCCGGCGTGGCTCACGATTATGATCGTCGGGCATGTGGTCGTCCCGCTGCTCTATATCCTCGAAACGCGGGCCGAGCTGAGCTACCCGGTCGAAGCCGCGATCCTTATCTTCGTGACGATCGCGCTGGTTCTCTATGTGCTGCCGTTCGCCAAGGGGCTTTTCATCTCCAACCTTTGGTGGAACGAGAGAAAGCCCGGCTGAACGCCAAGCAGCGGCGCGCTGTTTCGTTTATTTGCGCGTTGCAAGTGCAAAGGTCTTTATTTCATGATAGGGCTCCATCGAACGGGCGATCGATGAGCGAACCTTTGACCTACCGCGAAGGCGCGGACACTGCGACAGAAACGGCGAGGCGTTTTCGCGGCGCCGTTCCGGCGGCGATCGGCGCCGCCCTCCTCGCAGGCGCGGCGCTTGCGCTTTACTGGACGCTCGGCCGGGAAAACGGCATGCGCTACGTGACGCAGAAGATCACGCGCGGCCCCATCGTCCGCGCGGTGACGACGAGCGGCACGGTCAATCCGATCATCACAGTGCAAGTGGGCGCCTATGTCTCGGGCGTCATTGCGGCGCGCTACTGCGATTACAACACCGAGGTGAAGAAGGGGCAGGTCTGCGCCAAGATCGACCCGCGCCCC
This sequence comes from Methylocystis sp., assembly GCA_035624015.1. Classification (GTDB taxonomy): domain Bacteria; phylum Pseudomonadota; class Alphaproteobacteria; order Rhizobiales; family Beijerinckiaceae; genus Methylocystis. The sequence continues at coordinate 26,119 of DASPSI010000118.1, forward strand.
TATCAGGCCGTGGTCGATCAGATGCGCGCCAATCTCGGGGTAGCGAAGGCGCAGCTCGTCAAGGACAAGGCGAATCTCGCTTATGCGAAGGTGGCCTTCGAGCGCAATCAGAAGCTCGTCGTGACCAAGGCGGTCTCGCAGGACGCTCTCGATTCCTCCAAAAGCGCCTATGATCAAGCCGCGGCGCAGATCGGCCTCGACGAAGCCACCATCGCCCTGCAGGAGGCCAATCTGCGCGCCGCCGAGATCAACCTCGGCTATACCGACATCATCGCGCCAGTCGACGGCACCGTCGTCACGCGCGCGGTCGAGATGGGCCAGACCGTCGCCGCAAGCTTCCAGACGCCGACGCTGTTTCTCGTCGGCACGGATCTGACGCTCATGGAGGTGGACGCCAATGTCTCCGAGAGCGACGTGGGCGCGATGAAGGAGGGCGACAAGGCCACTTTCACAGTGGAGTCCTATCCCAACCGAACCTTCGCCGGCCAGGTGACGCAGGTCCGGCAGTCGCCGCAGACGATCCAGAATGTCGTCACCTATGACGTGGTGGTGAGCGCGCCGAACAAGGACCACGCGCTGATGCCCGGCATGACCGCGACGACCCGCATCGTCATCGGCGAGCGCGCGAACGTGCTGCGCGCGCCCGACCAAGCCTTTCGTTATGCGCCCAAGGGCGCGGCGATCAGGCCGCCGCAAGAGGGAGGGGCGCGCATCTTCGTGCTGCGCGGCGGGACGCCGCAAGCCGTCGTCGTCGCGCCCGGACTGGACGACGACACCAACACGGAGATCGTGACCGGCGACCTGCGCGACGGCGACGAGGCGATCATCGGCGAAGAGCGCCGCCCGTCCTCCTGAGCTTTAGCCGCGAAGATTGGACTTCATGGCGGACCTCGTAATCGAAGTGCGCAATCTCACGCGGACCTTCGTCGTCGGCGACGTCCAGGTGCGCGCGCTACGCGGCGTCGATCTTGCGATCGAGCGGGGCGAGTTCGTCGCGATCATGGGGTCGTCCGGCTCCGGCAAATCGACGCTCATGGCCATTCTCGGCTGCCTAGATCCGCCGACGGGCGGCCATTATTATCTTGAAGGCTTGGATGTCGCGGGCTTGAGCGAGCCCCAGCTCGCGAAGCTGCGCGGCGAGCGCCTAGGCTTCGTCTTTCAGAGCTTCAATCTGCTCGCGCGCACGAGCGCGATCGAGAATGTCGCTCTGCCTCTGTTCTATTCAGAAAGCGCGGGCGACAGCCGCGACAGGCTGGACCGTGCGCGTTCCGCGCTGAAACTTCTCGGCCTCGCCGACCGCGAGAACAACACGCCGGCGCAGCTTTCCGGCGGCCAGCAGCAGCGTGTCGCGATCGCGCGCGCGCTCATCAACGGTCCGAGCGTGCTCTTCGCCGATGAGCCGACCGGCAATCTCGACACCAAGACCTCGCATGAGATCATGGAGACGTTGGTCGCGCTCAATCGCGACCAGGGTGTCACCATCATTGTCGTCACCCACGAGCAGGACATCGCCGACTATGCCGGCCGGATCGTGACCATGCGCGACGGCCTGATCGTCAGCGACGTGAAGCGCGCCCGGTCCGCCGTTTCCCTGGCGCCTATGACAGGCGCGCGAGATGAAAATTCGGCTGCTGCGGCGATCTTTCACGCGAATGGCGGCGTCGCGGCGGGCCTCGCGCGCGTCTCGTCGCTGGCCTTCGCCTCGATGATCGTCTCCGCCGCAGTCGCCGCCATCGCCCGCAACAAGCTGCGCTCGGCGCTGACGATGCTCGGCGTGTTCATTGGCGTCGCCGCGCTGATCGCGATGGTGGCCGTCGGCGACGGCGCCAACGCCGCGGTGCGCAAGCAGATCGAGAGTCTAGGCACCAATCTGGCGGTGGTGCTGCCGGGCGCCGTGCTGACCGGCGGCGCGCGCGCAGGCTTCGGCAGCGCCTCGACGTTGACCGTCGCCGACGCGCAGGCGATCCGCCGCGAGGCGACGACGGTCTCGCTCGTCGCCTATCTCATGCGCCAGATGGGCCAGGTGCAGCTCGGAAACCAGAACTGGACCACCAACATCCAGGCGGTGTCTGTGAACTATCCGCCTGTCACGAATTGGAGCATAGCCTTGGGGCGCGGGATCTCCCCTGAAGATGAGCGGCGCGGCGCGCTCGTCGTTGTGCTCGGCCAGACGGTCTACAAGCAGCTCTTCATCCACGGCGAGGATCCGCTCGACGCGACAATCCTTGTCAAGGGCTTTCCGCTGCGGGTCGTCGGGCTGCTCGCCGCCAAGGGCCAGAGCATGTGGGGACAGGATCAGGACGATCTCGTCATGATTCCGTTCAAGACCGGCGAGCAGAAGGTGCTCGGCGTCGCGAGCCCGAACCAGGCCACCAATCTTACGGCGCTCTATCCGCTTGCGCCGAACCCGTTCAACCTGCAGCCGCGGCTCACGGGATACGTCAACTCGATCTATGTGCAGGCGACGGCGCAGGACAAGATCACGACGGCGATCGACGAGATCAACCAGATTCTCGTGCGCCGCCACCGCATCAAGCCCACCGACGTCAAGGATTTCGACATCCGCAACCTGAGCCAGATCGCCGAGACCGCGGAAGGGTCGAGCCGGATCATGGCGATATTGCTCGCGATCGTCGCTTCGATCTCGCTTGTCGTCGGCGGCATCGGCATCATGAACATTTTGCTCGTCTCCGTAACCGAACGCACGCGCGAGATCGGCCTGCGCATGGCGGTCGGCGCGCAGCGTCTTCATGTGCTGGCGCAATTTCTGGCCGAAGCGGTGCTGATCAGCGTTTCCGGGGGCGCCGCCGGTATCCTCGCGGGCGTCGTGATCTCCGAAATCATCGCGCTGTTCTCGCAATGGTCATCGCCCGTGTCGCTCGCGGCCGTCGCCATAGGCTTCGCATTTTCCGCCGCTGTCGGCATATTCTTCGGCTATTATCCGGCGCGGAAGGCGGCGCGCCTCGATCCAATCCAAGCGCTGCGCTACGAATGAGGCCATCATGACGAGATCCCTTGCCGTGTCGTTCGTTTTCATTCTTGGCGCGGCCGCTGCCGCCGCGCGGGAGAAGCCGGAGGATCTCGCCGCAGCCGGGCGCGACTTCGCGCTCAAGGTCTGCGGCAATTGTCATGTCGTCGAAAAGGGCCAGACGCCGATCCTGAGGCCGCCCGCGCCGAGCTTCTCCTCGATCGTCAAGCGCCAAGATTTCAGCGAGGCGTGGCTGCGCCAGTTTCTCTCTGCCCCGCATGGAAATTTGGGCGGCGCGGGCAAGATGCCGAACCCGCGGCTCGCCGATTTCGAGATCGACAAGGTCGCAGCCTATCTGGCGGAGCTCAAGAACGGCGGCGCTAGGGCGCCGGGTGCAGGCGGAGAAAAGAAATGACCGATTCAGCGCTCGAGCCCGCGCTCGCTCCCCAAGGCATGGGCGGCGCGAGCCGATTCATCCGCTTCTTCGCCGAGATCGGCATCGACGACGTGCCGCTCGTCGGCGGCAAGAACGCATCGCTCGGCGAGATGTATCGCGAGCTCACGCCAAAGGGCATTCTGATCCCCAACGGCTTCGCGGTCACGGCGCGCGCCTATCGCCACGTGCTCGACTCCGCCTCCGCCTGGGGGCCTTTGCGCGCAGCGCTCGAGGAGCTCGACGTCGCCGATGTGAAGGACCTCGCCCGGCGCGCGGCGCGCGCGAGAGAGATCGTCTACGACGCCGGTCTGCCCGCCGATCTCTCTTGCGAGGTCCTCGCGGCGCTCGGCCGGCTCGCTGAGGAATATGGCGCCGACCTCACCGTCGCCGTGCGCTCGTCGGCCACCGCCGAGGACCTGCCAAGCGCGAGCTTCGCCGGCCAGCACGAGAGCTATCTCAACGTGCGCGGCGAAGCCGGCGTGCTGGAAGCGATCCGCCATTGCTTCGCGAGCCTTTTCACCGATCGCGCCATTCGTTATCGCATCGACAACGGCTTCGATCACTTCAAGGTGTTGAACTCCGTGGGCGTCATGAAGATGGTGCGCTCCGACATCGCTGCGTCGGGCGTCATCTTCACAATCGACACCGAAACGGGCTTCGAGGACGTGGTGTTTTTGACCGGCTCCTACGGTCTTGGCGAGAACGTCGTGCAGGGCGCCGTCGACCCCGACGAGTTCTACGTGTTCAAGCCGACCTTCCGCCAGGGCAAGGGCGCGGTCATCAAGCGCGAGCTCGGAGCCAAGAAGATCAAGATGATCTTCTCCGAGACGGGCCGCGCGACGACCCGCAACATCGCGACCGACGCCAAGGATCGCGGCGCCTTCTGCCTCGACGATGCCGAGGTTCTGAAGCTCGCGGGCCAAGCGATCGCCATCGAGGAGCACTACAGCGCGAAGGCTGGGACCAAGCGGCCCATGGACATCGAATGGGCGAAAGACGGCCTCGATGGGCGGCTCTACATCGTTCAGGCGCGGCCGGAGACCGTGGCGTCGCGCCGCGATCGTCTGGCCATCGAGGAATATCGAATCGCCAAGCGCGGGCCGATGCGCGTCGAAGGCCGCGCGGTCGGCGCGAAGATCGCCTGCGGCAAGGCCCGCGTCATCTCGCATCTCAACGAGCTGTCGCAATTCGTGCCGGGCGAGATCCTCATCGCCGACACGACCTCGCCCGATTGGGGCACGGTCATGAAGTCGGCGGCGGCGGTGGTCACCAATCGCGGCGGGCGCACCTGCCATGCGGCGATCGTCGCCCGCGAGCTCGGCATTCCGGCGATCGTCGGCGCAGATGTCGCGACGCGCGTCATCCGCACCGGCGAGACGATCAGCGTCTGCTGCGCGGAAGGCGACGTAGGCAGGGTCTACGAAGGCAAGATCGAATTTTCGGTCGAGAAGACCGACCTCTCGCGATTGCCGCGCCCGAAGACGCACGTGATGCTCAACGTCGGCAATCCCGAGAGCGCCTTCGCGCTGTCGGCGCTGCCCTGCGACGGCGTGGGGCTTGCACGCATGGAGTTCATCGTCACCGAATACATCAAGGCGCATCCGATGGCGCTCGTGCATCCCGATCGGATCGTCGACGCGTGCGAGCGCAAGGAAATCGAGCAGCTCACGGCGCAGCACAAGAGCGGCGCCGACTACTTCGTACAACGGCTGTCGGAAGGCGTCGCGACGATCGCCGCGGCCTTCTATCCCAAGCCCGTCATCGTACGGATGTCGGACTTCAAGAGCAACGAATATGCGTCGCTTATCGGCGGGCGCGGCTTCGAGCCCGAGGAGGCTAATCCGATGATCGGCTTTCGCGGCGCCTCGCGCTATGCGCATCCGGCCTATCGCGACGGCTTCGCACTCGAATGCGCGGCGATGAAGCACGTGCGAGACGACATGGGCTTCACAAACGTCAAGCTCATGATCCCCTTTTGCCGCCGCGTCGAGGAGGCTGAACGCGTCACCGCCCTCATGAAAGAGCTGGGCCTTGCGCGCGGCGTCAACGGGCTCGAGATCTACGTCATGTGCGAGATCCCGAACAACGTCCTGCTCATCGACGCGTTCGCCAGGCATTTCGACGGCTTTTCGATCGGCTCGAACGACCTCACGCAATTGACGCTCGGCGTCGATCGCGACTCGGAGATCGTCGCCTTCGATTTCGACGAGCGCGACGAAGGCGTGAAGACGATGCTGCGGCTTGCGATCGAAGGGGCGCGGCGCAACGGCCGCCACTGCGGCATTTGTGGCCAGGCGCCGTCGGACTATCCTGAGATTGCGCAGTTTCTCGTCGAGCAGGGCATCGACTCGATCAGCCTCAACCCCGACACCGTGCTGCGCGCGACCATGCGCATATTGGAGCTGGAGCACGCTCGGGGAAAAGGTTAACGCGTCGCCGCCTTCCTCTCCTCGGCGCGTCAATGCTAGCCGATCGGGCTGAGAAATTCCGCGGTTCTTGAGCATTGTCGGACTCCTGACAATGTTCCGATGTGTGCAAAGCAACAAGGGTTTTTGCTGAAATTTCTATGGCTTCCGGCTGGCACAGCCATTGCTTACTCCTTGGGCAGGACCACTCTTTTGCGAAGAGGCCAGCCCATGATCACACTCACCGACAGCGCCATCAGCGCCGTGCGCACGGCGATCGCCGGCGCCGGCAAGGATATCGAAGGGTTGCGCATCATGGTCGAGGCGGGCGGCTGCGCCGGCTACAAATACATGATGGGCCTCGTCGATAAGGCCGATCCGAACGACTACCTCTTCGAACGCGACGGCGTGAAGGTGTACGTCGAGGAACAAAGCCTCTCCTATCTCGAGGGCGCCAAGGTCGACTTCGTGATCGGCTTAGAGGGCTCCGGCTTCACCTTCGACAATCCGCAAGCCAAATCGAGCTGCTCCTGCGGCAAGTCTTTCGGCTGAACATTTCTCGAGGAGCGCCGCGATGTGGGATTACACCGACAAGGTCAAGGACTACTTCTTCAACCCGAAGAACGCCGGCGTGCTCGCGGAGGCGAACGCGGTCGGCGAGGTCGGCGCCATCGCCTGCGGCGACGCGCTGAAGCTCATGCTCAGCGTCGATCCGGTCACGCAGATCATCCTCGACGCCAAATTCCAGACCTTTGGCTGCGGCTCGGCGATCGCCTCCTCCTCGGCGTTGACTGAGATCATCATCGGCAAGACGCTCGACGAAGCGTTGAAGATCACCAATCAAGACATCGCGGATTTCTTAGGCGGGCTGCCGCCAGAGAAAATGCACTGCTCAGTCATGGGCTATGAGGCGCTTCAGGCCGCCGTCGCCAATTACCGCGGCGAGACCTGGAAGGACGACCATGAGGAAGGCGCGCTCGTCTGCAAATGCTTCGGCGTCGACGAGGGCATGATCGAGCGCACGATCAAGATGAATAAGCCGACGACTGTCGAGCAAGTGACCGACTACACCAAGGCCGGCGGCGGCTGTCTCACCTGCTTCGACAAGCTCGAGGAAATTCTCGCCCGCACCAACGCGCAACTCGTCGCCGAAGGCATTCTGCCCGAGCACGAAGCCTATCGCATCGGCGCTGCCGACCCGAAGAAGATCAAAGAGAAGGCCAAGGCCGCCAAGGCGAAGCCGGTTCTCGTCGAGCTATCCCCGCTCGCCCCGTCCTCGCCGCTGCCCCCGCCCTCCGCCGGCCTCACCACGCTTAAGAAGATCAAGATCATCGAAGAGGCCATCGAGGAGCTGCGCCCGTATCTGAAGAGAGATGGTGGCGATTGCGAGCTCGTCGACGTCGACGGCTCCAACGTTCTGGTCAATCTCTCGGGCGCCTGCGTCGGCTGTCAGATGGCGAGCGTAACGGTTTCTGGCATCCAGGAGCGGCTGATCGCCAAGCTCGGCACGCCCATTCGCGTCATCCCCGTCGGCCGCGCCGCGCACTGAGGAGGCACGTCGATGAAGCCCGTCTATCTCGACAATAACGCCACGACTCGGGTGGATCCGGAAGTCGTCGCGGCGATGCTGCCATTCTTCACGGAGCAGTTCGGCAATCCCTCCTCCATCCATGCGTTCGGCTCGAGCGTAGGCGCCGCGGTCAGGCAGGCGCGCGGGCAATTGCAGGCGCTGCTCGGCTGCGCGCACGACCACGAGATCATTTACACCTCGGGAGGCACGGAAGCCGACAATACCGCAATCCTCTCGGCGCTCGAAACCATGCCCGACCGTCATGAGGTCATCACCTCTAAGGTCGAGCACCCGGCGATTCTGTCGCTCTGCGAGCATCTGGAGAAGACGGGGCGCGCGAAGGTGCATTACATCGGCGTCGACGCTTTCGGGCGGCTCGACATCGAGGCCTATCGCGAGGCGCTGTCCGACAAGGTGGCGGTTGTCTCGCTGATGTGGGCGAACAACGAGACCGGCACGATTTTTCCGATCGAAGGTCTCGCCGATCTCGCCAAGGAGCATGGCGCGTTGTTTCACACCGATGCGGTGCAAGCGGTCGGCAAGGTCCCGATCTCGCTCAAGGACAGCGCAATCGACATGTTGTCGCTTTCCGGCCATAAGCTGCATGGCCCCAAGGGAATCGGCGCGCTCTATGTCAAGCGCGGCGTGCGCTTCAAGCCGTTGCTGCGCGGCGGCCACCAGGAGCGCGGACGCCGCGCTGGCACCGAAAACGCTTCGGCGATCATCGCGCTGGGCCAAGCGGCGGAACTCGCCGCGAAGCACATGGCGGAGGAGCAGACGCGCGTGAAGGGCCTGCGCGATCGGCTGGAGAAGGCGCTGGTCCAGCGTATCCCCAACTGCTTCGTCAATGGCGATCCGCTCGACCGGCTGCCGAACACCTGCAACATCGCCTTCGAATATGTGGAAGGCGAGGCGATCCTGCTGCATCTCAACCGCGCCGGAATCGCCGCCTCGTCCGGCTCGGCCTGCACCTCGGGCTCGCTCGAGCCCTCTCATGTGCTGCGCGCAATGAACATCCCCTTCACTGCAGCGCATGGGTCGATCCGCTTCTCCTTCTCGCGCGACAATGTTGACGAGGACGTCGATCGCGTTGTCGAAGCACTGCCGCCGATCATGGAGAAGCTGCGCGCGCTCTCGCCCTTCTGGCCCGGCGCGCAGAACGACAGCAAGGAATTCAAACCCGTCTATGCCTGAGTCTGCGCCCATGCTCGACGCTCCGCCCTGCATCTTCATCAACGACACGACGCTGCGCGACGGCGAGCAGGCGCCAGGCGTCGCCTTCACGGCGGCGGAAAAGCTGTCGATCGCGCGGGCGCTGGCCGCGGCGGGCGTCGATGAGATCGAGGCCGGAACGCCCGCCATGGGGCGCGACGAGATCGACGCCATCGCGGCAATCGCCTCAGACGGCCTGCCCTGCCGGGTCGGCGCTTGGTGCCGCGCGACGCAATCTGACATCGAAGCGGCGCTTGCTGCGGGCGTGACGCAGGTCAATATTTCCGCGCCCATGTCGCGCCTGCAGATGGCGGTCAAGCTCGGCGCCGACGTCGATGGCGTGATCGATCTCGTGAAGCGGGTTTTCGCATATGCCGCGGACAAGGGTCTTTCCTTGGCGCTCGGCGGCGAAGACTCGTCTCGCGCCGACCCGCGCGACATCGGCCGGATCGCCGCCGCCGCGAAAGCGGAAGGGGCGACTCGTTTTCGTTTCGCTGACACGCTCAGCCTGCTCGATCCCTTCGCGGCCTATGAATGGATCCGCCGGGTGCGCGAGGAAACCGATCTGCCGATCGAATTCCACGGCCACGACGACGTGGGACTGGCGACGGCCAACACGCTTGCAGCGATCCGCGCCGGCGCGACGCACGCCTCGGTGACGATGCTCGGCCTTGGCGAGCGTGCCGGTAATGCGGCGCTGGAAGAAGTGGCGGTGGCGCTCGGGCATGTCATGCAGGGGCGCACGGGCGTCGATCCGCGGCGGCTGCAAGATCTCGCGAAGACCGTCGCGCGCGCGGCGCAGCGCGAGATTCCCTGCGCCAAGGCCGTCGTCGGCGAGGATGTCTTCACGCATGAGTCCGGCATCCATGTCTCGGCGCTGCTTAAGGACGCGCGCGCCTATCAGGGGCTCGATCCGGCGCTGTTTGGGCGCCGCAACAAGGTCGTCATCGCCAAGCATTCGGGACTTTCGGCCATCGCCGGCAAATGCGCGGAGCTCGGCATCGACATCGAGCCGGCGGTCGCGTCTCGCGTTCTGGACCAGATTCGCCTGCGCGCGCGCTCGCGCAAGGGACCCGTCACCGAGATTGAACTTGGATGTTTCGTCGCCGCAGCGCGTGCAGAGCTGCCGCCAAACGCCTCATGAGCGACATGCAAAGGAGCGACAAACGATGAGCATCCTCGACGATCTACGCAAGCTCTCCTCTGCGGAGGACTTCTTCGAGACGCTCGGCGTCGATTTCGATCCGGTTGTCGTGCGCGTCGCGCGGCTACATATCCTGAAGCGCATGGGGCAGTATCTCGCCGGCGCAACTCTCGACGGCTTGCCGGAGGAGCAGATCGTCGCCGCCTGCAGAAGCCATCTCGCCAAGGCCTACGCCGATTTCGTCTCTTCGTCGCCGATCGAGCAGCGTCTATTCAAGGTGCACCAAGACGCAATCAAGCCCAAAGCGGAGGCGAAGAAGCCCTTCGTGCCGTTCGATCTGCTCATCGGCTCGGACAGCCGCGCGCTGTAAAGGAACAGGAGACGCGTTCGTGAAAATCCTCGTCTGCATCAAGCAGGTTCCGGACAGCGCGCAAATCCGCGTGCATCCCGTCACCAACACGATCATGCGCCAGGGGGTGCCGACGATCGTGAACCCTTACGATCTTTTTTCGCTCGAAGAGGCGTTGCGGCTTCGCGACAAATTTGGCGGAGAAGTGACAGTCTTGTCGATGGGGCCGCCGATGGCGGCGGAAGCCTTGCGCAAGTGCCTGGCCATCGGCGCCGACCGCGCCATCCTGCTGACCGACCGCTCCTTCGCCGGCTCCGACACGCTGGCGACGACCTATGCGCTGGCGCAGGCGATCCGCAAGGTCGAGGCTGAATTTGGCCCCCAGGACATCGTTTTCACCGGCAAGCAGACCATCGACGGCGACACCGCGCAGGTTGGCCCCGGCATCGCCAAGCGGCTGAATCTGTTGCAGCTCACCTATGTCGCCAAGATCGAAAGCTGCGACGCCGAGGCGCGCGAGATCGTGGTCGAGCGCCGCTCGGAAGGCGGCGTGCAGGTGCTGAAGACTCGCCTGCCCTGCCTCATCACCATGCTGGAGGGCGTCAACGACGTGCGGCGGGGCACGATCGACGACTCGCTGCGCGCCGCACGGGCAAAAATCGTGGCCTGGAGCGCCAAGGACGCCGAAATTCCCGACCTGACCAAATGCGGCCTGAAGGGATCACCGACGATCGTGAAGAAAGTTTTCGCGCCCTCGCCGCGCAGCGAAAAGGCGGCGCTCGTCGAGCCGCAAAAGACGGCGGCGGAGTCCGCAGAGGCGCTGATCGGCGCAATCTTTGCAAAGCAGCCGTCGCTCGAAGGCGACATGGCGAAGCTCGCCGGCGGGCACTGAAGAGGAGAACGGGAAATGTCGCAGACGCCAGCCCCTGCTCCGGCCAGCCGCGCCGGCGCGAAGAAGGAGCTGCCCGAGCATTTCCGGGGCTACAAGCACGTCTGGGTCTTCGTCGAGCAGGAACGCGGCGAGATTCATCCCGTGTCCTTCGAGCTCCTGGGGGAAGGCCGCAAGCTTGCCGACAAGCTCGGAGTCGAGCTCGCGGGCGTCGTGCTCGGCGACGCGGGCGAGGCGACGCGAGCGGCGATCGACGAGGCGCATCGCTACGGCGCCGATCTCGTCTATCTCGTCGAGCACGAGACGCTCAAGGAGTATCGCAACGAGCCCTATTCGAAGGCGATGACGCAGCTCGTCAACGCCCACAAGCCCGAGATCCTGCTGTTGGGCGCGACAACGCTCGGCCGCGATCTCGCGGGCTCGGTCGCGACCACTTTGCTCACTGGCCTCACCGCAGACTGCACAGAACTTGCGGTCGACGCCGACGGCTCGCTCGCGGCGACGCGGCCGACCTTCGGCGGCTCGCTGCTCTGCACGATCTACACGCTGAACTATCGCCCGCAGATGGCGACGGTGCGCCCGCGCGTAATGCCCATGCCTGCGCGCGACGAGAACCGCACGGGCCGCGTCGTGTCCTTCGCGCCCGATCTCGCCGAAGACGAGATCATCACAAAGATTTTAAAGTTCGTGCCTGACCGCGAGTCGTCGAAATCGAGTCTGGCCTTCGCCGATGTCGTCGTCGCCGGCGGACTCGGCCTGCAAAGCGCGGAGAATTACCAGCTTGTTCGCAACCTCGCGCTGACGCTTGGCGCCGAATACGGCGGCTCGCGTCCGCTCGTGCAGAAGGGCTGGATCAGCTCGGATCGCCAGATTGGCCAGACCGGGAAGACGATCCGGCCCAAGCTTTACATCGCCGCGGGCATTTCCGGCGCGATCCAGCATCGCGTCGGCGTCGAGGGCGCGGACATGATCCTCGCCATCAACACCGACAAGAACGCGCCGATCTTCGACTTCGCCCATCTCGGCATCGTTACGGACGCGATAAGGTTGCTGCCGGCATTGACTGAGGCGTTCCGCAAGCGGCTTTCGCCGCACAACCGCGACAGGCTCGCCGGGTAATCAAGGAGGCACGGCCATGATCGAGGAGAAATTCGACGCGATCGTCGTCGGCGCCGGCATGGCCGGCAACGCCGCCGCC
>DASPSI010000130.1:0-20307 GCA_035624015.1 Methylocystis sp.
TGGCTCCCCGAGTAGGACTCGAACCTACGACCTAGCGATTAACAGTCGCGTGCTCTACCAGCTGAGCTATCGGGGAACGGCTGGGGTGCGCGCATATAGCAAAGCGAAAGGCGCCTTGCCAACCCCATCTTTCGTCCGGATCGAGAAAACTTTCACGCGGGTTCTAGACCACCTCGGCGAGCCTCTTGCGCAGCAAGGCGATGTCGGCCTGGGACGGCAGCCCCGCCTCATTGCCGAGGTGCTGGACCTTATGCGCCGAGGCCGCACGGGCGAAGTCGAAATGGTCGAGCCAGGCCGCCGCCGGCCTTTCGAGATAAGATGCGCAATAGGCGCCGTGGAACACGTCGCCCGCGCCTGACGTGTCGACGACCCTCTCCGCGGGCACGAGCAGGGCCGGAATCGCCTGCGCTTCCCCGCAGTCCTCGTACCAGACCAGGCCCCGGGCGCCGTCGGTGACGCCGCCGAGGCGACAGCCCTTGCTCCTCAAAAACGCCAGCATCTCCCCAATCGACAGCGACATTTGGCGGCACAAGTCCATCGCCACGATCGCCACGTCCACAAAGTCGATCAGCTCGAGGAGTCCTGGGCGCAGGGCGCCGCCGTCGAGCGAGACGAGCGCGCCCTTCTCGCGCGCTGCCTTCGCATAATAGAGGGCGGCGTCGCCCATGTGGCCGTCAAGATGCAACAGGCGGGCCGTGCTAATGTCGAGCCGCGGGAAGTCTTGCAAATAGACGTTGTCGCGGGCGCGCAGGATCGCGCGCTGGCCGTCGTTGGGAAAGACGAAGGAGAGCGAGGAGCGCGCCACCCGCCGCCCATGCACGCGCAGGAGGTAAGCGTCGGCCATGTCCATGAACATGTGGCCGAGCCAGTCGCGCGCGACGGGCGCGAGAAGGTCCGGCGCTCGCCCGAGCTTGGCGCAGCAGAAGGCCGCAGTGACGGCGTTGCCGCCGAACGAGACCGCGTAATCCCTGGCGACCGCTTTCTCGTCGCCTCGCGGCAGCTCGTCGGCAAGAAGGCTCACGTCAATGTAAGCGTGACCGATGAACAGCGCGTCCAAGCTTAAGCTCCTGCGTTCCGTGAACGGCGTCGAACGCCGGTTGGATGTCCATATCACGACTCGACTGGCCGTCGCAGAGCTCGAAACCGACTTGCGTCTCTTGGTGCGACGCGATCCGCCAGCCGAGGTGCGAGCTACCCCGCTCTGCGCTCGATGCGAGCGGGGGAGGCGTCCGGCGCGCCTATAAAAAAGTTGCGCGCTCGCAATGGTTCACCATTTATTGTTGACAACCATAAAATTTCTGCAAGTCTGAATTGCTGGCCTTGGGCGGCCATGATACAGCCGGGGTAATAAGGCTAGAAGCCCCATTCCATAGAGTAACCGGGATACCCTCAAGTTCGGAAGTTCGTTATGTTAGGGTCCAAGCGTCTTAGGCGAGATAAATTGGCGGCGGGGCCGTATAGGAATCGCGCAAACCGCGCGCGTCTAGCTGCAATGTTGCCCAGTGTGCGTTTGGTCGATCTGTATTCGGTTTGCCGGAGATGTTCGCGCGCGCGTGCTGGAGCCAGCTGCCGCTTCTTCGATCGCGTTTCACTAGCTCAGCGTGCCGCGCTTCAAGCTTATTGGACGCTGCCGCGGCTAACGTTGTGGATGCTGCCGCAGCCAGGAAGGAATACGGGCGCCGCGGCCTCGGCCGCAAAGCGGGCGACTGCGCGCGGCTCGCAAGCCGCAGAATCGGCGATTCCGACTTTCTGGCAGGGAAGGAGGCTTGGAGAGCCTCGCCTCTGATTGCAAGCAGGCCGGAAGAATCTCGCGCTCAAACGTTGGCGGCGCCGAAGTGGGATAACGGCAAGATTGATTGGAGGGGGCAAGAGCCCGCGCGGCGCTGTCGCCGCGTTTGGCCCAAGATCAACGGGGTGCGATTGAGTATGCGTGAACCGAATCGAAACCAACAAGAACAACAGAGGAGAGGGGTAATGTCGGACTTTAGGCCAGAGGAAAAGGACGTAGTCTATATCGGTGAGGGCGTGTCGCTCAGCGGCGCAATTCAGGCGCAGGACACGGTCGTGGTCGACGGCTCTGTGGACGGCGAGATCGCCTGCAGCCAGCTGATCGTCGGGCCGACGGGCGTGGTCAACGGTGCGATTTCCGTGTCGGAGGCGGACGTCTACGGCAAGGTGGGGTCGGACATCACCGTGAAGCAGCTGCTGATCGTGCGTGCTTCGGGGCGCATCGAGGGCAAGTGGACCTATGGCGAGATCGAGGTCGAGAAGGGCGGAGTGCTCTCGGGTTCGGCCGAATCGACCGAATATCGTTCATCAGATCATCGGTCGGCGAGAGAGGAGCGGTCGTCGCGTTCGAGCTACAAAAAGCCCGAACTCATCGTCAGCGAGTCGCCGGCCGAGGAGACGCGCGTGGCGACCCTTGCAAGCCGCGCTCTGCGCGAGCGCAGGAGAGGTTGACGGGCTCGTAACATTCCTGAGGCGTCGCGCGTCGAAAGCCCTTGGGCTCGGCTTGAGTCCCGGCGTGTTCGATGCGCGGCGTCCAGAGCCTGCCAAGGCGTAGTCGGTTTCTGACGAACAGAACAAGCGCCGCTGTTCCGGTATGCATTTGCGGAGGGCGACGCGCTCGCGCAACAGCGATGACGGCGTTTTCGCGCAGCCGCGTCTTCGGTCAATTTCCAGCGAATCGCCATCCATGAGCTGGAGCGCCATCCTCCCAATCCTTATCATCATACCGCAACGCTTTGAAGAAGCGGCGCTCGTAACGCCTCTTGCGCCGGCCCCCTCAATGGGTGTATATGGTGCTTGCTTCCATCTCATAGCGATCGTTTCCTGACGGTCGAGTCTGAGAGTGGGTCCGGCGCCGGGCCCGCTCTTTTTGTATTGGTCCGGCGCAGCAGAAGTCGCAAAGCTTGTCGCACGCCCCGCCCGCAGCTCTTGAGGAACCGCGTCTCGTCGCCGAGACCGGCGTCGCCGCGCGCGTCGTAGCACTGGCGATTCCGGTTCTGGAGCAGCTCGGCTTCCGGCTCGTGCGCGTGCGGCTGATGCAGCAGAACGGGCAGACGCTGCAGATCATGGCCGAGCGGCCCGACGGAACGATGTCCGTCGGCGATTGCGAGGCGGCGAGTCAGGCGCTCTCGCCTGAGCTCGACGTGGCCGATCTCATCAACGGCGAATATCGTCTCGAAATCTCCTCGCCGGGAATTGATCGCCCCCTCGTGCGGGTGTCCGACTTCGCCCGCGCCATCGGCCATGAGGCGAAAATCGAGCTTGCGCAGCCGCTCGATTCCGGGCGCAAGCGTTTTCGTGGCGAGATCCTCGCCATCGAAGGCGAGGGCAAGGACGCCCTGCTGACGCTTGCGCGCAACGACGCGCAGGGCGACGAGGAAAAAGTCGTGCGCCTGCCGCTGCGCGATCTCGACGAAGGCAAGCTCATGCTGACCGAGGCCCTCATCCGCGAGTCGCTGCGCGCCGCGAAAGCCGAGGCTGAGAGCGAGGAAGAGACGAGCGCGCCGCCGCAAGAGGAGCGCCCGCGTCGCGGGCCGGGGCGTTTCGCGCAGAAGAAGTCCAAGCAGAAGCCGCTGGTTCCGGCTGGCGTGCAGACCCATTTCAAGAAAGGGGGCGGAGGCGGCTTCGCGCGCGACTAAAGCGCAAGAAAGCCGATACGCCGGGAAGGAGCAGCACACATGGCCGTCAGCGCCAATCGACTGGAAATTTTGCAGATCGCCGACGCGGTGGCGCGTGAGAAATCGATCGACCGCGCGATCGTCATCGCCTCGATGGAGGACGCGCTGCAAAAGGCCGCGCGCTCGCGCTACGGCCAGGAGACCGAGGTGCGCGCCGAGATCAATCCGCGCACCGGCGAGGTGCGCTTCTCGCGGCTGCTGCTCGTCGTCGACGAGGTCGAGAACGACGCGACGCAGATTTCGCTTGAGGAGGCGCGCAAGCGCAACCCGGCGGCTCAGGCCGGCGACTGGATTTCCGAGACGCTGCCGCCGTTCGACTTTGGGCGCATCGCGGCGCAGTCGGCCAAGCAGATCATTGTGCAGAAGGTGCGAGAGGCCGAGCGCGACCGTCAGTATGAAGAGTTCAAGGACCGCATCGGTGACATCGTCAACGGCCTCGTCAAGCGCGTCGAATATGGCAATGTCATTGTCGATCTCGGACGCGGCGAAGGAGTCATTCGCCGTGACGAGATGATCCCGCGCGAGATGTTCCGCCCCGGCGACCGCTGCCGCGCCTATGTCTACGACGTGCGCCGCGAGCAGCGCGGGCCGCAGATTTTCTTGTCGCGCACGCATCCGCAGTTCATGGCGAAGCTTTTCCGCCAAGAAGTGCCGGAGATCTACGACGGCGTGATCGAGGTTAAGGCCGTCGCTCGCGACCCGGGCTCGCGCGCCAAGATCGCCGTGGTCTCGCGCGATTCCTCGATTGATCCCGTCGGCGCCTGCGTCGGCATGCGCGGCTCGCGCGTGCAGGCTGTCGTCGGCGAGCTGCAAGGCGAGCGCATCGACATCATCCCTTGGTCGGCGGATTCCGCGACCTTCATCGTCAACGCGCTACAGCCGGCGGAAGTCGTGAAGGTGGTGCTTGACGAAGATAACAATCGCATCGAGGTCGTCGTGCCGGACGACCAGCTCTCGCTCGCCATCGGTCGCCGCGGCCAGAACGTTCGTCTCGCCTCGCAGCTCACCGGCTGGGACATCGACATCATGACCGAAGCGGAGGAGTCTGAGCGTCGGCAGAAGGAGTTCGACGAGCGAACCAGAACCTTCATGACGGCGATCGACGTCGACGAGGTCGTCGCGCGTCTGCTCGCGTCGGAAGGCTTCCGCTCGGTCGAGGACCTTGCGTTTGTGGAGTTCTCGGAGCTTTCGTCGATCGAAGGTTTCGACGAGGAGACGGCGACCGAGATTCAGGAGCGCGCCAAGCTGCATCTCGAGAAGATCGAGTCCGAGAACGACGCGCGCCGCCGCGAGCTCGGCGTGACGGACGAGCTTCTGGAGCTCGACGGGATGACCTCGCAGATCCTGGTCAAGCTCGGAGAGAACGACATCAAGACATTGGAGGATTTCGCCGGCTGCGTGCCCGACGATCTCGTCGGCTGGAGCGAGAAGAAGGACGGCGAGACGACGAAGCATGAGGGCTTCCTCTCGGGCGTCGAAATCTCGCGCGAGGAGGCGGAAGCGATGATTCTCGCCGCGCGCGTGCGTGTCGGTTGGATCGAGGCTCCGGCCGTGGCGGAGGCCGATGGCGACGTGGAAGCCGGCGCTGCCGAGGCGTAAAATCGAGGAGAAGGGCGGTTGGCGAAGGTTGAAGCGCGTAGCCCGGAGCGCACCTGCATCGTGACCCGCCGCCAGCTCGCGCCGGAGGCGATGATCCGCTTCGTGCGCGCGCCGGACGGGGACGTGACGCCGGATATCAGGTCGCGGCTGCCAGGCCGCGGCGTTTGGGTGACGGCGCGGGCGCAGCTGGTCGCCGAGGCCGTGCGCAAGCAGGCGTTCTCGCGCTCGCTGAAGGTCAAGGCCGTGGCCGCGCCGACGCTCGCCCAAGACGTGGACGCGCTGCTCGAGGCCGACTGCCTGCAGATGCTGGCGCTCGCCAACAAGGCCGGCGCCGTCGTTTGCGGCTTCGGTAAGGTCGCGGAGGCGCTTGAAAAAGGTGAGGCCGCGGTCTTAATCGAGGCCAAGGACGGGGGCGAGGACGGGCGACGAAAGCTCGCGCAGGCGGCGCGCCGGGGCGCTGCGGCGTCAGGCCGCGCGCCCGAAACCGTCGCAATATTTGCTTCGGGCCAAATGGATTTGGCTTTGGGCCGCACAAATGTGATACATGCAGCGGTCATGAGCGGAGGTTTCGCTGCGCCCCTTTTGGCGCGCTGCGCGAAGCTTGCAGCCTATCGGGGCGAAGAAGCGCCGGAAGCGCTTGGGGATGCTGGCGTATGCGGGGCGCCGGCGCGTGAGGAATTTATCTTAGGGGCCGATGAAGGCCAGAGGTCGGAAACCTAGATGAGCGAAACCGAGAACACCGGCGACAAAACCTTGACGGCGCCCCCGCCGAAGACGCTGCATCTCAAGCAGCGTCCGCCGGAGCAGGGCACGGTGCGCCAAAGCTTCTCGCATGGCCGCTCGAAAGCCGTGGTCGTGGAGCGGGTGAAGAGCCATCGGCCCCGCCATGCCGAGGCCAAGCCCACGACGCCCCCGCCGCCCGCCGCCGCGCCGCCCTCGCTGCCGCCGAAGCCGGAACAGCGCCCGACGTCGCCTCCGCCGCCGCGCCGCGGCGCCGGCATGGTGCTGCGCGCGCTGACCGACGACGAGCGCGACGCTCGCGCCCGCGCGCTCTCCGACGCTCGCGCCCGCGAGGATGAGGAGCGCCGCCGCGCCGAAGCGGAGGCCAGGGCTCGCTCCGAGCGCGAAGAGCGCGAGCGCCACGAGCGCGCCGCCGCAGAAGCGCGCAAGCGCGAGGAGGAAACGCGTCTCGCGCGCGAGGCTGAGTCCAAACGTAAGTCTGAGGAAGAGGCGCGCCGCCGCCTTTCCGGCGAAGGTCCGCCGCCGGCGCCGCCGGCTGCCCGCTCCTTGGCCCCGGCGCCGCGTGCGGTTGCGCCGTCGCAGCACCCCCAGACGACCCCAGCCGGCGAAGCCAAGCGCGTGCTCACCCCTGCTCCGAAGCGCGCCGTTGCGCCGGCGTCACAGCCGATCCCGCCGCGGCCGACGCCCTCGCGCAGCGGCCCGAAGGATCGCGGCCGCCTGACCGTCAGCCGCGCCGCCGCGGGAATGGACGAGGAAGAGCGCGTGCGCTCCCACGCCGCCTATGCGCGGCGCAACCTGCGCCTCAAGGGCAAGGCCGTCGAGGTCAAGGAGAAGCTCTCCCGCGAGGTCGTCCTCCCGGAAACCATCACGATCCAGGAGCTCGCCAACCGCATGTCGGAGCGCGCCGTGGACGTGATTCGCCTGCTCATGAAGCAGGGCGAGATGCACAAGATCAACGACGTGATCGACGCCGACACGGCGCAACTCGTCGCCGAGGAGCTGGGCCACAGCGTCAAGCGTGTGGCCGAGTCGGATGTGGAGGAAGGCCTGTTCGGAGCGCCGGACGTCGAGGAGCATCTGCTGCCGCGTCCGCCGGTCGTGACCATCATGGGCCACGTCGACCACGGCAAGACCTCGCTGCTCGATGCGATCCGCCACGCCAATGTCGTGTCGGGCGAGGCCGGCGGCATCACGCAGCACATCGGCGCCTATCAGGTGACCTCGCCCGGCGGAGCGCCGATCACCTTCATCGACACGCCCGGCCACGCGGCGTTCACGGCGATGCGCGCGCGCGGCGCTAAGGTCACGGACATCGTGGTGCTGGTCGTCGCGGCCGATGACGGCGTCATGCCGCAGACGGTCGAGGCGATAAATCATGCGCGCGCCGCGCATGTGCCGATGATCGTCGCGATCAACAAGATCGACAAGCCGGATGCGAAGCCCGAGCGCGTGCGCACCGAGCTTCTCCAGCATGAGGTGCAGGTGGAGAGCTTGGGCGGCGAAACGCTCGAGATCGAGGTCTCCGCCAAGCAAAAGCTCAATCTAGACAAGTTGCTCGAAGCGATCGCGCTCCAGGCGGAGGTGCTCGACCTTAAGGCCAATCCCGATCGCTCGGCGGAAGGCACCGTCATCGAGGCGCGGCTCGACAAGGGCCGCGGCCCGGTCGCGACCGTGCTCGTGCAGCGGGGCACGCTTAGCGTCGGCGATCTCGTCGTCGCGGGCACGGAATGGGGCAGGGTGCGTGCGCTGCTCGACGATCAGGGCGCTGCGCAGCAGGAGGCGGGGCCATCGTTTCCGGTGGAAATCCTCGGCTTTTCAGGGACGCCGGAAGCCGGCGACCGCGTGGCCGTCGTCGAGAGCGAGGCGCGCGCGCGAGAGATCACCGAATATCGCGAGCGCCAGAAGCGCGACAAGCTCGCCGCGCGCGGCGGCTCGGCGCGGTCGTCGCTCTCCGACATGATGAGCCAGCTCAAGACTGCCGGGCGCAAGGAGTTCCCGCTCGTCGTCAAGGGCGACGTGCAGGGCTCGGTCGAAGCGATCATCGCAGCGCTCGAAAAGCTCGGCAACGAGGAGGTTGCCGCGCGCGTGGTGCATGCAGGCGTCGGCGGAATCTCGGAGTCGGACATCACGCTCGCCGAAGCGTCGGGTGCGGCGGTGATCGGCTTCAACGTCCGCGCCCACAAGGAGGCGCGCGAGGCTTCGGAGCGTCTTGGCATTGAGATCCGCTATTACAACATCATTTACAACCTGGTGGATGACGTGAAGGCGGCCATGTCCGGCCTGCTCGCGCCGACGTTGCGCGAGACTATGCTCGGCAACGCGCAGATTCTGGAGGTGTTCGACATCTCCAAGGTCGGCAAGGTCGCAGGCTGCCGCGTCACGGACGGCGAGGTCGAGCGGGGCGCGAATGTGCGTCTCATCCGCGACAATGTGGTGGTGCACGAGGGCAAGCTCTCGACCCTCAAGCGCTTCAAGGACGAGGTGACCAAGGTCGTCGCCGGCCAGGAATGCGGCATGGCCTTCGAGAACTACCAGGACATGCGCGTCGGCGACGTGATCGAATGCTACCGCGTCGAGGAGATCAAGCGGACGCTGTGATAGATTATGGGAATCCGCCGAGCTGAGATGGAAAATCCCCATGATTCCGTGGATGAAATCGACTCGCTTTGAAAGATCCGCCAAACCCGTCGTTACATTCAAACGAGGAGAGGTGGTCGAAGGCGTGATTTCCAAACAGGTGAATGGGGGCTTTCTGGTCAATCTAAAGGGCGCGACGGGTTTTTTGCCTAAAGGCGTTGGATATCAAGGACGGCTTTCTTTCTCAGGATGTCATCGCCTTTTCGTGGTATATGGGTTTGATCGACCCCGGGGCACGTATGTGTTGCGTTGTCTTCCCGTTAGGGAAGACAACGCTAAGCTTGCTGGGCGAGGGAGAACCGGTAGGTTCGTGTTGAAGGGAACTGCCGATACAATCGAGGGCCAACCAAATCCCACTGGCGGGCCTCACAAAGGCCACGCGCTTTCTGCGCTTGACGTATCTCTTGAGTCAGAGAATCGAGACGTGAGCTACGAGTCGCAAGACTCAGACGGTCTCATTTCGCGCGAGTTGTGGCGTGACCGGCCTGAAGCGGCATTGGACCTTGCGGTTGCTTCTCTTGAGAGAAGCGCAACTATGTTGAACGAAATCATCGAGGAGTCCCGACGCGACCATCTTGAATTTGAAGCTCGGCGCGAGCGGATTGATCGCGCGCTAGATCGTACCGACGAGGTCTTGGCGCACTTGGTGCGGGATCGGCGATGACGGAGGAAAGCGAGCCGAACTCGCCCACGCCTGAAGAGGAGGCCGGCGGCGACGGGAAGTCCTCCTGGTGGGAACGTCTCCTCAAAATCGGCAGGAATATTGTAAATCTTGAGCGTTCTGTTACTGCGCTTAAAGCGGAGAACAAACAGCTCCGGATAGATGTGCAGAGCCTCCAACTGCAAGTCGAGCGGCTCGTGGGCAAATTGGAGGGAGTCACTGAACTCGTTTCGGGCGCCATCGAAGACAAGATAGAAGCGAAGGTCGCCAAAGCAGAAATCCGGGTGTTTGAACGCCTGCTCACAATGGTCCGCGACTCGCAACGCGAAAAAGAGTAACTATCTCAACATCATGTCCCGCACCCACCACCAAATAGGCGCTGCTCCCTCGCAGCGCATGCTGCGCGTCGGAGAGCTGATCCGGCACGCCGCCGCCCAGCTCCTTTCCCGCGGAGAGATCGCCGACCCAGTGCTCGAGCATCACGTCGTCACGGTGTCGCGCGTCAAGATGAGCCCCGACCTTAAGCTGGCTACGATCTACGTTATGCCGCTCGGCGGCGCGGACGAGACCGAGGTCCTGACCGCGCTCGATCGCCACAAGAAATTTCTGCGCGGCGAGCTGGCGCATAAGGTCAATCTGAAATTTGCGCCTGACGTGCGCTTCCGTATCGACGACAGTTTCGATAATGTCTCGCGTATCGACGCGCTGCTCAATACCGATCGCGTCAAGCGCGATCTTAAGCCGCGCGCCGAGCTGGAAGACCATCAGGAACAATGAACCAGAAGAAAATCGACCGCGCTGTCGTCGATGGCTGGGTCGCGCTCGACAAGCCCGTCGGCATGACGTCGACACAGGCCGTTTCGCGCTTGAAGCGGATCTACAACGCCAAGAAAGCGGGCCATGCCGGCACGCTGGATCCGCTTGCTTCCGGCATTCTGCCGGTCGCTTTCGGCGAGGCGACCAAGACGGTGCCTTTCGTGCAGGACGGCGAAAAATCCTATGTCTTCACCGTGCGATGGGGCGCCGAGACCGACAGCGACGACTCCGACGGCCGTGTCATCCGCATGAGCGAGGCGAGGCCCCAGAGAAGCGCGATAGAAGCGCTGCTGCCGCAGTTCCACGGCGACATCCAGCAGACGCCGCCCCAATTCTCTGCGATCAAGGTCGCGGGCCAGCGCGCTTATGATCTTGCACGCGAAGGCGAGGAGGTTGAGCTCAAACCGCGGCAGGTGGCGATCCGCCGGCTTGAGATTTTGGAGCATTCAGGTGAGGAAACGAGGCTCGTCATGGACTGCGGCAAGGGTGCCTATGTGCGCGCTATCGCCCGCGACGTCGGACGGCTGCTTGGCTGCTTTGGCCATGTGACGGCGCTGCGGCGCACGCGCGTCGGCCCTTTCATCGAGGACGACAGCTTCACCTTCGAGGAGCTTGAGGCGGCAGGCGGGGCGGCGCAGGCTCTGCTTTCAGTCGAGGCAGGACTCTTGAGCCTGCCCTGCGTCATCGTCGATCGCAACGCCGCGGCGCGGCTGCGGCGCGGCGGCTCGCTGATCCTGCGCGGACGCGATGCCCCCGTTGAAGGCCTCGTCTATGCGGCCTGCGGCGGCGCCCCGATCGCCTTTGGCGAGGTCGTCGAGGGCGCTCTCGTGCCCTCGCGTGTGTTCAACTTGCCTTTCTAAATTCCGTCTGCTGCATGGCGGAGAGAACCCAGCCTTCGGGGCCCGCGCCGGCGCGGCGGCGGAAGGTCCAAACCTCTGTCGATTGCGTCGGCCGGCTCGGATCGCCGGACACGATCTTTCCGCTCTCCCGCTCCTGCGTCACGTCGATCATGGAGAAGCGCATGGCGACGGTCGCATATTCGTCCGCGCCTTCGCGCCAAGCCTCCGAGAGATCGCCCTGCAGCAGCTTCACGTCGGAGATGCGGTTGACGAGGCCGCGCCGGCGCTTCTCGATGAGCTCCTCCTGCAGATAGCCGGCCATTTCCGCCGTCGCGATCCTCCCGAGCGCCGCGCCGTCCTCGCGGCTGTAGGCGTCCTGGATTTGCGTCAGCGCGCGCTCGAAAGCGGGAAAGTCAGCGGCGGCGAGCTGGATCGGCTCGACGCGCGGCCGTCGCGGCGCGGGACCGAAGCCGCCGCCTCCCGCGAATGCGGAGGCCCCGGGGCGCGGGCTGCCGGCCATGGCGGGAGCGCCCTGGCGATTTCGCCAGTAGGCGTAAGCGAAGCTCCCGAGCAGGAACAGCAGCCCGATTTGCAGCAGGAGCCCGATGAAGGAGGCGAAGCCCATCATGCCGCCCCAGAGTCCATGCCCCGTGAGCATGCCGAACAGCCCTGCGCCGAGCAGCCCGCCGGCCAGCCCGCCCATGAAGCCCCGCCCGAAGCCGGGCGTCGCCATGCCGGGAAGCGGCGTCTGCTGCGCAGAGGACGGCGGTGTTGTGATCGAGCGTTGGATCGGCGTGGCGGTCGTGGGGGCCGTGCGTGTCGGGGGCGACGGCGTGAAGGTCCGCGAGCCGCGACTCCCCGCTCCGCCACGAAACAGATCACCCATGCCGGCCTCAGCCAGCGCCGGGCTTAGGGCGAGCGCGCTGGCGATCAGCAAGATTTTGAATAGCGGGCGCTTTCGCGCGCGAACGGATGACATGGTTTTCCTTGTGAGCGTTGTGGGATCGGCCTACTGGCGACACGAATATAAGAACCGGTCTTATGCTTCGCAAACGGGAGCGCCATAGGCGATGAACGGTCCGTTGCGATAGTTCTGCGCGCGCTTGCCATAGCGGAACGGCGCTCCCTCAGGCGTCAGCACGACGCCGCCCGCTGCGCGCAGCACCGCGTCGCCAGCCGCCGTGTCCCATTCCATGGTCGGGCCGAAGCGCGGATAGATGTCGGCTGAGCCCTCGGCGATGCGGCAGAACTTGAGCGACGAGCCGGCGTCGATCCGCTCCCTGATCTTGAGGCGCGCCAAAAACGCCTCGGTCTGCGGGTCGAGATGCGAGCGGCTGACGAGCGCTGTGAGACCGTCGGTGGGGCGCGTGCGCGTGCGCAAAAGGCGCCGTGCTCCTAGTGGGGGCAGCGCATATCCGGGCGACGCCTTGGCGCGGAACGCCTTTGCGCCGGCGAACCAGATTTCGCCGAGGGCCGGCGCATAGACGGC
This sequence comes from Methylocystis sp., assembly GCA_035624015.1. Classification (GTDB taxonomy): domain Bacteria; phylum Pseudomonadota; class Alphaproteobacteria; order Rhizobiales; family Beijerinckiaceae; genus Methylocystis. The sequence continues at coordinate 12,469 of DASPSI010000130.1, forward strand.
GCCAGCCTTGGGCTCGCCGTTCTCGATGAAGCCAATGTTGATGGTGAATTCGGGCCGCCGCGCTAGAAATTCCCTCGTGCCGTCGAGCGGATCAACGAGCAGGAAGCGGCCGTCCTGCGATGGAGTCTCCCCACGCGCGGCGCTTTCCTCGGCTATGATTGGAAGATCGGGGAGCGCGTGCGCAAGCCGCTCCAGCAGCAGGGCCTCGGCGCGTTCGTCGGCCTGCGTCACCGGACTGTCGTCGCCCTTGATGCGCGATTCGATCTTTGCGCTGGAGAAGACTTCCATCACAACCGCGCCGACTTCGACGCAGCAGGCGGCGAAGAATTCGGCCATCGCGTCACGGTCTTGCGAAGACGGATTCGACATCACGCGCGCCTCCGGGCTTGCGTTTTCGCGACGCCGCGACGCGGCTGGCGCCTGCATCTATAGGCGATTCTCATCGCGATCGATAACTTCGGCGCGCGGTCTGGCGTTCTTGAGGATTTCCTCCAGATTGCCGGCGCGCCGGGGGCGTCGGCCGCCTCTTTCGCTTTTCCTCCCCAGGCGCTATGCCCGGGTCCATGACCGCCGCCCATAGGCCCCATGCCGAAATGAAACCGGCGCTGCATCTACACGTGGAGGGGCTCTGCGTCGAGCGCGGCGGACGGCGCGTGCTCGCCAACGTGAGCTTCGCGTTGGTGGGCGGCGAGGCGTTGGCCGTCACCGGGCCGAATGGCGCGGGCAAATCGACGCTGCTGCGCGCGATCGCGGGACTTTTGCCGAAGGAGGCGGGAACCCTGACGCTCACGGGCGCGACGGAACCCGACATCGCCCTGGAGACGCATTACCTCGCCCACGCCGACGGGCTCAAGGCTCAGCTCACCGTGGCGGAAAATCTCGACTTCTGGGCAAGCTATCTCTCAACGGGCGAGAACGCGCGCAGCCTCCCGGTCGCCGAGGCGCTCAAAGTCATGGCGCTCGCGCCGCTCGCCGAGATTCCGGCAGCCTATCTCTCCGCGGGCCAGAAGCGGCGGGCGGCGCTCGCGCGGCTGCTCGTCGCCTACCGCCCGCTGTGGCTCTTGGACGAGCCGCTGACCGCGCTCGACGCCGCCTCGCGGGCGCGCTTCTCCGCCGCCATGCGCGATCATTGCGCGTTGGGAGGCGTCGTGATCGCCGCGACGCATGAGCCGCTGGGGCTCGACGAAGCGCGCGAGCTCGCGCTCGGCAAGGTTGCGGAGAGGAGCCTCGTGTGAGCAGCGCCTTCGCCCTGATCCTCCTGCGCGAGCTGCGGGTCGCGCGCCGCATCGGCGGCTCGGCGACCATGGGCGTGGTGTTCTTCCTCTGCCTCGTCACAATAACGCCCTTCGCGGTCGGTCCCGATCCCAACCTCCTCGCGCGCATCGGCCCGGCGATCCTGTGGATCTCCGCTCTGCTCGCGAGCCTTTTGGGGCTCGACCGCCTATTCCAGGCGGACGCCGAGGACGGCTCCCTCGATCAGTTCCATCTCGCGCACACGCCGCTGGAGCTTGCGGTGCTCGCCAAATGCGCCGCGCATTGGACGACCTCCAGCCTGCCGCTGGTGGCGGCTGCGCCCGTGCTCGGCCTCATGCTGCAGCAGGATGGCCTGGCGCTCGCGGGCGTCGTCGCGACGCTCGTTGCCGGCACGCCTGCGCTGACGCTCATCGGCGCGATCGGCGCCGCGGCGACGGTGACGCTGCGCCGCGGCGGCTTGCTCATGGCGCTGCTCGCCCTGCCGCTGACGATCCCGGTGCTGATCTTCGGCGTCTCGGCGGCGGCGGCCGCGACGGGCGGGACCGTGCCCTTCGCGACGCCCTTCGCGATTCTTTGCGCGTTGACGCTCGTCTCGCTCGCGCTCTGCCCGTTTGCCGCGGCGGCGGCGCTGCGGCAGCTTTAGGCGGCATCGCTTTGTGTTCTTCGTGCCTTGGTGGTTAAAGTCACCACAAAGGCACGAAGAACACAAAGCTACGAAGCGCGAGGCGGCTACGCGCGCTGATCGCTGCTCATGCGCGCAAGTCCCGTTTCCTCACCGAAACACGCGGCATGGTCCGGGCATTCGGCGCAGCTCGGCGCCGCGCAGAGCGTAAAGCCTTCAAGCTCGCACAGGCAGCGGTAGAAGAACTTCTTCCACTTCATATTGTTTGCGTTGCGCGTCGCAAGCTCGGGGAAGCGCTCGCGCATCAGCTCGTTGAGCAGGTCGCGCGAGGGGAACCCCAGGTCCTGCCAAAGATGGTTGGCGCATAGCGCGCGCCGCGCAAGCGCGGAGACGAGCCAGTCGGTTTCGCGCGAGCCGTCTGCGCGGCAGCGTTCGAGCAGGGCGCGCAATTGCTCTTCTTCTTCGTCGAATTCTATCTCTTCGGGCTGAGGCCGCTGCGTCAGCTCTCCGAGCGTTTCCGGCGCGAAGCGCCGGGCGATCTCCAGGAGCTCCTCGCGCGTCCAGCCGAGCGCCGCGCCGGCGCTCCGGGCGTCGTTTTCCGCAAGCCCAATAGCGATGAGGCAGGAAAACACCTGTTTCAGGAAAAACGGCGCCTCCTCGGGAGGCGCGAGCAGCGCGAAAGGCTCCCCGTTCACGCCGCGATGCGCGTCGAGGAAGCCCATGGCGCTCAAGCCGCCTCGAGCTGATCGGCGGGGACGTGCGTTTGACAGTTCTTCGGGCAGACGCGCGAGCAGGCGTTGCAGCCGATGCAGGAGCCCGGATGATCGACCTTCATGATCTTGCGGTTGAGATCGCCGTCGAAATCATCGTCATCATCGTCCGTCACTGCGCCAAGAACATTGCCTTCGTCATCGACGCCATAGAGCGCCATGACGCCTTGCGGACACACTTTGAAGCAGCGGCCGCAGCCGATGCAGGTCGCCGCGTTGATGTCGGTGAGATATTGCGGCGTGTAGTCGGAGCCGTCTCGCGTCTTGAAAGCGCCCATCACGCCGTCTCCAGCTCTTTGAGTTTCTTGCGCGCCGCCTCCAGCGCCGCGTAGGCGTCATAAGTCTCCTGCGCGACCGAAAGAATGCTTGTCCAGTTGACGGGCAGCTCCTCGGACAGATCGTGCAGGTTCATCTTCATGTTCATCGCCTTGGCGGAGAGCTTCTTGATCTCGGCCTTCACCTCTTCGGGAGAGCTCATCGGGATTCTCTTTAGTAGTTTGCGACTTCGGGGAATTTTTGGATCATCTCGATGCCCGCGTTCACGAGCTTCTCGCCCTCGCTCGCCAGCTTCTCCATCGTCTCGAAGCCGAAGCGATGGACGTCGCGCAACTGCTTGTTGACGACGATAAGGCGACCCGCGACGAGGATCATGCGCCCGAAGCCTTCATGGCTCATCTTCATCATCGGCTGCACCATGTTGCCGGTGGTGCGCTCGATCGCGAGCCCTACGGCGTTGTAGAAAAGCTCCAGGCGCCAAAGGATCTCAGGGTCTGGATCGCCGATGATCGGAATTTGCCGGCGCGCCTCCTTGTCGACGACGTACGGCGCGAGCAGCTCCAGATCGGACTTCTTCTCCCAGGTCCCGTGCGTGTCCTGCGCGCGCCACTGCTTGACGAGCTCCTTGACGAACAGACTGTCCGCAGCGCTTTCCTTCACGAGCGTTTCGGCCTCAGCCATTGGCGATCTCCTCTTCAAAGTCGAAAACGCGCTCCTGGCCTTTCGACAATATCTTGCGCAGCCACGGCGGCGGGTTGCTGTTGAGCATGGCCTTCAGCTTCTCCAGCAGGTCGACGATGCTCTCGGGCTGCTGGACCTTGATCGGGAAGATGTTCTGCGCAACGACGCGCGCCGCGCCCGAGCCGCCGATAGCCGCGACATAGAGGATCACGCAGTCTTTCAGCGCCTCGAGCTTGGGGGCGAGCTTGTCCTCGTTGCCGTCTTCCTGGAGATCACCGGCGAATTGCACCGCTTCGATGAAGTCGTAACGCTCAGGCGTAAGCTCGTAGATCGCGATGTTCTTCGCCCAGCCGAAATGCGCGTCGACGCGCTCCAGGTCTTGCGTGGCGAATGCGATTCTCATGGTGTTCCCTCCTCGTCACACGCAGCTTTCGATTTGCACGAGCGGCCGCTCCGGCGCCGGCGCGCAGGCGGAAGCGGGCGGCGCTGCGCTCCAGGTCTGCGGGTCGGGCTCATGCGTCTGCACCATAAAAATGTTGCCGATCTTGAAGATCAGATCGCGCGTGCCGCGATAGCCGACGGAAAGCTCATGCGCGGCGCCGAGCCGGTCGAACATCGGCAGTCCCATCCGATAGAGCGGCGCGGCCAGCCGTTCCGCCGTCTGACGACCATGCGAATGGGTAATCAGCAGGTCCACGCCCGCGGCGCGCGTTTCCAAATCCTCGAGGTCGCCGATGACGACCTCTCTGGCGCGAAATTTTTCGAGCAGCGGGGAATTGGTTGTCGTCACCGCCGCTTCGATATTTGCGCCCATCTCGACGAGGAAGGAGCCGATGCTCCAGAGGAGGTCCGGCTCGGCGCCGAGCGCGACGCGCTTGCCTCCGAAATGGAAATGTCCATCGAGCATGGCGTCGACGAGCTGCCCGCGCTGGCGGCGCAGCTTCTGCGGAACTGGACGTCCGCTGAGCTTGGAAAGGAAGCCGACGAAAGCGTCGTTGACCGCGAGACCCGTCAGCCGGTCGAAGAGCGTGAAAGGAACGCCGGCGCGGCTTTCGAGGCAAAGCGCCGCTTCGCGCATCTGCTCGCCGACTGCGATCGTATGGGCTGCGGTCCCCATCTCGGCGATCTCGGCCTTGGTGACGCCGCCGAGGGTCGTTGGCGTGAAGTCCTGCGGAATATGACCGTCGAGCGAGCCAGAGAGGTCGGGCAGAAAAGTCGGCTCCAGCCCGAAGCTCTCGACAATGTCGCGCAGCTCGTCGATGTCGCCGGGGGTCAAATGGCAGCCGGCGAGCACGTTGACGCGCTGCGGCGCGCGGCGCGGCGATTTCTCATATTCAGGCACAAAAGCTTCGACGATCTTCGTCACCGTCTTGGCGAAGCCGTCCTGAAAGGCGTCCTTGAAGTCCGGCGTCGAGACATAGACGATGCCGAGTTCGGCGAGCTCGGGCCGGCGCTTGCGCATCGCTTTCAGGAAGCCTTCGACGTCGTCGCCTTTCGTCTCGGTGACGCCGGTCGAGCAAATGCCGATGACTTGCGGATTCGCCCGTTTGACGATGTTGAGGATCGCGCTCTCGATGTTCTCGAGCCCGCCCAAAATTGTCGCGACCTCGTTCATCGCCGTCGTTTGCAGCGGGATCGCCTCCCGAAAATGTCGAACGAACAGCACCAGCCCAAAAGAGGTGCAGCCCTGCGATCCATGCAGTACCGGCATACAGCCGGAAACGCCCATGAAAGCGAGCGCCCCGCCGATCGGCTGGCTCATCTTCAGCGGGTTGACCGCGCAGGCTTTTTTGGGCGTGGTTACGATCGCCATTGTCGCCTCACGCCGCCTGATTAGCAGGAACGGCGCCAGCGGCGGCCAGGGCCGCAATTTTTTCTTGACAGCCGCCGCAGCCGGTTCCGGCCCGCGTGGTCGCTGCGACGTGATCGAGCCCGCCATCCCTCAGCGCGTCCTCGATCTGCCCGAGGCTGACGTTGTTGCAGTTACAAATCCGTTTGGCGCGGCGGGCTTCTTCGGCCCGCGCCGGATCGGCGGCCAGCGCCGCGGCCTCGGCCTCGATCGCCTTCGTCGCGCGCTCCTCCCAGCTCGTCTCCTCCCAGGGCGCGGGCAGGCGGACTTGCTCCCAGACCGGATTGCTCAGCGCCTTGTCGATTTCGACGACGAGCTCGACCATGCCCTCGTAGCCGGCATAGGCGTGGTGACGCTCCTGGTTGATGTCGAGCCAGGGCATTTTGGCCTTGAGCGCGATGAATTGCGAGCGCCCGCCCGAGAGCATGATGTCGGCGCGGGCCTCTCTGAGCATCTTGTACATCTCGCGCGGCGTCATGTCGTCGATCATATGGGCGTCTTCGCCCATGATTTGCTTGATCTTTTCCTTGTCTTCCTTCGTCGACTTCTTGACGCTCGTGCCGACGATCTCCATGCCGGCTTCTTGTAGAGCGGCGACGACGGACCAGGATTTGACGCCGCCGGTAATAAGCAGCACGCGCTTGCCCGTGAGGCGCTGTTTGTAGGACTCGATGCGCGCCCAGGCCCGCGCTTCCTCTCTCGCAATGACAGCTTCCGTGCGCTCCATGAGCTCCGCCGGCGCGCCACGCTCGATCAGGAGGCGCGCGATTTCGCGAAGCGAGTCGCTCATGTCGCCGATGCCGTAAAACGATCCCTCGAAGAAGGGGATGCCGTAGCGCTCCTCCATCTTGCGGGCGACGTTAATCATGGCCTTGGAGCAGACCATCATCGCCGCCCTGGCGCGATGCGAGGAGGCGACCTCGTTGTATTTCGCGTCGCCCGAGATGCAGGCCAGGATGCGTATGCCCAGCTCGTCGAGCAGGGGCTTCACCTGCCACAGCTCGCCGGCGAGGTTGTATTCGCCGATAATGTTGATGTCGTAAGGCGTCGTGTATTCGGGCTCGACCGTGCCGATGACGTGATCGAGGATCGCCTCGCCCGCGAGCTTGTTGCCGAGGTTCTTCGGGCCGACGAAACCGGGTGAGATCACCGGAATGACCGGCTTGTTAAATTTCGCCGCAGCCGCCTTGCACACGGCTTCTATGTCGTCCCCGGTCATCGCCGGCACGCAGGTCTGATAGACGAAGACTGCCGGCGGATTGTATTTGTCGATGATTTCCTTGATCGACCTGTAGAGGCGCTTTTCGCCGCCAAAGATCACATCCTGCTCGTTGATGGCGGTCGTGAAACCGGTGCGATAGAGGCGGGAGCCGGAAGATTTGGCGCCGCGATTGTCCCAACTGTTGCCTTCGCAGGCGATGGGGCCGTGCACGAGATGGGCGACGTCGGTGATCGGCTGCAGCGCGATCTTCGCGCCGTCGAAGGCGCAGCCGCCGGCGGCGGCCCCGGGGGAGAGCTGTTTGGTGCAGCCCTTCTTGCGCTCCTTTTCCGATTTGCCCTGATTCTTGCCGCAGCCCGGCTCGTTGAAGACGTCCTGGATTTTGCTGGCCAGACTGCTCATTACGGCCTCCAACAGTGCTGGGAGGTTACTCCTTCTCCCACTTCGTGGGAGAAGGAGTCAGCGTCACCGGATGATGTCGAAGCTGTAGTCCGTCTTCGCCACGGAATTGGTGTTGCGGTCGATCTCGTCGAAGATCTTGTCGAGGATCCACACGAGAACGTTCATCGCGCCTTGATAACCCCATACTGGATAGCGGTGCCAGTGATGGCGATCGAAAATCGGGAAGCCGATGCGGATGAGCGGCGTGCCGGTGTCGCGATCGAGATACTTGCCGTAGGTGTTGCCGATCAGGAAATCGACCGGCTCCGTGAACAGCAGCGAGCGCATGTGCCAGAGGTCCTTGCCGGCATAGGCCTTGCCGTCCTTGCCGAAGGGCGAGCTTGCGAGCAGCCCCTCCACCTTCTGCGCCCAGGCCTTGCTGCCGTTGGTCGCGAGAACATGCACGGGCTCGGCGCCAAGCTCGAGCAGGAAGCCGGTCAGGCCGAGGCAAAGATCGGGATCGCCGTAGATCGCAAATTTCTTGCCGTGGATGTGCGCGGAAGAGTCGGCGATGGCGTCGACGAGCCGGCCGCGCTCCTTCGTCAGCTCCTTCGAGATCGGCTTGCCTGTGATACGCGAGACAGCCATCAGAAACTCGTCGGTGCCCTTGACGCCGATCGGATGGTTGAAGGCTAAGACTTCCTGACCATGCGCGCCAATGACCGGCAGCGTCTTCTCGGTGCAGAACTCCTGCATCGAGATGGTCGCCTTGGCGTGGATGGCGTTC
>DASPSI010000157.1:0-4773 GCA_035624015.1 Methylocystis sp.
CGAGGGCTACGATGACCTCTTTCAAGCGCCGACGACCGCGCCGATGACGCCCACGCTCGCGCCCGAGCTCGCCGTCAGGCTCTCCGACTTGGGGGGCGGCCCGTCGCCTGACAAGAGCTGCTGACCATCAGATCGGCTTCGCGCGCGGCGAGCGGATCGAAGAGGAGCGCCCCGCTTTTGGGACGTCTTCTCGGCCCGAAGCCTCTTTGCGACAGCGAAGGAAGGTGCGTGATGTTGGAAGTCCTGCTTCGAAAGCCGAAACTCGTTGCCGCTCCCTTGCTGCTGTTCGCGGTTGTGCTCTCGACCAAAGCCGCCGCCGAAGTTCAGATCGCCGGCGATCCGAAGGCCATGGACGTCGAGGCGAAGGACGCGTCGCTGCAAGAGTTCCTGGCCGCATTGCACGACAAGTTCGGGCTGAGCTTCGAGACGACCGAGCCGCTCGATAAAGCGGTCACAGGGAAATTTCACGGTTCGCTCGAGGCGGTCGTCTCCTCGGTGCTGTTCCTGAAGGGTTACAGCTACCTCTACCAAGGCTCGGAGGGGCGACCCATCCTTCGGATCATCAAAGCCGAGCAAGGCGTTGTGAGCGGCCCAACCGCGCCGAAAGAATTGAGCGGCCCGGCGCTTGCCCCACCTGGGGCCCAGAAGCCCGTTCCCTCGCCTAAAGCGAAGAGCCCACCGCAGCCGGCGCCCGTCCCCGGCGACTGAACCGAGAGCGAGCGGCGAAAGCTTTCGCGACAACTTCGTGGAAGGCCCCCCAAAATCGACGGGCGGCGCAGGCGCTGTCGGAACGGCGGCGCAGCCGAGACGAGCGGCTTGCATCCGCTCCCATCCTTTGCCAAATAGAGCTTCGGGAGGTTGGCGGTGGACGTTCCACTCGCCAACCGGGTCAGGTCCGGAAGGAAGCAGCCCTAACGAGCACGGGCGGGTCTTCGTCCAACCTCCCACCTTCTTTCCCCAGCGGGCGACGCGCGACATGGACGAACTGCAATCGCCGCTCGGCGGCGGTCTCTTTGCTGACGCGCCTGCGCCCCCTGCCGTCTATCGGGTTCTCGCGCGCAAATATCGCCCCACGAGCTTTTCGGATCTCATCGGCCAGGAGCCGATGGTGCGCACGCTCCAGAACGCTTTCGAGCTCGAGCGCATCCATCAGGCCTATCTCTTGACCGGCGTGCGCGGCGTCGGCAAGACCACGACCGCCCGCATTCTCGCCCGCGCATTCAATTACGAGCTGCCGACAAAAGACGGACGCCCCGCGATCGACCGCCCGACCATCCACATGGAAGACCTCGGCGTTCATTGCCAGGCGATCATCGAATCGCGACACGTCGACGTGCTGGAGATGGACGCGGCCTCGCACACCGGCATCGACGACATTCGCGAGATCATCGACAACGCCCGCTATCGGCCGGTCATGGCGCGCACCAAGGTCTACATCATCGACGAGGTGCACATGCTCTCCAAGGCCGCCTTCAACGGCCTGCTGAAGACGCTGGAGGAGCCGCCGGAGCACGTCAAGTTCATCTTCGCCACGACCGAGATCGACAAGGTGCCGGTCACCGTGCGCTCGCGCTGCCAGCGCTTCGACCTGCGCCGCATCGACGCGGGGCTCCTCGCGCGGCACTTGCGCAAGATCTGCGACGCCGAGAAGGTCAATGTCGAGCCGGAAGCGCTCGCGACCATCGCCCGCGTCGCCGAAGGCTCGGCGCGCGACGCGTTGTCGCTGCTCGACCAGGCGATCGCTCACGGCGGCGCCGGCGACGAGATCGCGATCGGCGCCGAGGATCTGCGGCAAATGCTCGGCCTCGCCGACAAGACGCGCGTGATCGACCTCTTCGAGGCCGTGATGTCAGGCGCGATCGCCGAGGCGCTGCGCCTGCTCGCCGAGCAATATGACAGCGGCGCCGATCCGACGCAGCTCCTCCTGGAGCTCGCCGAATTCACGCATCTCGTGACGCGCATCAAGGTCGCGCCCAGTTCCGCCGAGTCCTCGGCGCTGACGCCCGAGGAAAGCCGGCGCGGGCGCGATCAGGCGGAGAGGCTGTCGCTGCCTGTGCTCTCGCGCGCCTGGCAGATTCTCGCCAAGGGGATGGAGGAGCTGAAAAGCTCGCAGACGCCGCTCGCCTCCGCCGACATGGTGTTGGTGCGCCTCGCCCACGCCGCCGAGCTGCCGACGCCGGACGAGGCGCTTCGCCGGCTCACAGCTGCGGGTTCGGCGCCAGGGCAAGCGCCGCCCGCGCCGCGGGGACCGGCGCCGTCGCTGGCTCCGCGCGCCGTTGCGCCCGCCGCGCCTGCGCTGGCGCGCGCCGCGCCGGAGCCTGCCGGCGTCGTCGTCGCCGACTTCCCCGCGCTCGTGGCGCTCGCCGAGAAAAAGCGCGACATTCAGCTCAAGCTGGCGCTGGAGCGCGACGTGCGCCTCGCGCGTTTCGAACGAGGGCGCATCGAGTTCGAGCTTGCGCCAGGCGGCTCGCCCAATCTCGCGTCGGTCATCGCCGCGCGCCTCCAGGACTGGACTGGCGAGCGCTGGATGGCGGCGCTGGTCGGAAGCGGCGGCGCGCCCTCGCTTGCTGAGCAGCGCGAGGCGAAAGAGCGCGAGCGCCGTAATGGATTCGAGTCCGATCCCGTCGTCGCGGCGGTACTGTCGCAGTTTCCGGGCGCGCAGATCATCGCCGTGCGCTCGAAGGCCGCGGAGCCTGCGGGAGACGCTGACATCGGCTATACCGACGCGATCGAATCGGACGAGGAGTAGAGACATGGTGGATTTTGCGGGCATGATGAAGCAGGCGCAGGCCATGCAGCAACGGATGGCCGAGGCGCAGGCCGAGCTGGAGGCACTCGAGGTTTCGGGCGAATCGGGCGGCGGCGCGGTGAAGCTGTCGCTCTCCGCCAAGGGCGATCTGAAGAGCATTTCGATCGACCCCTCGCTGCTCAAGCCCGAGGACGCTGAGATGCTGGAGGATCTGATCGTCTCCGCCCACGCCCAGGCTCGAACCAAGGCCGACGCGGCTATGGCCGAGAAGATGAAATCCGTCACCGGCGGTCTGCAATTGCCACCGGGCCTCAAGCTGCCGTTTTGAGGCTCTCAGCAGGCGTCATTGCGAGCGAAGCGAAGCAATCCAGGGCCACACCAGCGATGTCGCGGCTTTCTACATCCGAAAACCAGAGATTTCGCCTGCGCCTCCTGGATTGCTTCGCTTCGCTCGCAATGACGTCCGTTTGGGCCTTGGAGTCGAGCGGGCGCCGCCATGGCGGGTAGCGTCGCCGGCCCGGAAATCGAACGCCTCGTGCAGCTGCTCGCGCGCCTGCCCGGCCTCGGGCCCCGCTCGGCGCGCCGCGCTGCGCTGCATCTCATCCGCAAGCGCGAGGAGCTGCTCGGTCCCTTAAGCGAGGCCCTGGCGCTCGCCTACGAGCGCATCGTGACGTGCAGCCTGTGCGGCAATATAGGCACCACCGATCCCTGCGCCATCTGCCAGGATCCACGACGCGACGCCGCGACGCTCGTCGTCGTCGAGACGGTCGCCGACCTCTGGGCGCTCGAGCGCGCGAAGCTGATCAACGCGCGCTATCACGTGCTCGGCGGCGTGCTGTCGCCGCTCGACGGCGTCGGTCCCGACGAGCTTGGCCTCGGCAAGCTCATTGAGCGGCTGCGGACGGGCGAGACGCGCGAAGCGATCCTCGCGCTCAACGCTACGGTCGACGGCCAGACCACGGCGCATTACATCGCCGACCTGATCCAGCCGCTGGGTGTCAGGACGACGCGGCTTGCGCATGGCGTGCCCGTTGGGGGCGAGCTGGACTATCTCGACGAAGGCACGCTCGCGGCGGCGCTGGAGCGACGGACGGAGCTGTGACAGCCCTTAAGCCGCTGTCCCAAACAAATCATAGGCGTCCGACCGCTCGATCTTCACGCTGATAATATCCCCCGCGCGCAGGGGGCGGTGCGACGCGACGTGGACCACGCCGTCGATCCCTGGCGCATCGCCTTTGGCGCGTCCCTTGGCGGCCGGAGACAGCGCGCCGCCGCCCGCTTCGTCAATCAAGACCGGAAGCCGCTTGCCGATCTTGTGCTTTAGGAGCCGGGCGCTGATTGCCTGTTGCTTCTCCATGAAGCGGCGGTAACGCTGCTCCTTGACCTCTTCCGCAATTGGCCCGAGCCCGAGGTCGTTGGCGCGCGCGCCCACGACCGGCTCGTATTTGAATGCGCCGGCGCGGTCGATCTCCGCCTCTTCCAGCCATTGGAGCAGATAGGAAAAATCCGCCTCGGTCTCGCCAGGAAAACCCACGATGAAGGTCGAGCGCAGCGCAAGATCGGGAACCGCGCGCCGCCAGGCTGCGATGCGCTCCAAAGTCTTCTCCTCGTCCGCCGGGCGCTTCATCGCTTTCAGCACCGAAGGCGCCGCATGTTGGAAAGGGATGTCGAGGTAGGGCAAAATCTTGCCCTCGACCATGAGCGCCAAAACCTCGTCCACATGCGGATAGGGATAGACGTAGTGCAGCCGCACCCATAAGCCGAGTTCCCCAAGCTCGCGCGCGAGATCGAGGAAGCGGGCGCGGACCTCGCGGCCCTGGAAATCGCTCGTCGCATAGCGCAGGTCGCGCCCATAAGCGCTGGTGTCCTGCGAGATGACCAGCAGCTCCTTGACCCCCGCTCGCGCGAGCTTTTCAGCCTCGCGCAGCACCTCGGCGGCGGGGCGCGAGACGAGGGGCCCGCGCAGGCGCGGAATGATGCAGAAGGTGCAGCTATTGTCGCAGCCCTCGGATATCTTGAGGTAG
>DASPSI010000161.1:0-3717 GCA_035624015.1 Methylocystis sp.
TTGGTGGGCGCACAAGGGCTCGAACCTTGGACCCGCTGATTAAGAGTCAGCTGCTCTACCAACTGAGCTATGCGCCCGCGCGTCTGGGCTCCGAAGTTTCCCTCGGCCCCCAACGGCGAGGGCGGGATAACAAATGCGTGACGGCTTGTCCAGCGTCGTTGCGCGCTCTCGATTCCACCGCGACGGCGTTGGACCGGTTCCTGCGAGCCCGTCGCGCAAATCCCTCGCTTTCCGGCGCGAGACATGAAAAGGCCCGCGAGGACGATGATCGTCTCGCGAGCCTTGCAAATTCGCGGCGCTTCTCACTTCGCGATCAAGCGGCGACGCCTGATCGGCGGCGGCGGAATATCGGGCGCGAAGGCGAGCGTTAGGCTCTCGACGCCCGCGGTCACGCCGAGGCCGGTTCCGGCTTCGGCTTCGAGCGGCTGAAGCGAAACGGTGTTGTTGTTGCCGCCGACGAGGAAGGCCCCGCCGCCGCCCACGCCGACCTTGACCGTGGTGCTCGGACCGGCGTAGGCGCCCGCAAGCGCGCCCGGCCCCACATGCCCGGTCGCCGCCACTACGCCCCAGACCAGCTCGCTCGGTCCGTTGACCGAGATGTTCGCGCCGACTTTCGTCAGCGTGCCGACATAGTGAACGGGGGCGACGCCCTCGTCGTCATCCTGAAACACGCAATCGAGCGCCTGATTCTCGATCAGAATCGTGGGCGGGTTGCCCGACAGCCGACACTGCAAAACGCCCGCGCGATCGCCCGCGCTCGCCCCTCCCGGAGCGAACGCAGCGAGGAGCGCCGCGGCCCCGAGCAGGCCGGCGAGGCGGCCTTTCCGAGAATAGAGCACATCCGACATATGTACAGCCCTCCTGGTTACGCTGCTTTGGGCGCCCCGTCGGGTGCGGCGCAGCGGCCATGGCGCAAGCGTTGCCGCGCCACGCCCTAGATTTAACTTCAAGGGCCCGGAATGCAAGGGCGACGCCTGATCGACCCTCAGCGCGGCGCGCCTTCCTGGGGGGCGGCGGCGAGACGCCGCGCTTTCGGCGCGCCTATCTCACGATCATCTCGATGCGGCGGTTCAGGGCGCGGCCTTCTTCGTCGTCGTTGGACGCGATCGGGTTTTTCGCACCATAGCCGACGGCCGTCATGCGCGACGCCGCGACGCCTTCGCTCGCGAGATATTTCATGACAGCGTCAGCGCGGCGCTGCGAGAGAGCCTGATTGGACTCGTCGTCGCCCACATCGTCGGTGTGACCGCCGATCTCGATCCTGGTCGAATCGCAGCGCTGCAGGAATGCGGCGAGGCGATCAAGCACAGAAGCCGATGCGCGGCGAATCTTGGCGCTCGCCGTGCGGAACTGGATATTGTCGACGATCAGGGTCGCCGAAAGCGCTCTTTGGCAGGCGGCGGCGTCGAACTCGCCCGCGCGTGGGAGCGCAGTGAGGTCGGCCTCGGCGTTCCTCGTGCGCTCCTTGGCGCCGGCATGCGGTGCGGGCTCGGCTTCCTTTGCTGGGTTTCGCGCCGCCGCCTTGGCGGCGTCCGCCGCTGCGCCCAGGGCCTTGTCGGCCGAAGCCCTGGCCTTTTCCGCCGCGGCCTTCGCCTCTTCGGCGGCCTTCAGCGCGGCGGTCTTGGCGTCCTCGGCGACCCTGCCAAGGTCTTCCAAAGAAGACTTCTGCGCCTCGGCCTTCTGCGCGTCTTCGGCCGCCTTCCCCTCCTTCCTAGCCGGCTCGACCGCCGTGCTCGCGGCGTCGCTTTCCGGCGCGAAACGCTTCGTCCAAACGACCTGACGAACGCCGTCCACCCTGTCTATGATCTTGGCCTCCGTTTCGCGGTCCGGCGCGTTCCCGTCGAGCAGGACGTCGCGGCCCTCGACGGCGAATTTCGCTGCCGCGCCGGACGCCTCGACCTTGTTCTGCACTTCCTTGGCGAGGTCGGTCTCGAAACCCGGCATCGCCATCAGGTTCGCCGCGAGCCAGATCAGCGCCGCCGGGACGAGCCCGAGCGCCCATTTGTCATGCTCCCGGAGCGCGTTCTTACGGAACAAGGACCCCGCGGCAGCGCCAAGGATGTAAAAGAAAAAGCCCGCTAGGGCCGTCTCGAGCCAGAAGTCGGCGCGTCCCTCCAAGCCGTGAACGATCGCAAGGAGGACGCCGAGCAAGTAAGCGAGGCCAAACCAAATAAGCCATGGCGCAGTCCTTTCGCGGAGCGACTGGGGCCGCGCCCAGGCCGCCGTCGCGAGACCGACGAGGAAAATCGGCAGAAACCAGGGCCAAAGCTGCGAAAACACGTAAGCCATGACCGAGACTCTCCCGTCACATCGCGCGCAACCGCGCTGCGCCGCAACCTTTCCGCTAACGAGCCCGCAAATTCAAGAGCCGGGGCGCTGCAGATACGCGGCGCGCGCCGCAAAACAGAGGAAGTTCGTTCCCCGCGATTTTTCGCGGCGGGCTCGAAGATTAAAGCGCCGCGTCAAACGCGCATCGGCATCAGCACATAAAGCGCGCTCGCGCCGTCGCGGTCCTGAATCAGCGTCGGCGAGCCGGGATCGGACATCAGAAACAGCGCCGTGTCGCTATCGAGCTGGTCTACGATATCGAGCAGGTAGCGCGAGCTGAAGCCAATGTCGATGGGGCTCGCGTCATAGTCGGCCTCGAGCTCCTCCACCGCCATGCCCTGGTCGGGATTGCTGACCGAGAGCACGAGCCGGCCCGGCTCGACGGCGAGCTTCACCGCGCGCCCGCGCTCCGATGAGATCGTCGAGACGCGATCCACCGCACTGCGGAACGAGTCGCGCTCGACGATGAGCCGCTTGTCGTTTCCCGTGGGAATGACGCGGCTGTAATCGGGAAAGGTGCCGTCGATGAGCTTCGTCGTGAGCAGGGCGGCGCCGAAGGAGAAGCGCATCTTGTTGCTCGAAACCTCGATGGAGACTTCCTCCGGCGAGTCCTCGAGCAGGCGCAGGATCTCGCCGACCGCCTTGCGCGGCAGGATCACGCCCGGCATGCCCTCAGCGCCCGCAGGCGCGGGCAGCTCCAGCCGCGCGAGGCGATGGCCGTCTGTCGCGACCGCGCGCAGCAGGGCGCGGACGCTGCTCGGCTCGGCGCCCGGCAACTCGGCGACATGCATGAAGATGCCATTGAGGTAATAGCGGGTCTCCTCGGTCGAGATCGCAAATTGCGTCTTCTCGATGAGGCGCTTGAGATCGGCCGGCGAGAGCTTGAACGCGTGGCTGAAGGAGCCCGAGGTCACATCGGGGAAGTCCGACTCGGGCAGCGTCTGCAAGTTGAAGCGGGAGCGTCCGGACTGGAGCGTGAGCTGGCCCTGCTCGCCGCTCGTCTGCAGCGAAACCTGCGCGCCTTCGGGCAGCTTGCGCACGATGTCGTAAAGCGTATGCGCGGGCAGTGTGGTCGCGCCCGGCTGGTCGACCTGCGCCCCGGCCTTCTCGCTGACCTCCAGATCGAGATCGGTGGCCTTAAGGAGCAGCTCGCCATCCTTCGCGTCGATGAGGACATTGGCGAGAATGGGAATGGTCGTGCGGCGCTCGACGACGCGGTGGACGTGTCCCAGCGCGCGCAGCAGCGCCGCTCTCTCGATCGTGACCTTCATGGGGAAAATCCGTTACGCTTGTTCGTGAGGCTCCGCCGCCGGCTGCGCCGCCGGGGGTGGGACAATGGCGCGACGCGTCGCAATGCGCAAGGGGAGGGCGCGCGAATGCGGAGAAATC
>DASPSI010000165.1:0-43437 GCA_035624015.1 Methylocystis sp.
AATTGACCGCAGAGGAGCCAGTTTGGCCGGTGCCGCCAGTCGAGCCGCCGCTGCCGCCAGTGCCGCTGCCGCCACCGGCGGAGCCGCTGCTGGTGACAGTCACGGTCGTGCCGCCAGAGGACGGGGGCGGGGGCGGGCCACCGGCCGACGCCACTTGCGTCAGAGCGAACAGAGCGGCGGGGATCATGATCAGTTTCTTCATGGTGATTCTCCCAAATGAAGCGAAGCTCTGCGGCCGTTGCCGCAGTCGCCTCTGCACTAAGCCCCAACGGCGCGCCGCGAGAGCTCCGAAAGCAAAATGCTTCCGAGCCTCAAAATCTTCTAGCCGTCTTTTCGGCTGACCGCGGGCATGGAAACAATCATTAACCGGAAAATATGGTTAATATGCTTTGGCTATAAGATTTATACTCGTATAAACGTTTATGTATTCTTGTCTAATGGGCGTATGTTGTTTCAGCCTTGCGGCTGAGCTTTACATCCCTCCGGCCAAGTTAAGTTTATGGCCGCTTAAACTACATCTCGGGCGCAGCGCAGACAGGCCTCCCTTGGCGCTTTTGCAACTATGTGAGGGACGATGGAGCGCGCTCCGCCCCTCTCCGCTCCAGGTAAAGCTAAGGAGCTTAGTCTTAGTGCGTCACAAGCCCCGAAAAGGATGGAAGCGTCATTGCGAGCGAAGCAAAGCAATCCAGGGCCTCACCAGCGCACATCGCGGCATGTTCACGCCCCTGCGGCGCGACGTTTTCCGTTGCGTCCTGGGCCCTGGATTGCTTCGCTTCGCTCGCAATGACGCGGCTTCTGCGTCACGGATCAACCTGTGACGCAGTAGGGTTAGGTGTGATTACGTAACGCGATCGCTTCGATGAACCAAAACGCTCCACTGTCCAAACTGCTGTTTCGACTGTTCGTTCAACCAGCCGTTTAAAGCGGCGCTTCGCGCACTGTGACATATTTGCCTCAGGGCGGGGGGAATCTGGGGACTCGATGGGGCGAAGCGGTTGAACGAAGTTTTAGGACCAACGTATAAGTCTGTATCCGCGAGTCTCCGCCTGGCCGCCACGCCGCCAGCGGAAGCTTTTGACACGCGGGGTTGGTGCACATGGCGGGATTGCGTACCGCCTGCTTAGGGATTTGGTCGCCGAGATGACCCATCGCTCAAAAGCCCGGCTTCCCGCGCAACTTCGAGCCGCGGTCTCTCTCGCCGGCGCCACCGCGCTTTTTTTGGAGTCTCCTATCGGTTTCGGTGTTGTCCCCGCTGCGGCGCAAGCGGTGAATCCGGCCGCCTTGACGGCGCCGGCCAAGCCCCCGCCGACCGGCGCGATAATGGAGAGGAGGATCCCTGCCGGGCTAGGGCTCGAGGCTCCCCCGAATGCAGACAAAATCTTTGTCGGCGTCCGGAGCGTCGCGATCGAGGGCGCATTCCCGGAGCTTCCGGCGCAGAACGCGGAGCTGCTGTCCAAGCTTCAGGGCAGGCGGCTCAGCCTCGCGGAGATTTATCAGGCCGCGAGGGAGCTTCAAGCGGCCTATGTGGCCGCCTATCCGCTGGCGCGGATCACCATTCCGCGCGATTTTCGCGGCGGCGATCTTCGCGTGAAAGTCGTCGACGGCTATGTCGAGAAACTCGACCTTTCCGGTGTGCCGGAGACATACCGCGAGCTGATCGCGGCCCGACTTCAGCCGCTCATCGGCGTAAGACATCTCGCCGCCGCTGAATTTCAGCATCGCACGCAGCTGATGGGCACGCTGGCGGGAGTGAACGGGGCGGCCCAGGTCACGCCCGACCTCACGACCGGCGCTGGCGTCCTGGTGGTCCAGGTGACGGCGCCGCCCCTCACCGGCTCGGTGGTGATCGACAACCGCCTGCCCAGGGACTATGGCACGTTCGAGTTCTCCAAAAGCGTCGCGCTCAACAACGTCCTTGGCTTTGGCGAGCAATTGTCGGCCAGTGTGGCCTCAGGTCCCGATTTCGATAATTTCTTCGACGGGACGGCGAAGTATCAGGCCTATGGCGCGGAGCTCATGCTGCCGATCGGGATCGACGGCTTTACCGTCAATGGGGGCTATGCCGCAGTGCGCTCGCGCGCGACCCCTTGGCCAGGCGTTTTTCCGCTTTACGAGAATTACGACGGAGAGCGCGCGAGGCAGCTGTTCGAACGGTTCCGCATCCAGGGAAACTACCCGATTCTTTTGACGTCGGACAAATTTCTGAGGGTTGCGGCGGCCTTCGAGCATATCGACAACGGCGCCGCATTGGGGCCTGCGCCCAGCTTTGCGACGCTGACGCCGAACATTCCAGATGTTTACAGCATTTATCACGACCAGTTCAGCGTCGTGCGGGGCGGCGTCGAAGGCAAAATTTCCATCCCTTTCTGGGAGTGGGGCGGCGCGGTCGGCAGCGCGCTCGGCTACTCGCATGGGCTGGGCGGGCGGACCGCATGGGATTCGCCTTTCATCGGCTCGTCCTTGTCGCGGCCGGGATCCGGCCCGGACTTCAACAGGTTCACTGTGCGAGGGCGGGTCGATCTCTCTCTTCCCGAGCAATTCCAGCTCGCCCTGATCGGCAGAAGCCAAACGAGCTTTGGCCAGCCGCTCCCCGTGTCAGAAGATCTCATTTTCGACGTCCCCGAAGGAGTCTCGGGCTTTGCGGCAGGCACAATCTACGCCGATCGGGGCGCGACGCTGCGCTCCGAATTGAGCCGCCCCTCCGGCGTCGCCGCCCTCGGCGCCGAAGCCGTTGTCGAGCCGTATATTTTTGGCGCGTGGGGACGCGGCGTCCACGAATGGCCCTACGTCGGCGAGCAGCACAGGTTCTGGGTGGAGACCTTCGGCGGCGGCCTGCGGACGAACACGTCTCTCACCGGCGCGCCCTTCGGAGAGTCGCTCGCCCTGGAGTTCGGCAAGGATTTCTCCAATCTCTTATGGAAGCAGAACGGGTACAGAACAAATCTCGTTTTCACTGTCAACTATGGGGTCGATCCGTTCGCCCCCGACTTGCCGGGGCAGACGCCCGCAGCGAAGAAATTGGTGCGCAAGGGGCCGCCAGAACCGGCCGCGCCATTGGCCCTGTGGGAGGGCCCTTACGCCGGCCTCAACGCCGGCTATTCCTGGGATCCGCGTCCCTATGCGGATATCGCGGGCACGCCGATCCAGACCGGCGTCGATATTGGCTTGGCGACGCCAGGGGCGTGGAGCATGGCCTCGGCGCTGGGCATAACGGAGAAGGCCGGCGCGAGCGGGGGCGGGTATTTCGGCGGCGGACAAATCGGCTACAACCATCAATACAACAGGACCGTTTTTGGCATCGAAGCGGATATCCAGGGGTCGAGCACGAGGGGCGGATCTGGCGTTTCGAATGGAACGCTGGCGGTCATTCCTGTGGGCTTTGGCCTCTTTGGAGCCGACTTCGCGACGAGCTCGGTGCGGCAGGAAAAGAGCACCGATTGGCTTGGCACCCTGCGCGGCCGCGTTGGTTATCTCGTGACGCCCGGGCTGCTCGCCTATTCGACCGGCGGACTTGCCCTTGGCGGCGTCTCGGCCAACACCTTTATCTCCCAAAGTTGGGGCGGCGGACCGGGCGGGCCAATCGGAGCGCTCTTGGTCTCCTCCGGGTCTTTTGGTCAATTCTCCGACACGCGGCTCGGCTGGACGATCGGCGCCGGCCTCGAATGGATGTTCGCGCCCAATGCAAGCGTCAAGCTGGAGTATCTCTATTACGATCTCGGCTCGGCGACGTACAACGGCTCGCCCTTGACGACTTTTCTCAATTTCCCTGGATTCAGCCCGAACATCGTGCTGCCGACCATCCGCACGCAATTCGTCGGCGACGTAGTTCGCCTCGGCTTGAACTATCACTTCGATCAAGCCGGCGCGAGAGCGGGTGCAGCGTCGCCAGACGCCAAATTTCGCCCAGGCGTTTACGCCGGCTTGAACTCCGGCTACTCGTGGGACGCGAGCCCCGGCGTCTCGACGACGGCCGCGCCCGTGCTGACCGGCTTGGATAATAGCGGCCTCGGCATTCCCTTTAGCACTCTCTCCGCTTTAAGCGCGACGGGCGTCTCGCGGGCGAAGGCCGATGGATTCCTGGGCGGAGCACAGTTCGGCTACAACTACCTGCTGGATCGGTTGGCGGCCGGCGTCGAAGCCGATTTTCAGGGGGCCGGGATCGCCGGCGCCGGCGCGCATTCGGGCGTCGCGGCCTTAACTGTCCTGGGCTTCCCGCTGGTCTCCTATGCAACCTCTGTGGAAGACGAAAGGGCTATCGATTGGCTGAGCACGTTGCGCGGGCGCGCGGGCTACCTGATCACGCCCGGCCTGCTCGGCTACGCCGCCGGCGGTCTCGCGTTTGGCGGGGTGACGGCGCATAGCTTGCTCAACCAGACGGCGGTCGGCGTGGTTCCCAATATGCAAACGTGGAACGCGAGCGGCCAATACTCCAACGTGCAGTTTGGCTGGACCGTGGGCGGCGGCCTAGAATGGATGTTCTCGCCCGATTTCAGTCTGAAAGCGGAATATCTCTATTACGACCTCGGAGAAGGGCGCTACGCTTCCAGCCCCTTGTGGACGGATCTGGCGTTCAACAACGGCGGCCCGGGGTTGTCTTACCTCTTCAACGCGGTGGCGCCCGCCTCTCGCGTCAAGTACGAGGGCCAGATCGCCCGCGTCGGCCTCAACTATCACTTCGATCCGTTCGCGCTTGGCCCCGTGACCATCAAGTGAAATCCGTCCTAGCTTGCGGGCCGTCGGTTGACGGATGGCTGCAGGAAAAGACGCCGGCGGGCTCGAGCCCGATTCGAAATTGCGTGGAGCGAGGCGCGACGCCGTCGGTCTGCGCATGACCCTGAAGAGAGCCGCCAGCAGCCACGCCGCGGGCGACTTTAGGGTTTCCTGAGCCAAGCGTCAGACGGGGGGCTGCGATGCTTCGCTTAAGGAGAGATGGTGCCCAAGAGAGGACTCGAACCTCCACGGCTTTCACCACTGGTACCTGAAACCAGCGCGTCTACCAATTCCGCCACCTGGGCACGCCGCGTCAAGGCGTGGAGGGGCTTCTACGCGCTCCCGGCCTTTCCTGTCAATCCAGGATTTGAGCGAGAACGGACGCTTGCGCCGCATTCCCTTTCCCCAAAAAACGCGCTAGAGCGCAGCGCAGCAAAGGATCAGCGAAACGAAGAGGCCGGCGATGGATTGGCAGACGGGGCGGTTGGTGACGGTGTTCGGCGGCTCGGGATTCCTCGGCCGCCATGTCGTGCGCGCGCTGGCGCGCGAGGGCTGGCGCATCCGTGTCGCCTGCCGGCGGCCCGACCTCGCGTTCTTCCTCCAGCCGCTCGGCGGGGTCGGCCAGATTAGCTGCGTCCAGGCGAATTTGCGCGATCCCGATTCGATCAAGGCGGCGCTCCACGGCGCCGAAGCCGTCGTTAATCTCATCGGGATTCTGGCCGAGAGCGGCAAGCAGCGCTTCACTTCTCTCCAGGCTGAAGGCCCCGGCCTCATCGGCGAGGCCGCGCGCCTGGCCGGCGTCAAGACCTTCGTGCATATTTCGGCCATCGGCGCCGACGTGGGCTCGGCCTCGGCCTACGCTCGCACCAAGGCGCTCGGCGAGGCGGCGGCGCGGCGGGAGTTCCCGAGCTGCGTCATCCTGCGCCCGTCGATCGTCTTCGGCCCCGAGGACGGCTTCTTCAACCGCTTCGGAACCATGGCCCGGTTCTTCCCCGTGATCCCGCTCGTCGGCGCGGACACAAAATTCCAGCCGGTCTATGTGGGCGACGTGGCCAAGGCCGTGGCGCTCGCCGCAGACGGCAAGGCCAGGGCCGGCGCGACCTACGAGCTTGGCGGTCCCGAGGTCAAAACCTTCGAGGAGCTCCTGCGCTATCTGCTCCAGGTCGTCGAGCGCGACCGCGCGGTGCTGAAGCTTTCCTTCGGCATGGGCGCGCTCGTCGCTGGCGTCACGACCTTGCTGTCGAAGATTTCGCTGGGTCTCTTCCCTGCGCTGCTGACGACGACGCGCGATCAGGTCGAGCTGTTGAAGCACGACAACGTCGTGTCGCAAGAGGCGAAGGCGGAAGGACGCACACTCGAGGGCTTGGGCGTCGCGCCCAAGGCCGTCGAGGCGATCGTTCCTTCTTATCTTTACCGCTATCGCAAGACTGGGCAGTATCAGGAGCAGCGCAGCTGAGCGCGGCTCACGCGCGCGCGAGGTCCGGCGACAGCAGCTTGTGCACCCGCACCATGAAGGCCGTCGCAAACAGCGGCGTCAGCAGGTTCAGCCCCGGCGTCGCGACGAAGACGGCGATGAACAGCCCCGCGATGAAGACGGATAGGCTGTTGTGCTGACGCAAGTCCTCGGCCTCGCGCCGGGCCCGGAAGCGCATCGCCGCGAGCGCGAAATATTCACGGCCGAAGAGATAGGCGTTGGCGAGGAAGAAGGCGACGACGTTCACGCCCGGCACGAGCAGCAGCAGCAGCGCGATGAAGTTGACGATCGCCGAGACAAGCGAGAACCGAAGCGCCATCATCATGGACTCGACCCAGTGCGCCGGCGTCCCGCTGCGCCCGCGGTAGATGTCGCGCTCGACGATCAAGGCGAGATCGTCGACGAAGAACCCCGCGACGAGAATCGACACTGGCCCGATCAGAAACGCCAGCACGACGATGAGCCCCGCGCCCGTCGCGAAGATCAGCACGCTGTGCAGCCACGGATGGTCGACCGCGACGAGGCTGAGCGCGAGCCTGTCGAGCCCGGCCCAGGCCAGCGCCAGCAGCAGCAGCGTCAGGCCGAGGCTCTTGAAGAGCACGGCGCGAAACGGCGGCGAAAGGATTTGGCGCAGCGAGTCGAGGGCGGCGGCGAGCATGGCGGCTCCTTGGGCTTGATTTTCACTTTGCGATAGCCCGGCCTAAGCGAAACGCCAAGCCGGCGCAAACGGTCCATGCCGCGGAACGACCACGCTGCTGCCGCCGCGCCGGCTCCGACTGCTGAAAGCCTAGATCATTTTCAGGCCCTTGAGGCTCGAATGGCCCTCGCGGCCGACGATCAGATGGTCATGCACGACGATGCCGAAGGGCTGCGCGATGGCGACGATCTCGCGCGTCATGCGGATGTCCGCGGAGGAGGGCGTGGGGTCGCCCGAAGGGTGATTGTGCGCGAGGATGATCGCACAGGCGGAGAGCTCCAGCGCGCGGCGTACGACCTCGCGCGGGTAGACGGGCGTGTGGTCGACCGTGCCGACGGCCTGCAGCTCGTCGGCGATCAGCGCGTTGCGTTTGTCGAGGAAGAGCACATGGAACTCCTCACGCTGCGCATAGGCCATGAGCGTGCGGCAATAGTCGATCACGTCGGAGAAAGAGCCAAGCACGGCGCGCTTCTCGATCGTCGCGCGCGCGAGGCGGCGCGCGGCCGCCTCCATGAGCTTGATCTCGCAGATCGCCGCTTCGCTTAGGCCCTCGATCTCGCGCAGGCGATCGGGCGCGGCGGCGGCGACCTCTGCGAAGGAGCCGAAGCGCGCGATGAGCGCCTTGGCGAGCGGCTTCACGTCGCGCCGCACAATCGCACGAAACAGCACGAGCTCCAGGAGCTCATAGTCGGCGAGCGCGCCGCCGCCCGTCTCCATGAAGCGGTCGCGCAGCCGCTGGCGATGGCCGTGAAAATGCGGCGTCGCCTCGGGCAGGCCGTCTTGCGGTTGGTTCTTGCCTTCCATGGCGACAAAGGGAGGAGCGAGTAGCGAGTAGCGAATGGCGAGTAGTGAGTAGTGAGTAGCGAATGGCGAGAAGCGTTTCTACTCTCTATTCGCTACTCACTCCTCGCTTATTTCCGCGCCAGCGCCGGATTGTCGAGCCCCCTGGACGATAACGTGAACACCTCCACGCCCGTCTCGGTCACGCCGACAGAATGCTCGAACTGCGCCGAAAGCGAGCGGTCGCGCGTGACCGCGGTCCAGCCGTCGGAGAGCACCTTGACCTCGCGCCGGCCGAGATTGACCATCGGCTCGATCGTGAAGAACATGCCGGGCCTGAGCTCCACGCCCTGGCCTTTCTTGCCGTAATGCAGGATGTTGGGCTCGTCGTGGAACAGCCGCCCGAGCCCATGGCCGCAGAACTCGCGCACGATCGAGCAGCGCTCGCCCTCTGCGTATGTTTGGATCGCTTCGCCGATGTCGCCCGTGGTGGCGCCTGGCTTCACCGTAGCGATCCCGCGCAGCAGCGCCTCGTATGTCACCTCGATGAGGCGTTCGGCCCGGCGCGGGATCTCGTCGACGGCGTACATGCGGCTTGAGTCGCCGTGCCAGCTGTCGAGGATGAACGTCACGTCGATGTTGAGCGTGTCGCCCTCGCGCAGCGGCTTGTCGTCGGGGATGCCGTGGCAGACGACGTGGTTGATCGAGGTGCAGATCGACTTGCGGTAGCCACGATAGTCGAGCGGCGCGGGATAGGCGCCGTGGTCCATGGCGAAGTCGTACACGAGCTTGTCGAGCGCGTTGGTGGAGACGCCCGGCTTCACCTCGGCGGCGAGCATGTCGAGCGCGTCTGCGGCGAGCCGGCCGACCTTGCGCATGCCCTCGAAATCCTCGGGCCCATGCAATTTTATGCTGCCGGTCTTGCGCCCAGCCGGCGCGAGACGCGACTCGATGAAGGTCATGAACGCTCCTCTTCCCCAGCGCTGCGGTGGAGGAAGTAAAGTACCGAAGCCACGCGCGAAAGCAAGCGGTCACGCGGAGGCGTCGGAGGAAGCCGGGGCGACGGCGAAGATGTTGGGCAGCGCGCGTTTCGCCGCCTCTCGTCCGATCGCAATGAGCTCGTCGGCGCGATGGAAGTCGAACATGCCGATGTGGTTGGCGCGCGCGTGGATGATCGCGTCCGGCGGGTCGCCCGCGAGGCGCGAGCGCAGGATGCGGTCCTGGATGATGTTGAAGGCGTCGATCATCGCCGACGCGACATTGGGCGCCTCGCTCGGCTTGCGTTCAAGGGAACGCCCGAACAGGCTGCTCCAATCGCCCATGAACTCGAGCGGATTGGTCGTCGGCGTCTTGGCGACGGTCGCTCTGACGGCCGTCTCGACCTCGCTCGACAGGGCGGACTGGTTTTGCAGCACGCTTGAGCGATACATCATATCCGCCGCGACGTTGACCGCGATGACGAATTCGGCGCCGAGCGCATGGCAGACCGTAACCGGCACCGGATTAACCAGCGCGCCGTCGAACAGATAGCGTTGGCCGATCTTCACCGGCTCGAAGATTCCGGGCAGCGCATAGGAGGCGCGAATGGCGATGTCGAGCGGGCCCCGCTGCAGCCAGATTTCGTGGCCGGCGCCGACCTCGGTCGCGACTGCGGCAAAAGGGATCGGAAGATCTTCGATCCGATAGCCCTTGAGCTCTTGCTCCAGCGCCGCGCGCAGCCGTTCGCCGGTGATGAGGCTCGAGCCGGAGAATGACAGGTCCAGCATGGCGAAGACGCGCCGCTTGGTCAGCGAGCGCGCGAACTTCTCGACGGCGTCGAGCTTGCCTGCCGCGTAGCAGCCTCCGACCACCGCGCCGATCGAGGTGCCGGCGATCACGTCGGGCTGAATTCCATGCTCCGCAAACTCGCGCAGCACGCCGATGTGCGCCCAGCCACGGGCCGCGCCGGCGCCGAGCGCCAGACCGATTTTTGGACGCAGGCTTCTCCGCTCGGCGTCCGCCGACGCATTCGCGGGCGGTGACGGTGAGGCCGCCAAGCCGCGCTCGCTCGACATGTCGAAGCTCTTGAGCATCAGCGAGAACATAAAGCGGTTTCCTCGCGCGGTCCACCTTCGCGGGCGATCGCATTTTTAGAGATTTAGGGAACGATGCTGCGCTTCGAAAGTAGCCGAAAGGTTAACGCGCGGTCGCCCGACGGTCGACGGGCGCGGGAGTTCTCGCCGCCGCTTTGCCTCGAAGCGCAGCGCCCTAGGTATCCATTTCAGTCCAAAACGTCTCCGGGAGGCCGAGCTTCGACGCCGTCTTTGACGAAAATTCAAAGCTAGGTGTATGCTGTATGAAAATACGAGACGGCATGGCTCTAGCCTTGTCCAAATCCGGACGGCGCAACCATAGGTGGCACAAATGCACGTCGCTGTCGTCATGGTCCTGGTCGTCGCCGGATCCCTGTTGTTTCATTTCCTGAGTCCCTGGCGCGCGACGCCGATCGCATCCAACTGGGGCTTCATCGACGACACGGTCGGGCTGACGTTCATCGTGACAGGCGTGGGATTCGTCGCCGTCGTCCTGTTCCTGGCGTATTGCCTCTTCCGCTTCCGCCACCACGAAGGGCGACGGGCGGCCTATGAGCCCGAGAATAAGAAGCTCGAAGCATGGCTCGCGGGGATCACCACGCTCGCCGTCATCATATTGCTCGCGCCCGGTCTCGCGGTCTGGAACCAGTATATCTCCGTGCCTCAGGACGCGAGCGAGGTCGAGGCTGTCGGCGCGCAGTGGAGCTGGAGCTTTCGTCTGCCGGGCGAGGACGGCAAGCTCGGATCGACCGACGTGCGCTTCATCGATTCGACCAATCCGCTCGGCGTCAATCCGGCTGATCCCCGGGGGCGCGACGATCTCATCGTCACGAATGGCGAGCTGCACCTGCCGGTCGGCAAGCCCGTGAAGCTGCTGCTGC
Organism: Methylocystis sp.; assembly: GCA_035624015.1. Taxonomy (GTDB): domain Bacteria; phylum Pseudomonadota; class Alphaproteobacteria; order Rhizobiales; family Beijerinckiaceae; genus Methylocystis. The sequence continues at coordinate 10,615 of DASPSI010000165.1, forward strand.
GCTCGGTCGACGTGCTGCACGACTTCTATGTTCCGCAGATCCGCGCGAAGATGGATCTCGTGCCCGGCATCGTCACCTTTTTGTGGTTCACGCCTATGAAGATAGGCGAATACGAAATTCTTTGTGCAGCGTTTTGCGGCCTCGGCCATCCGCAGATGCGCGGCAAGCTGATCGTCGAGTCCGAAAGCGACTACAAAAGCTGGCTCGCCGCGCAGCAGAGCTTTGGCCAGTCCCGCAAGAGCCTGAAAGAGGGGATCCAGCAGGCGCGCGCGCCGTGAACGTCGTCTCGAGACCCAAAAAACAACGATAATCGGAGCCGAAAATCCGAAGGGAGTAGCCTGCGATGAGCGACGTGACGATAAAGGACGAACACCTGGTCCCGCCCGCGGAGGTCGAGGAGCCAGAGCTTTACCACGCCCACACCTGGCTTGGAAAATATGTCTTCTCGCAGGACGCCAAATACATCGCCATTCAATATTCCGGCACGGCAATCGCCATTGGCCTCGTCGGCCTCGTGATGTCGTGGGTCATCCGTTTGCAGCTCGCCTTCCCGGGCGTAATCTCCTCCATCGACGCGAACGTCTATTATCAATCCGTGACGATGCACGGCATGATCATGGTCGTTTATTTGCTGACCGCTGTTTTTCTCGGCGGCTTCGGCAATTTCCTCATTCCGCTGATGGTCGGCGCCCGCGACATGGTGTTCCCCTTTGTCAACATGCTGAGCTACTGGGTTTATCTGCTTTCGGTCATCGTGCTCGTCGCGAGCTATTTCGCGCCCGGCGGCCCGACGGGGGCGGGCTGGACGCTCTATCCGCCGCAGGCCATCACAAGCGGCACGCCCGGCCATGAGTGGGGCATCATTCTGATGCTGGTCTCGCTCGCCCTGTTCATCGTCGGCTTCACGATGGGCGGACTGAACTATGTCGTGACGGTTCTGCAGGGCCGCACGCGCGGCATGACGCTGATGCGCATGCCGCTGACCGTCTGGGGCATCTTCGCCGCGGCGGTCATGGCGCTCTTGGCCTTTCCCGGCCTCTTTGTCGCCGCGGTCATGATGATGCTCGACCGCACGCTCGGCACGAGCTTCTTCATGCCGGCGATCGTCGAGTTCGGCGAGCACAGCAAGACCACGGGCGGCAGCCCGATCCTGTTCCAGCATCTCTTCTGGTTCTTCGGCCATCCAGAGGTCTACATCGTCGCGCTGCCGGCCTTCGGCATTGTCTCGGACCTCCTCAGCACGCATGCGCGCAAGAACATTTTCGGCTATCGGATGATGGTCTGGGCGATCGTCGCCATCGGCGTTCTCAGTATGATCGTTTGGGGCCACCACATGTACGTGTCCGGGATGAACCCGCTGTTCGGGTTCTTCTTCGCCGTCACCACGCTCGCCATCGCCGTGCCGACGGCGCTCAAGGTCTACAACTGGGTGCTCACTTTGTGGCGCGCGGACATCCATTTCACGACGCCGATGCTGTTTGCGCTCGGCTTCCTCGTGACCTTCGTGAACGGCGGCCTGACCGGACTCTATCTCGGCAACGTCATCGTCGACGTGCCGCTGTCGGCGACGCTGTTCGTCGTCGCGCATTTCCACATGGTCATGGGCGTCGCGCCGATCCTCGTCATCTTCGGCGCGATCTATCACTGGTATCCAAAGATCACCGGGCGCATGATGGACGAAGGCCTAGGCAAGATCCATTTCTGGATCACCTTCCTCGGCGCCTATATGATTTTCTTCCCCATGCATTATCTCGGGGTGCTCGGCGTGCCGCGGCGCTTCTATGAGATGGGCGACACTTCCTGGCTTCCGTTGTCAGCGGTCGCGCTCAATCACTTCATCACGATCACGGCGCTCATCGTCGGCGCAGCGCAAGGCCTGTTCTTCTTCAATCTGTTTCGCAGCTTGAAATATGGGAAGCTGTCGGGCCCCAACCCCTGGCGCGCGACGACTCTCGAATGGCAGACGCCCGAGACCCCGCCGGGCCACGGCAATTTCGGCAGGGAGCTGCCCGTCGTCTATCGCTGGCCCTATGCCTATAGCGTGCCGGGCGCGCCGGAGGATTACCTGCCGCAGAACGCGCCGCCGCTCAAAGGCGAGCATCTGCTATGAGCGTGCTCGGGCTCTTCTTCATCCTCGTCGCCGGCGTCGCGACGCTTTATCTCTGGCGTGAGGGCGTGATGGATCGGCCCTGGCTCGAAGAGGGCGAGGTCACGGCCATCTCGCGCGCGTCCGGCGTCGTCGAGCCGCCGCCCGCCGCCAAGGTTGGCCTCGTGGTGTTTCTCGCGGTCGCCGGCTGCCTGTTCTCGCTGCTCGTCATGGCCTTCTTCATGCGCATGGAGTCGCCCGACTGGCGCACGCCGCCGGCGCCCGCGATCTTCTGGTTCAACACCGCCGTGCTCGTCGCAAGCAGTGCGGCGCTGCAGACGGCCTATTTCGCCGCTAACGCCGACGAGCCCGAGCGCGTGCGCGCGCTGCTGCTCGGCGCGGGCGCCGGCGCCGCGGTGTTTCTGCTGGGGCAGGCCTGCGCTTGGCGTGAGATGGAGGCCTCGGGCTTCTATGCTGCGAGCAACGCCGCCAACGCCTTCTTTTATCTGCTGACGGGAACGCACGCGCTGCATCTCTTCGGCGGCCTCGTCGCGTTGGCGCGCACGACCGGCAAGGCGTTCGCCGCCGTCAAGGCGGCCGCTGTGGCCACGAGCGTCGAGCTTTGCGCCATCTATTGGCATTTCCTGCTTTTGGTTTGGCTGCTGATGTTCGCCATGCTCGCCGGCGGCGCCGATGGGCTTGGCGTCATCTGCCGTCGTCTGCTCTCTTGAAACGGGATCGAAACCGATGACGATCGACATCCACCCACTTCCGGCCAGAGGCTCGGTCCGTGCCGCGCCCAACGCGCTCGAGCGCCCGAGCGGCGTGAAGGGCGTGTTCGCCGACTGGGGCTCGGACCAACGCTCGTTCAAGACGGCGTCCTGGGGGAAGACCATGATGTGGATCTTCCTCGTGAGCGACACCTTCATCTTTAGCTGCTTCCTGATCTCCTACATGACGGTGCGCATGTCCACGACGGTGGAATGGCCGCATCCGAGCGAGATCTTCGCGCTCGAGTTCAACGGCAGGAAGATCCCGCTGATCCTCATCGCGATCATGACCTTCGACCTCATCACGAGCTCGGGCACGATGGCGATGGCGGTGAACTTCGGCTATGCGAAGAACCGCAGGATGGCCGCATTTCTCATGGTCGTGACGGCCTTCTTCGGCGCGACCTTCGTCGGCATGCAGGCGTTCGAATGGACGAAGCTCATTCATGAGGGCGTGCGGCCCTGGGGCAATCCTTTCGGCGCGGCGCAGTTCGGCTCCTGCTTCTTCATGATCACGGGTTTTCACGGTTTCCATGTCTCGGTAGGCGTGCTCTTCCTGCTGTTCATCGCGAGGAACGTCTGGCGCGGCGACTATGATTTTCCGGAAAAGCGCGGCTTCTTCACAGGCCGCAAGGGGCGTTACGAGATCATCGAGATCATGGGCCTGTATTGGCACTTCGTCGATCTGGTCTGGGTGTTCATCTTCGCGCTGTTCTATCTGTGGTGATCGAAGGCGCGCTCGACAATGGGGGAAAGCATATGACGGCGACAACCGAGCACGCGCGGGCTCACGTCTCAGGCCACGCGGCAAGCGCGGCGAGGCCTGCGGCCCAGGCGCATGGGCAGCAGCATCCGATCCGGGTCTATCTAATCGTCTGGGTGGCGCTCTTTGTGCTCAGCACGGCCTCCTATCTCGTCGACTACTTCGACCTGCACGGCCTTCTGCGCTGGTCTCTGATCATCCTCTTCATGTGGCTCAAGGCCGGCTTCATCGTCGCGATCTTCATGCACATGGCCTGGGAGCGGCTGGCGCTGGTCTTCGCGATCCTGACCCCGCCCGGGGCGCTGGCGATCTTCTTAGGGATCATGGCCGTGGAGGGCGACTACACCAAGAGCGATCGTCAGGCGAATTTTGCCCCGGCCGCGGTCGAGACGCAATCGCGCGCGGCCGCCGCCGAGACCCCGATGGCGCAGGAGACGGCGGGCAAGGAGTAACGGCGCTCCAAGCCTGCCTTAACCTTTGGCGCCTCGATACGCCGAAAAGGCTTGTCGAGGCTGAGGGGTGGGCCGCCTAGAATTCAGGCGGCGCAAGAACCTGTCGTCTTGGCGGACGGCCAGCAAGCGGCATGACCGCTTCTTCCTGCCGTCGTTTCGCAGACCGCGAGTCCGAGGCGATTGCGTCCGCCTTCCCAAGCCTGGCCGCTATCGCCGGACGGGCGACGCACAAGGACTCAAGAACCCGATTATCGCAGGTCAACGCGGATGCTCCGTTTAAGCTTATGGAGATCATGGGGGCTCGTCGAATTCGTCTTTTGCTTCTGCCGTCGCCGGTCTCGCCACACGGCCTTCAACTCGCCTCTCTTGATCGCGCCGCTGTCAAAGCCGCTCGCCTACAATATGTTTAGTATGTTGATCAAACTGGGGCCAATGGCGCGAGCCTCTATGGGCTTTCATGCCTTCCACATCTCGAGAGGCGAGGTGTTCACGCTGTTCATCGCGAGGAACGTCTAGCGCGGCGACGATGATTTCGCGGAAGGGCGCAGCTTCTTCAGGGGCCGCAAGGGGCCCACGAGATAATCGAGATCATGGGCCTCTGCACCCTGTCGATCTGCTTCGGGTATTTATCTTTGCGTTGTTCTAGCTGCGGTGAGCAGGCCAAGGTCAGGGATAAGACGCATGACGGCGACGCCTGAAACTTTTGGGGCCACTGAGGCGGTCCAGGCCGCCGCTCCAGCGAGGCCCGCAGCGGAGGCGCATGGCCAGCAGCATCCGCTCCGCCTCTATCTGATCGTCTGGATATTGCTGTTTGTGCTCAGCACCGGCTCCTACCTCGTCGATTATTTCGACATTCACGGCTATTTGCGCTGGTTCCTGATCGTTCTGTTCATGCTGCTCAAGGCCGGCGCCATCGTCGCTGTGTTCATGCATATGGCCTGGGAGCGGCTGGCGCTCGTCGTCGCGATCTTGAGCCCGCCAATGGCGCTCATGGTGCTCTTGGGGCTCATGGCGTTCGAAGGCGACTACACGAACCTAGACAGGACCGCGAACTTCGCGCCGGTCGCCGCCGCGGCTCCCGCTGCCGCGGCGCCCGCCGTCGAGAGGCGCGCGCCCGAGACCTCTTCAGTCGGGCAGACGCCGGTCAAGCCGTCGCCGCAGGCGGAGACGCGGGCGCAAAAGGCCCCCGCCGTCGAGAAGCTCGCGCCGCATCGGCTTGCGGTCGAAAAGTCGAGGAGAGGGCGGAGCCATAGGCGCTACCGAGCTCACGACTAGAGCGCCTCTACTGGCGGGCATCGTGCGAGCGGCCAGAAACCGCGCAAAATCATGGAGGCCAGCGAATTCTGTTCGAAAAAGCCTACCAACATTTTCGGAATTCGCGCTAGGGCGGCGCCGACGCGCGAAAAAGGCGTCATGGCGTCACGAACACAAGTCGTCCCGAGCCCTGCTGCTCCAGCCTCCGGTAGAAGCAGGACTTGCGTCCCGTGTGGCAGGCGCCGCCGTCGCCTTGGGGCTCGACCTCGAGCAGGATCGCGTCCTGGTCGCAATCGACGTAAAGCGCGACGACTCGCTGGATTTGCCCCGAGGTCTCGCCCTTGCGCCAGAGGCTCTCGCGCGAGCGCGACCAGTAATGCGCCTCGCCCGTCTCGATGGTCTTGTCGAGCGCGAGCTGGTTCATATAGGCGACCATCAGCACGTCCTTGGTCGCCGCCTCGACCGTCACGCAGACGATGAGGCCGTGCGCGTCGAAGCGTGGCGTAAGCTCCTGGCCCTCCTCCAGCGCGAGCTTCTCCATCAGGGCCGACCGCCGCGCAGCAGCGTGTAGAAATGCGCCTGCTCCGCAGGATTGTTGTGGAACACGCCCAAGAACTGCGAGGTGATGGTCGCCGAGCCCTGCTTGAGCACGCCGCGCATCGACATGCACATGTGCTCGGCTTCCACCAGCACGGCGACGCCGCGCGGCGCGAGGTTCTGGTCGATCGCCTGGGCGATCTGCGCCGTCATCGACTCCTGCGTCTGCAGCCGCCGCGCGAACACGTCGACGAGCCGCGCGAGCTTCGAGAGTCCGACGACGCCCTCTGTCGGATAATAGCCGATATGCGCCTTGCCGACGAAAGGCACGACGTGATGCTCGCAGTGAGAGTGGAACGGAATGTCGCGCACGAGCACGAGATCATTGTAGCCGTCGACCTCGGCGAAGACGCGCTCCAGCACGTCCTTGGGGTCCTGCCTGTAGCCGCTGAAGAACTCCTCATAGGCTTTGACCACGCGCGCCGGCGTCTCCAAGAGGCCCTCGCGATTGGGGTCGTCGCCGGCCCAGCGCAGCAGCACGCGGACGGCCTCTTCCGCCTCCGCGCGAGTGGGGCGCGCGGGTTCTACCTCGGTTTCAGGAAAGGAAATCAAGGTCTTAACCACGTCGTCCATGTGGCGCCTCCAAAGCGATTGTGAAAGCCCGGGGACGCTGCCCTCGGACGGCGGCCGGCAGGCTCTTCCCGCGGCGGGTCTGCGCAAGCCGCGCAGCGGCTGGTCAAAAATTTCGCGATCACCCTGTCTCTTGTCAGGAGGATGAAGGATTTCGGGCCGCCAAACGTCGCGCGGACTCGCCGTCGCCACAAGGATCGCACGCCCAAAGTTTTCGCCAGCGCTTTCGCCCCAGCCTCGATCTCCTTATATATGATGAAAGCGCCGCAAAGGTAAGTCCCCCGCAAAGCATGGGCTTCGATGTTCGATTCCGTATACAACAGGCGCATTCTGGAACTCGCCGCCGACATTCCCCGCCTGGGGCGTCTGCGCGCGCCGCAGGCGAGTGCAACCGCTTATTCGCGTCTGTGCGGATCGACGATCACGGTCGACGTCGCTTTGGACGAAGGCAAGGTCGCCGATTACGCGCAGGAGCTCAAGGCCTGCGCCCTTGGGCAGGCGTCGGCCTCGATCCTCGCGCGCGGGGTCATCGGCGCGACGCCCGAGGAGCTGCGTCGGCTGCGCGAGGAGATGCGGCGGATGCTCAAGGAGAACGGCCCGCCGCCAAAGGGCAAATGGGCGGATCTCGCGGTGCTGGAGCCGGTGCGCGACTACAAGGCGCGCCACGCGTCGACCATGCTTGCCTTCGACGCGGTGGTCGAGGCGGTTGACAAGATCGAAAGGCAGGAGAAAGTCTAAAGGCGCGGCGACGGAATTTTGGCGCACATGAAGGCAGTGAAATATTTTTTGCCGCCCCTGGCTTTCGGGATCGTGCTAGGCCCAGGCGTTTACTTCGCGCTCAGCGAATACGGACCGGGAGCGCATGGCAACACCGGCGCGCTCGTGATCGCCGTCGCGGCGTCGAGCATTGTGGCGACGATCGGATTCATCTGGACGGCGTTCAAGGTCGAGTTGTTCAGGCGCAGGCGGTAGCCCCACTGCTCTAAAACCGCTCGGCGCGATACGGCGTCGGGTCGGTGAACGGCTTCTCGCCCGTCATCATCTCCGCGAGCAGGCGCCCGCTGACGGGCCCGAGCGTCAGTCCGTGATGCTGGTGTCCGAAGTTGAACCACAACCGCTCGTGCTTCGCCGCCGGCCCGATGATCGGCAGCATGTCCGGCAGGCAGGGGCGGGCGCCCATCCAAGGCTTCGCCTCCACGCGCTCGCCGAGCGGAAAGAGCTGTCGCGCATAAGGCTCGGCCCTTTCGATTTGCGCGGGCGTCGGCGGCGCGTCGCGGGGCGCGAATTCGGCGCCCGTCGTGAGGCGCACGCCCCGCGTCATCGGCGCCAGCACATAGCCGTTGTCGGCGTCCTGTATGGGGCGGCCAAGCGTTGCGCCCTCGCGCGGCGCATAATGCATATGATAGCCGCGCTTCACGGCCAGCGGAAAATCATAGCTGAGCTCGCGATAGATCACGTCCGACCAGGGCCCGAGCGTCACGACGAGATCGCGCGCGAAGACCTCGTCGTCATGCGTCGCGACCGCCCAGCGCCCGTCGGGCGCCTCCTGCAGCGAGCGCGCGTCGCCCGTCAGAAATTGTCCGCCGCGCTCGACGAAGAGCGTCGCGTAGGCTTGTGTCAGCCGGCTCGGATCGTCGACGGAAACGGGATCGAGATAGTGCACGGCGCCGCGGACGCCATAAAGATGCGGCTCGCGCTGCGCCAGCTCGTCCTCGTCGAGAATGTCGATGTTGAGGCCGAAGGCCCGCAGCTTCTCCGCCTCGGCCGCGCCGGCGGCGAAGGTCTCCTCGCGGCGATAGACCTTGATCCAGCCGGTCCTGCGCAGAAGATCGGCGGCGTGCGAGGTCTCCGCCAGCGCTTCGTGCTCGATCACGCAGCGCTCGACGAGCGGACGCAGCGAGGCGGCGTGCCTTTGCGCACGCTCGGGGGCGCTCTCCAAGAAATAGCGCCAGAGCCAGGGCGCGATGCTCGGCAGCGAAAAAACATGATAATTCGCCTCGGGCAGCTGGTTCAGCGCATAGAGGACGAGCTTCTTGAGGTCGCGCGGAAAGTAGTAAGGCATGAACGAGGCGCGCTCGATGATGCCGGCGTTGCCGTAGCTCGTCTCCAGTCCTGCCGCGCCGTGCCGGTCTATGAGCACGACCTCGCGCCCGCGCGCCTGCAGATGCAGCGCGGTCGAAACGCCGACCATGCCGGCGCCGAGAACGGCGACATCCGCGCTGATCATGCAATCCTCCTCCCTTCGTGGCTGGAGATGATATGGGCTTCAAGCAGAGGCGTTTCCATATGGCGAGCGTTTTCGGCTATGCTGGCGCGAAGGAGCCCTGAGTCGAAAAGCATGAGACAGCCGACTTTCTACGAATTCTTCGCCGGCGGCGGCATGGCGCGCGCGGGGCTAGGGCCGGGGTGGCGCTGCCTGTTCGCCAATGATTTCGACCGCAAGAAAGCCGAGACGTACCGCGCCAATTGGGGCTCCGGGGAATTGCACGTCGGCGACGTGCGCGAGGTGAAGACGGAGCAATTGCCGGGCCAGGCCGATCTCGTTTGGGCGTCCTTCCCTTGCCAGGACCTTTCGCTCGCCGGCGCCGGCGCGGGGCTCGCGGGCGAGCGCAGCGGGACATTCTGGCCGTTCTTCGAGATCGTGAAGAGGCTGCGCGCCGAGGGCCGCCAGCCGCCGCTGCTCGCGCTCGAAAACGTCTGCGGCGCTTTGACCTCGCACGGCGGCAAGGATTTTGTCGCCATCTGCGAGGCGCTGGGGGGGGAGGGCTATCGTTTCGGTGCGCTGGTGATCGACGCCGCGCTGTTCGTGCCGCAATCGCGCCCGCGGCTGTTCATCGTCGCCGTGCGCGAGGATGTGGCGGTTCCTGCGGGATTGCTGGGCGCGGAGGCTTCGGAGCCCTTTGCGACGAAAGGGCTGATTGCGGCACAAGCGCGATTGCCACAGCAATTGCGGAAGAACTGGCTTTGGTGGCGTCTTCCTACACCGCCACCACCGAACAGGACGTTCAGCGAGATCATCGAAGACGAACCTCAAGGCGTGGTTTGGCATACGCGGGAGGAAACGCAAACGCTTATCGCGAAGATGAGCGAGGTCAATTTGGCCAAGATAGCGGATGCTAAAAAAGCTGGCCGCAAAATGGTGGGGACAGCCTATCGGCGTACTCGTTACAATTCGGCTGGAGAGAAGATGCAGCGAGTGGAGGCCCGGTTCGACGGCCTCTCGGGATGCTTGAGGACGCCAGCGGGCGGCTCCAGCCGGCAATTTGTGATGATCGTGGAGAAAAATCGAATTCGCTCGCGCTTGATTTCGGCACGAGAGACGGCAAGGCTGATGGGTCTTGATGAAAACTATCATCTCGCGGATAACTACAATGAAGCCTATCATCTTACGGGTGACGGCGTAGTTGTGCCTGCCGTGCAACATTTATCTGAGAATTTATTTAGGACAATTATTGATGGTCGGTTCCTCTCGAAGAAGGAGGCTGCATGAGCATCATACCGTGTAAAGAAAATCCCGAGTTGAAGCGCAAAATCGAGGATTTTGCGGACGTGTTGAAAACGAAGTCGCATTTGCTCGGGGAGCATGGCCTAGAAGAAAACGAGTTTTACAATTCTGGATTGTTTCGTGGTGCAATAGAACGCGTTCGTGGGCAATTCGCGGCGTCTATGAGAGAAAAGCGTGAGTTCGTTAGATGCATACTTAGCTATATGGAGGATCGCGGTTTCGTAAAATACTTCGATTCGTCAGGTAGCCAGAACAGATATGACTACACGGTGGAGATGCCGAGTGGGAAGGTTTCAGTAATAGAGCTCAAAGGTGGGTTGGATGGGAACAATACAATCATATTTGAACGTCCTGCCCATGCTGACGAACTAATCATTTGGAGCGTCAGTACCAACCCCGGGGGTGATCCGAGGCACAACGTTTGGTCCGGAATTCACACGCGGTTGAGCGCGGAGATAATCGCTAACGCGAAACGCGTCGATGGTCTCATCGTTTGGGACTGGGCGTGCGGAACGATAGGGCGGCCTTGCCCAAAGCTCATGGAAAACAAAGACCGCTTGACTACGGTTTCTCACTATAGGCTTCCACCTCCCTGCCTTTATGTCTTTCCTGATAAAATACCTGAAGCTCGCAACAATCCAAAGGCTGTGGCGCAAAGCTTGCGTTCTGTCGAACTACTAGAGGCTTTTCGCAGCTGTTTCGGTGGTACAGAGGCCGAAGTCAGTTATGTAGATTTTGAGGTTGCGCATCTCGGCGCTGAGACCGTGAGAAAGACGGTCGTTCGGCGCGATGGAGTCGTCATTAGGAGTTCCGACAACACGCCAATCAGGCGAAAGTAGCCTTGAAAGAGGACCCCGTCCGCCGCTCCGCGACAATGCGCGCGGTGAAATCCCGCGACACGACGCCGGAGCTGACGGTGCGCGCGCTGCTGCGCCGCTTCGCGCCGCATTACAGGCTTTGCCGCAAGGACGTGCCGGGCAATCCCGACATCGCCTATGTCGGTCGCAAGCGCGCGATCTTCGTGCACGGCTGCTTTTGGCACGGGCATGATTGCCCGCGCGGCGCGCGCCTGCCGAAGGCCAACGCCGACTACTGGAAGAAGAAGATCGATCGCAACCGCGCCCGCGACGCGGCCAATGCTCAGAAGCTGAGCGCGCAAGGCTGGCGCACGCTCACGGTGTGGGAATGCGAGCTGAAGGATTTGCCCTCGCTCGAAGCAAGGCTGCGCGCGTTCTTGGCGTGAGGGGGCGCGCGAGGATCCTTCCCTCGTTTAGTCCACTTGAGCGCGTCGCACTGCCGGGATATTCACTTGCCTTGTGTGGATATTCATTTGATGGTATTGCAATTCCCAGCAACTGCAACCAGCGCCCGGTGCAATCGATGCCGCTTTACATTCGGGATGACGCGGTGGACGAGCTCGCCGCCAAGGTGCAGGCCGAGCTCGGCGCGCGCACGAAGACCGAAGCCGTTCGCACAGCGCTGGAGCATGAGTTGCAGCGCCTGCACGCAGGAAAGTCGTTTGAAGAAAAGATAGCCAAGGCGCTCGCGCTGGCGGACGAAATTGGCCCGCCAAACCCTGAATTCAACGAAAAGGGGTTCATGGATGAAATGTGGGGCGAATGACGTATATCGACGCCTCGGCGATCATAGCCATTCTCAACCAGGAGCCGGATTGGCGACGTTTCAAGCAGGCCATTGAAGAGGAGCCCGAGGAGCTTCTGGTCTCGTCGCTCGCAATTTTCGAGGCCGCGGCCGGGCTCGCGAAGGCGAGACTAGGCGGCGCGAAGCGAAAAAACACGCCCTTCGAGCTCGAGCGCGCCCACGCCGCGGTCCGCGCTTTTACCGAATCCTTGGACGTCCGCGAGATCGCCATAACGAGCGAGATCGGTCGCCTCGCGATTGAGGCTGCGGCCAAATATGGGAAGGCTGTGGGCCATCCCGCGGCATTGAATTTCGGCGATTGCTTCGCCTATGCCTGCGCTAGGTTTCATCATACCTCGTTGCTGTTCAAAGGCGACGATTTCTCGAAAACGGATATCGCGAAGTGATCGCGCCTGAAGCAGAGACTTTTGCATGGCTAAGCTTGATAGCGCCGTTGTCGCGGACCAGCAGCGACCTTAGCTCGCCGCCGCGGGGGGGCGCATCGCGATCGGCCATTATCGCATTAGCGCCGATGGTTCCAGTGAGCGCGCCCCGCAGGAGTCCGCGAGGCGCGTCTTCGCCTCAATCAGAGGCGATGGCGCCGCGCGACGCGGCGAGAGGTGCGACGCACCGTCCGGTGGTGGATGCCTGCACGGGTCAACGTCTTCACGACGAGGCCGTCGGCGCTAGAGATTTCAGTCGCGTTTCCGGGCGCGGCAGCCGGCATGGCCTCCGCGACAGGTTCATAGCCGATCAGCAGCGAAGCGCCGATCAGGAGTCCGAGAAATGTGCCGCTCTTCATATGCGTTCTCCTCTCGTCACTCTCGTCCCGACTGCGGGGCGACCGCGCTCTCGCGCTGTCACGGCATGAGTGGGACAGGCTCACGCCGAATTTGCGTCAGCTCACCTTCTTCACAGGAGGAATCTGCCACGAGCCGTCGAGAATCGACGGCTTGTGCTCGTTCGGCCAATAGAGGCGCAGCATGAGCTGGAATTTCCCCTGCGGCGCCGGCAGCCAGTTCGACTCCTTATCGGCGCCGGGCGTTTCGTTCTGGATGTAGAGGTCGACCGAACCGTCGGGGTTGGCTTTGAGGTTTTGCCGCGCGCTGATCGAGTAGCGGTTGAGCGGATTGGCGACGAAAAAGAGCTGGCTGTCGTACATCGTCAGGGACCAGAATCCGCGCGCCGGCGGCAAATGTCCCTTGGGAAAACGCATCACGTATTTGTGCGCGCCGTCATAGGCCTCGCCGTCGGCGTCCTTTCGCGACATCGGGTAGACGGCGTCCTGCGGGCGATTGGCGCCAAGTCCAATCGCCGTGACGAGCGCGCGAGCAAGATAGTCGGTTCCGTAGATCCCGGTCCTGGTCGTGTATATCCAGCCGTTGCGGTTCTCGATCGCCTTGTTCAGCTTCAATTGCGCGAGAATCCGGTCGAAGCTCGCCTGCGGGAGGTGCGCAGCGAAGTCGGGATTGAATTTGCTGGCGTCGAAATCCCTGCCCGGGACGATTCCGATCTTCTCGAATTTTGCGAGCTCGCGGGCGTCGGCGGCGGCGGGCGGATTGGCCTTCATGAGGTCGCAGAGCAGCGTGAAATAGGCGGCCGCGTCCATGCGGTTCACCTGATCGCGCACCGCCGTCTTCATGTCGATCGCGGGATCGAGTCTTCCAGCGGACGGCGTGTAGCTCTTGCCGTAGGAGCTCAGCGGCGCCAGCTTGAACTCATCCTGCAGCGCGTGCACCGCGGCGTAATCCTCGGGCGTGCCGGTGCAATAGATTCTGCCGATTATCCAGACCAGGTCGGTCGGGGATTTATACTCCTTGACGCCGGAGGGCAGGGCGCCTTTCCAGCCGGGGCCCGTGATGGCGTAGGCTTGAGCGGCTGTTCCCGTCGTGCGCTTGCCCGGAACCTCAAACACGTTGGTCCATGCGTCGAGCAAGGGCGCGAGATAATAGCGCTCCTTCATGTCGGGGATGCCGAGCGCCCACGGCTCCTTGCCGACATCGATCCAGGCCGTCGTGTAGAGCGTGTCGGCGTTGGGCGCGGTCACGTCGCGGAAGGAGGCGTCGGGATATCGGCGCGCCTTGACGAACTGACCCATGGGAGCGCGCGTCGCCTCGACGCTCGCGACATTCGTCATGATCCTTCGCGTCATTTCCATCGTGACGAGCGGATAGCCGAAGATATAGGCGTCCGACGCGAGCCAGAACTCGTCGAGCCCCTCGACGGCGCGATAGACGGGCCCGTCCCATTCGAATCCCAGAGCCTGCCTGGAAGCTAATCCGGCGGCGGCGCCCAGAGCGCAAAGGGCCGCCTGACGACGGGAATATTTCAATTCATCCTCCTGCGGACATTCCATGCTCTCTTCAGGCCGGCGGTCGCATCACTCGCTCATGCGGTTGTTGCGCTGCGTCTCCATCAGTTTCTTCTCGTCCTCGGGCGAGAGCTTCGGCCGATCGATGGTCAACGTCAGCTTCTCGAGCTTTCCCGTGAAGTGGAACGGAACCTGATAGTCCTGGTCGTCCACCGGCGTGCCGGTGTCGGCGCCCACGTCGAAGTTCTCGTCCCATTGCAGGATGAGCGGGATCGTTCGCTCCATCTTCTGGGTCGCGACGACCTGTCCGTCCACCTTGAGCACGCCGGTTCCGCCGCGGCCGATGCCGCTCATGTTGTTGAACGCCAGCGTCCCGATGCCGAGCCCATCATATTTGAAGTCGAACTCCAGCGTGTGCTTGCCCGGCGGGAGCGCCGCCCCCTCCCAGCGGATCCGTTTGTAGTCCACGAGGTTCCACAGAAATACGGGCTTGCTCTTCAGGAGATAGAAGCCATAGCCGCCGAAGCGGCCGCCCTGCGTGACGATCATCCCCTCGGCACCGTCCTTGGGGACTTCAACTTCGGCCGTGAAGTTGTAAGAAGAGTCGAGGATGTTGGGCGCGTCGCCGTTGGGCGTGCCCGTCATCTCGCCCGAATAGGTGAAAACGGTGCGACCGGCCGTCAGGCTGGGCTTCGGCGTGATCACGCGCGTCGCCACGGAAGCGTCCAGCGGCTCCACCTGATATTTTTGGGCCTCGGTCCAGAACAGCTTCTCCAGTTCCTTCAGCTTGTCCGGGTGCTTGTCGGCGACGTTCTCGAACTGCGTCCAGTCCTTCGTGAGATCATAGAGCTCATAGGGGTAGCCCGCCGGATCCTGACTGACCTTGCCGGCTACGTCCCACGGCGGCCGGATGACCTTGGTGCTGGCGATCCAGCCGTCGTGATAGATGGCGTGATCGCCCATCATCTCGAAATATTGCGTGTGATGGCGCGAGGGCGCATTCTCGTTCGCCTTGTCGAAGGTGTACATCATGCTGACGCCTTCGATCGGCGCCTGCTTGATCCCGTCCACGATCTTCGGCGCCTTGATTCCCGTGGCCTCGAGAATCGTCGGCACGATGTCGATGACGTGGTGGAACTGGTTGCGGATTCCGCCCTTGTCCTTGATGACCTTCGGCCAGGAGATGGCGACGCCCTGCTTCGTGCCGCCGAAATGCGAGGCGATCTGCTTGGTCCAGGAGAAGGGCGTGTCGAAGGCCCAGGTCCATGGCACCGCCATGTGATTGTAAGTCCGGTCCGAGCCCCACAGGTCATAGAAATATTTGAGCTGGTCGGCGACTGGCAGCTCGATCCCCTGAATCGACGCGACCTCATTCGGCGTGCCGATCAATGTGCCTTCCGCCGAAGAGCCGTTGTCGCCGCTGATGTAGATGATCAGCGTGTTGTCGAGCTTGCCCATGTCCTCGACCGCCTGGATCACGCGGCCGATCTCGTGGTCGTCATAGGCGAGATAGGCGGCATAGACCTCCACCTGCTTAATGAAGAGCTTCTTCTCTTCCGCCGAGAGCTCGTCCCAGTTTTTCAACAGGTCGTGCGGCCAGGGCGTGAGCTTGGCGTGCTGCGGGATGACGCCGAGCTTCTTCTGATTCTCGAAGATCTGGTCGCGCAGCGCGTTCCAGCCCTTGTCGAAGAGGTGCATGTCGCCAATCTTCTTGATCCACTCCGGCGTCGCATGATGCGGCGCATGCGTCGCGCCCGGCACGAAATAGACGAAGAACGGCTGCTCGGGGTCGAGCGCGTTGATGCGCTTCATATAGGCGATGGCGTCGTCGGCCTCCGCGGTGATGAGGTTCCATTTCGGATTGCCGATATAGGGATAGATCGCCGTCGTGTTGCGGAACAGATTGGGCTGCCACTGGTTGGCGTCGCCGCCGACGAAGCCGTAGAAATATTCGAAGCCCATGCCGATCGGCCATTGATCGAAGGGCCCGTCCTGGCTCGCCTGGAATTCGGGGGTGTTGTGGTCCTTGCCGAACCAGGACGTGCGGTAGCCGTTGTCCTTGAGGATGCGGCCGATCGTCGCCTTGTCGCGCGTGATGATCGAATCATAGCCGGGATAGCCCGTCGCCTGTTCCGAGACGACGCCGAAGCCGACCGAATGGTGGTTGCGCCCGGTGATGAGCGCCGCGCGCGTCGGCGAGCACAGCGACGTCGAGTGGAAATTCGTGTAACGCAGGCCGTCGCGCGCGATCCGGTCGAGGCTCGGCGTCGGGATGACGCCGCCGAAGGTCGAGGGCGCGCCGAAGCCCGTGTCGTCGGTCATGATGAGCAGAATGTTGGGCGCGCCTTTCGGCGGAATCACTCGCGCCGGCCAATAGGGCTTCGACTGCGCGGCGTTGCGCTCGATCTTGCCCTCGAATTTCTGCGGCGGCGGCGGTAATTGATCGCCGCGGATGGTCGTCGTCGCGCTCGGCGAGCCGGGCGCGCCGCCCGTCTGTTGCGCAAAGCTCGGAGCCGCCGCAGATGGGACGAGAAGCGCGATTGTGACGACAGGGAACAGAAACCGGGTGAAACGCATATTCGCCTCCGCCCTTGCATTTTGGACTATGATCTTTTCGCGGCCGCAGGACGCGCAAAAACGAAGGATAGCAAAAATCCTCGCAAAGTCTCGGCTTGAAATGCAGCGCCTGCACTCTAGTGCGACGGATTGACGCGCAGACGACCGGTTCGGCATGGGGCGTTTTCGCGCTTCCTCGCGCTCAGCGTCTGCGCAGCGCGCGCCCCATCGCCATCAGCGGAAAATACTGGCGGTAGAGATCAAAGCGCAGCATGAAGGCGCGCGAGAGTTCCGGCCCCTGCATTAGCCGCGCCGCAATATTTGCCGTCCACTGCTCCGCCGGCCGCGGCGTTGCAGCCGCAACTTCGCCCTCCGTTCGCCCGCCGGCGCGCGCGAGCGCCATCATGGGGAAGTAATGCCGATAGAGGTCGTAGCGCAGCATGAAGGCGCGTGAGAGCTCGCGGCTTTGCATGAGACGCCGCGAGAGCAGCGGATCGTCGAGCTTGATCGTCTGCCCGACGCCATAGCCCGGGAATCCCGTGCCCGTGTAGTCGGTTTCGATCCAGGTCCCGCCGGTCTGGCTCTCGATGAGAAAAGCGCAGCCGCGCTCGATCGCTTCAAAGTCTTGCGGGCGGCTCGTGGCCAGGAGCCCCATCAGCGCCCAAGCCGTCTGCGACGCCGTCGCATTGCCGCGGCCCGCCGACTCGATGTCCATGTAAGAGGCGCAGCTCTCGCCCCAGCCGCCGTGCTCCTGCTGGCGCGAGATAAGCCACTCGCAGGCGCGGCTTATGTGGTCCTGCGTCATGTCCTCGCCGATCGCGGCCAGCGCCGGCAGCACCGCGGCCGTGCCGTAGACGTAGTTCACGCCCCAGCGCCCGAACCAGGCGCCGCCAGGCTCCTGCTCGCGCTTCAGGTAGTCGAGCGCGCGGACCATGGCCGGATGCTCGCGCGAAATCCCGAGCTTGCCGAAGGCTTCGACGACATGCGCCGTCACGTCGGAGGAGGGCGGATCGAGCGCCTCGCCGAAGTCGCAAAACGGAATCTTGGTCAGGAGCTGGCGGTTGTTGTCCCTGTCGAAGGCGCCCCAGCCGCCGCCCTCGCTCTGCATGGCGACGAGCCAGTCGACGCCGCGACGGATCGCCTCCTCGATTCCCTTCGCCCGCCACTTGGGATCGTCGCGGTAGGGGGCGAGCGCGATCAGCGCGACCGCGGTGTCGTCGATGTCGGGATAGAAGTTGTTGGCGTATTCGAACGCCCAGCCGCCGGGCTCGACATTCGGCAGCTTGACCGACCAGTCGCCCTTGACCCGCACCTGGCGCGCGAGCAGCCAGTCGACCGCCTTCTCAATTTGCTCGAGATAGTCGTCTGCGAGCCCCGCATCGTCGAAGGCGAGCAGCGCCAGCATCGTGTCCCAGACGGGGCTGTTGGTCGCCTGAATGTAGCTCGCCTCGCCGACATCGACGCGCCAGCCCGGATCGTTGAGCGCGTCGAGCCCCTTGGCGATCACCGGATGTGAGAGGGCGTAGCCCTCAGCATGCAGGGCCATGAGGCTGTATATCCAGGGCGGCTGGATGCCGCCCCAGCCGCCGTCGGCGTCCTGGTGGCGGATAATCCACTCCAGCACATGGCGCAGCGCGGCGCGGCGCATGGGGCCGGGCTTCTTTCGCAGGCCCTGCAGGGCGTGCAGAACCTGGTCGGCGCCGCGAAAGAAGCGGTCCCACAGGCCGGCGCCGGCCTTGATCGGCAGCTCGTAGTCGAACTTGTCGCGCCCTTCGGGGAAGAGCTGGTCCAGCCGGTTCTCGGCCGGCAGCGGGCGGCTCGGGCGCAAGGCCGAGAGCACGGCGATCGGCATCAGCGTCGCCCGCGCCCACTGCGAGAAATTGTAGATCGAGAACGGGGTCCACAGCGGGAACCAGACGATCTCCGCCGGAATGTTGGGCGTCTTCTCCCATGGCCATTCGCCGATGAGCGCGAGCCAGTAGCGGGTGAAGACACGGACGTTGGCGAGGCCGCCCTTGGCGAGGATCCACTCGCGCGCGCGGCGCAGCTCTGGCTTCTCGTCGCGCCGTCCCAGCGAGCGCAGGGCGGCGTAGGCCTCGACGGTGGCGTTGATGTCGCCGTTCGGCGCGCCGCGATAGACTTCCCAGGCGCCGTCCTCCCGCTGGGTCTGCAGCAGCGCCTCGCCAAGGCGCGCGCGCAGAGGATGGTTCTCGAGGCCCAAGAACCACAAGGCGAGGCACCATTGCGCCTCCATGCAGGCGTTTGTTTCGGCGCGCCCGACCCAGTGGCCGTCTTCCCGCTGCTGGCGGATCAGCCACTGCGCGGCGCCGGCCGTCGCGCTCCGGAGCGCCTGGCGGAAATTATCGGCGTCGGTCTTGGCGGTCTTCGTCGCGTCAGACGGCATCGCGAGTCTCCGTGGCTTCGGCCGGGGCCTGAAGCGGCGAATTGAGTGGTGTTGGGGAATCCCAAGCGCGAGGGGCGCACCTCTATCACGGGCGGCCCGGGGGCGAAACAGTCGAGCCTGGGCGTAGACGCAAAACGCCGACGCTCACGTCTCGCCGTCGTCGCCGAAGTCGATGGCGTCCACGCGGGGCCGCCGGCCGGCGGGGAGGCTTGGGCGGCGCTTTCTGAACTGGCCGCGCATCGCCAGCACATAGGCGATCGCCGCGAGGCCGGCCGCCGTCACCGCCCACAGCTGCTCGGCCGCGGGTCCAAGCATGGCGACGACCAATCCGGTGATCAAACCGGCGATCAGGAAGGGCGCGAGCGCCGGGCGCAGCCCGCCGATCACGACGAAGGCGCGCCAGACCATGGTCGACAGCGCCGCGCCGCCGATGACGCCGAGATCGAACCAGATCTGAAAGAGGAGCCCGCGCGGCGTATGGGGATCGAGATAGCCGCCGAAGAGCCCGAAATGCGCGGCTCCGAAGCCGTGCCCGGTCAGGCTGCGGAGTCCGCCGTTGACCGCGAGCGCCCCCCAGATGTCGAGCGCGCGGGAAAATTCCGTCGCATGCGCGCCCGGCGCATAGCGCGCGGCCATGGCGACGACCGGCGCCGCCAGCATCGCGGCGGCCGAAGCGAGGCCGAAGAATTTCGCCGCCGGGCGCACGCGCCCGAAGGACAGGGCGAAAGCGAGAGCGCCCGCGCCCAGCGCCGGGGCGACGTTCGGCGCGCCCGAGAGGACCGCCGCGACCGCCGCCACGAGGACCAGCGCGCCGGCGAACCGCCAGCGACCGCGCAGGGCGAGGGCGCCCGCCGCGGGCCACAGGATAAGGGCAAGCGCAAGCCCTGCGCGCGCGACGGGGGCGCCGTCGATAAGTTCCTCGATCGTCTGCGGGCGCGGGTGGAAATGGTCCAGCGCCGTCGCGCCGATCAGCGCGACGGCCGCGATCGCGGCCCCGATGGGGAGGAGGTTCAGATCGCATACGCGCGTTCGCGTCGGCAAAAAGCCGCCGGCGATCGCGACGAGCGCCAGCGTCAGCGCGGTTTTAAGCAGCCGCTCGGAGGCCTCGGCGCGGAAGGGCGTCCAGGTCAGCGACAGGGCGGCGAAGGCCACGAGAAACACCGCCGCCAGCACGGGCGGAGCGGTGAGGAGGCGCCAGAGCGGCCCGACCTTTTCGCGCGTGAACGGCGAGACCGCGGCGCCGGCGAGCAGCAGCGCCGCCCCGATCGGCAGCAGGATGTAAATCGTCTGGCCGATCGGCACGGGAGCCGTCAACGCGACGACGAAGAGCAGGAACACGCCCATGCGGGTTAAGAGCCGCGCCGCCTCCTCGGCCGGATCTTCATGCGCCTTGTGCGAGAACAAGGTCATGGCGCGCTCAACAGGCTTTCGCGCAGGGCGCGCCGAAGATTTCCGCGCGCAGCCGCGCCGCGCCCGCCGCGAAATAGGCTTCGTTCGGCTCGGCGGCGTGCGCGATGCGCTTGAGCCGCACCGCGGCGACGCTCGCCGACATCAGGCCGCCGAAGGGCTCCCAGACCACGTCGCCCTCGTCGCTCGAGGCCAGAATCTGCCGCTTCATCAGCGCGAGCGGCTTCTGGTTGGCGTGCAATGCGGCGCCGGAGCCCTCCGCCTTGACCCTCTCGGCGCCGTGCACGGCGGGCTCGCGCCAGACGTTCGTCAGGCCATGGACATGCGTCCATTTGGCGCGCAACGCGTCCCACGCCTCGGCGCGCGGCGGGCTGCGCCCGTCAATCGAGAAATAGGGGACGGCGGCCTTGGCTCCAAACCGCTCGCACCAGCGCGCCATGGCGACGACGGCCTCGCCCGGCGGGCAATACCAGAGATGGCACGCGGTGAGATATTTGCGCGTCGCGGCGTTGGCGACGCCGCAGGCTTCGTTCGCCTGCGAGAGCGGCAGGCCGGAGCGCCGCCATTCCGCGCGCAGCCATTCCTTGGGCGGGAGGCTGCGCCCGTCCGGCGTCCTGAGCTCGACGGCGCGGGTGTAGCGCACGGCGACCTCGGTCACGACCGGCAGGCCGCGAATCGTGCGCGAGTTCACATTGCCGGCGACATGGGCCAGGCCCTTGTCCCAAATGACGGTCTCTTGATAAACCCAGCCGTGCAGCTCGATCGCCGCATGCGCCTTGGCCCAGCCGATCTCGCTGTTCCAGAACCACAATGTCGTGTCGGGTTTCGCCGCCTTCGCCCAGGCGGCGGCGTGGGGCGCATACCATTCGGCCAGCGAATCGGGTTTTTTGGGCTCGCCCTTATATTTGCCGAGGCCATAGGGGCCGTCGGAGACGATCACGGTCGGCGCGAGCCAACCGTCATAGGCGCAAAGCGCGTCGCCTCGAAAGAGCGAGGCCCGTTCAAGTCGCAGGCTGCGATCGTCTGATCGCAAGAGGCCGAGTTTCGCGCCGGTCATGATCCACCCTGAGCAGATGGATTTGCCGTTATCGCTTCCTGCGACGCAACATCGAACTTAGGGCGCGTTGCATTTTTCAGGAGGACTGTGTCTCTTTTGCCCACTCCGCTGCGACGTCGCGATCGGTCTCGGCGACGGCGCGCTCGCGCGCGAGGGCGTGGAAGCGGGGGCTCGGCAGCAGCCGCCCGAGCGCCCATATCGCGGCGCCGCGGACGAGCGGCGCGGCGTCGCCCAGCCGCGCCTGGGCTGTGGCCGCAAGCTCCCGGGCTTTGCTGTTGCCGATCGCGATCAGGACATTGCGCAGGAAGCGGGCATGGCCGAGTCGCTTGATCGGAGTGCCGCTGAAATGTGCGCGAAACCCTGCGTCGTCGAGCAGGGCGAGCTCAGCGAGGGGAGGGCTTTCAAGATCGACCCGCGCACGAAGCTTCGCCTCACGGCTCGTCTGCGCGAATTTGTTCCAGGGGCAGACCGCGAGGCAATCGTCGCAGCCGAAAATCCGGTTCCCGACGGCGGCGCGAAATTCGTGCGGGATTGGCCCTTTGTGCTCGATCGTGAGGTAGGCGACGCAGCGCCGCGCGTCCAAGCGGTAGGGGGCGGGAAATGCCCTCGTCGGGCAGATGTCGAGGCAGGCGCGGCAGGAGCCGCAATGGTCGCGCTCTGGCGAATCAGACGCGATCTCGATGTCGGTGAAGATCGCCCCGAGAAAGAGCCAGGAGCCGAAGCCGCGCGAGACGAGATTGGTGTGCTTGCCTTGCCAGCCCAGCCCGGCGGCCTGGCCAAGCGGCTTCTCCAGCACCGGGGCGGTGTCGACGAAGACCTTGACCTCGCCGCCGCCGGCCTTGGCGACGAGGAAGCCTGCGAGCTGCTTCAGCCGGCCCTTGACGAGGTCGTGGTAATCGCGTCCCTGCGCATAGACCGAGATCGCGCCGTTTTCTCGCCGCGTCAGCGCCTGCAGCGGATCCTGCGCCGGGCCGTAATTTTGCCCCGCTATCACGATGGATCGGACTTGCGGCCACAGCGCCTGCGGCGAGGCGCGTCTGGCCGCGCTCTCGGCCATCCAGTTCATGTCGCCCTGAGCGCCTTCGGAAAGCCACGCCCGCAGGCGTTCGCCGGCCTCGGGGATGGAGTCCGGCGTCGTGAAGCCGCAGACGTCGAAGCCGAGATCGAGCGCCCTGCGGCGGATGTGATCCTTAAGAGTCAGAAGTCGAGTTCGGCGTAATAGCGCCCGGGAACCATGCCGGGGGCGCGGTCGGCGATGAGCGGGCGGAAGGCCGGGCGCGACTTCACGCGCTGATACCAATGCTTGGCCGCCTCGTCCTCCTCCCACGGAACGTCGCCGAGATAATCGGCGCAAGAGAGATGCGCGGCGGCGGCGAAATCGGCATAGCTCAAGCGGTCGCCCGCGAGCCATTTCCGCACGCCCGTCAGATAGCCGATATAGCGCAGATGCGGACGGATGTTGGCGCGGGCGACGCGCACGAGGTCCATGTCGGGGGCGCCGCCGCCGCTGCCGGACGAGGCGAAGCGCTTGCACACCTTCTCGGTGACGAGGGCGTTCGTCACGTCTTCGAAGAATTTGTCGTTGAACCAGGAGACGAGCCGGCGCGTTTCGACGCGCTCCTCAGTGTCCTGCGGCATGAGCCGGCCCGCGCCAATTGTGGGCCCTAGAGTTTCGTCAAGATATTCGGCGATGACCGAGGCGCCACAGACGACGAGGCCGTCGTCGTCGACGAGGACGGGCGTCCGGCCGGCGGGGTTGAGCTCCAGGAATTTCGGATTGCGGTCGAAGACGCGCTCCTCGAGGAGCTGCGCCTCGACGCCATATTCGGCGAGAATGAGCCGGATGAACCTGGAGTGCGGGCAGAGCGGGTAATGGATGAGCGTGGGCATGAGGCCTGTTGGGCGCCTTTTCCGGCTGGGGTGGTCGGGGCTGTGACTGTTGTAGAATATGCAAAAAAACAAATTGTTTACGGTGCCGATGGGGCGGTCGCTCGGTTATAGGGGGCGCTGAAGGATGAGACAAGCGATCTCCGACAGCCCCGGAATCCGGCGCGCCGCCTGAGGGAGGCCGCAGGCTGCGCTCAAAATAGGTTTGTTCTGCGAAAATTGCCGCGCGCGGGCGCAAATACGTAAAATACGCAATTATGTTGGCGAAATTGGGTAATTGTCTTTATCGTGATTCCGTTCCTATGCGTTTCTGACGAATGCGGAAAAAACCTATTCGTATTCGTCGGCCTCCGAGAGACCGATATGGGCTTCCCTTGCGAAGTGCACTAGGCCCGTGCCTAAGAAGAATGTCGCCGCAACAAAGAGGAGGCCCGCTCCATATGCGTATTTTAGACCGAAAAACTCCGCAGCGAAAACGATCGCCAGGAGAACGGTGGCGCATATCCCGCTGATTAGCGAAGCGGTCATGGCTCGGCTCAACAGGCGTGCGCGCATACGTAAGCGGACGACATCGGACTTGAGGTGGGCGCGGCCCGGATCGGCTTCCGGAATACCGTTGAGAGCGCGGATTCGAGCCACGACGGCCGAAAGCCGGGACGACATGAGCGAAACGAAGGCGGCGACAGCCCCCAGAAAAAAGGTAGGGGCGGTCGCCTGGGAAAAGATCATGGTGAGCCGTTGAACGTCGGGCACAAACTCAAGCATTGCTTTGGCCTCGCAACCGCGGAAGCATTTTCTTTAGGTCCGCCTTGAGCATGGTCGGCTGTCAAGAAAGGCGTCAAGCCCCGGAAGTCAAGTCGCTGGTCCGATTGCGCTGGGCGGCCCATCGAGGCGGGCCCGCAGCGGCGCCGGCATGGGCGCGTGGAATGGGAAGGCGAAGGCCTGCTCAGTGGCGTTTCGCTACAGTTCCCCGCGGCGGCGCAACGGCGCAAGCAGAATAATTGCCGATCCGCTTGGGTCGTTTATTTAGTCAGCAATTGATATGGCGTTCCCGCAACCCCGTCCCGACCCCGAGATAAAGCCCCTCGCACTCGGGGCATCGGCGCATGTGGCGAGGCGCCTTCGGAAGCAGCGCCGCCGCATCTTCGCCGCAAGATTCGAACTCGACATGGCGGGGCAATTGATCGAAATAGTCGGAGCATGAGATCTCCTCGCCGGCCTTGGCGGCGAACGTCCCGCCGATGAAACGCCCAAAGACTTTCCGCTTCATGGCGACGCCTTTCACTCAGGATTACCTGATAGTGGCAACGAGGAGGACCAACGGGACGCTGGCGCGCCGACGATCAAGGTCAGTTCCTTTATGTGCAAGCTCGACAAGCGGGTTCCCGAGACGCGCCGGAGTCGGCGCCCCAGGCTCAATCGTTGAACATCAGCCGTCGCCAAGCGAAAGCGATTTCCGAAACGGCGCCGTCCTCCCGGACCAGACGGAAACCCAAGTTGGTTGGAGGCTTGCCAACCGAGCACCCCCCTCCGCGCGCATCTCGAATGAAATCTATGACATAGGCGCGGTGCTCGCCCTCCGCGACTCGCACCCCGCAATTTGTGGACGAAGGGCCAAAGGGCCTGCCCTTCTCATCAAGCGATTGGCGGGTGAAGCACGTGTTTGTCCATTCCCAGACGTTCCCGGAAAGATCAAACAGTCCGAGCTCATTGACGCCGAAAGCTCCCGCGGGGCGCGGCTGCTGATCCAACGCCTCTCGTTGCGACTCCCGGTCGTAACGTGCGAGCCAGCGCGTCGCCGGATTGCGCGTCGCGGCGACCAATAATCCATCGTCATGAAAACGCGAGCCGGCTGCGAAGACCCATTCCTCGTCCGTGGGGAGACGCCAGGTCTCGCCTGTTCTGGCGGAGAGCCAAACGGCATAGGCGGTCGCATCCCGCCAGCTTACCCGCACTGCAGGCAGCTCGGGCTCGACGCTCTCATTTGCTGCGCGCGCAGAGCACTTTCCCTCCGCGACGCAGCGGTCGTACTCCGCCGCCGTGACCTGTCGCTTCATGATGTGAAGCGCAGAATTCCGCGTCAAAGCGATGAGCGGCGCATCGATCGGCCACCCCGCCTGATTGAAGTCGCCGGCCATGCGATAGGCGTAAGCTCGCGGGGCGACATCGATCATTTCAACGGGAATCGGAGAGGATGGCAACGTCACCCCCGACATTGAGGCAATGCCCAGCGGGACGGCGAGCAGCGTCATCGCGGCGCGCTTCGTTGCTTGCATAAGCATGTTTCTCCGCCCTCAGCAGACGCTCCGACAGCCACGCTCAGTCAAGAACCGGGTTTTCTCGACTTTGCCTGAGTAGCCCCCTCGGCGCCAATGGGCGCCGGCGGACTCACTTGCTTCATCAAATCGTCGTTCCACTGACCTGCAACCTTGAAATGCGCCGCTGCGCCGAGTTCCACTGCTTCGATAAGATTGTGACTGAGATAGGCATAGAGGCCCGGCTGACGAAAAGTGTAAAGCGCCGCTCCTGCGCTTCCTCCCCGGATGAACCAGGTCTCGAGATTCTTTTCCGGGGGGTTATCGAATTTTCCCGTCTCCCACACATAATCGCCATGGCCGCCGATGAGATGGGGTCTGCTGTCGCGGTTCGCTTCAGAGTGGACAATCAGCACCGTTTCGCCGACCTTCGCCAAAAGAGCGTTCTTGCCCGTGAGCGCGCCGACCTTACCCTCGAAGACGACATGAGTAGGGACAAGCTTGCGCATGACTTCCAGCGCCTTTGGGAAGTAGTCGCTGACTTCCGTGAAGCTCTGAAATTTGCCATCAGGTCCACGCGGAACATAAAAGTCGCTTTCCCCAATGTAATAGACACGATCATAGTGCAGAGGCTTGCCGGCCCCGTCGCGCAGACCCTCGCGCGGTAGAACCATGACCGCCCCGCTCATGCCAGATACTACATGTAACGGCGTCATCTCCCCGCCAGGCGCGCAATGATAAACGAACACGCCGGCTCGCGTCGCTTTCCAGCGCAGGGTCGTCTCCTCGCCGGGCTGAATTAGAGTCAGCGCCGCGCCGCCGAGACCTCCCGTCGCCGCGTGAAAGTCGATGGAATGCGCCATTTTGTTAGCCGCGGGGTTCGCGAGGGTCAGCTCGATGTAATCCCCCTCGTGCGCGACCAGCAGCGGCCCGGGAATCGAGCCATTGAAGGTCAGCCCTGGTATGGTTGTCCCGCTTTCGTCGATAACGATCGGCTTTTCTATGACCGCCATCCTGAATTCGGTAATCTTGGGACCCGACTTGGCCACCTGTTCATGGGGATGCACAAACGGTGGCGCGACGAGCGTCACCTTTTCGCGGGGAAGCTTAAGATCGGCCTCGCTCCGGCCCGGAAGGAAAGCCGCAAGCGCCGCAAGGATTGCGGCGCCGAAAGCAATGTGATTCGTGCGCATATTTGTTTCCCTCCATAATTATCGGCTTCCCGCCTAAGCCACCGAATAATGTTTCGTCCGCCCCGGCGCGCCCTGCGCGCGACTGCGATCTCATCCTTTAACGCCCGAACCCTCGCTCGAGTTCAATTTTTTTTGGCGCTCTTCGAAAAAATCACTCGTAGCAAAAATTGCGCTACATCATTGATTTATACAGATGTTCGTGGATGTTCGAATCGAATTTCGCGACAAAGCCGCCTGGGTCGGCCAAAATTGGAGCCGCACTCAAGCTACCGGCGGCAAGGGCCGCTCTTGGTCCAATTCCGCCCCTCGTAGGCTCCATCCCGTCGTCGCCGCTCAGCAGGCCCCGCGTCGACGTCGACGCGTGGGCCGAGCCGATGTTGAAATTCTTGCTGGACAAGGAATGCGGCGCTTGGGGCGGCGCCAAAGCCTCCGTCCGCATTGGCCAAATTGCGAGCGACAGGCTCGGCGTGCTGCTGCGTTCGCCGGCAATAGATGACCCGCGCCGGATTGCAAGAGTCCTCGTGCGCATGGGATGGAAGCGGAGCGGAAGCAAGATCGACGGATATTGCCCTGGCGCCCGCCAGAACTGCTTGCTTGAGGGACTCCGTCGGCGCACCATAGTCCGGAAGCGGCGCCTGCCCGGCCTTCGCCGGATGGATGTCGTTGCTCTCGGATTGGCGGTCGCTGAATGGAAACGAGCTCGCTCGGCCCCCGAGAACAAGCGCGGCTCCAAATTGTCGAGGAGCACGTTCGACTCGAGAACTCACATGATCTCGAGGGAGTTCTCGGCACGTTCGGCCCCGACGCCCGCTACGATGACGAGCCTTGGGACGATCATCGCGTCGGGCGCGACCATGTTCAGTCCTACTATGAAGAGCTGATGGCCGCCTCGAGCGACTTCAGGATCGATGTGGTCAACCGCTACGTCACCGTCGAGGGGGTAATATTGGACGCCATCATCAACGGCACGCATACCGGTCCCTGGAGAGGCTTGCCAGCCACCGGCAGGTCTTTCAGTTTTCCATTGTGCGGCATCTTCACGTTCGACTCGGAAGACCGGATTTTTGGCGAGAAAATATTCTATGATCGAGCCACGGTTTTCAGACAGCTCGGCGTATTTCGGGAACCGGTCACAACCCTTGGCCGAGTATTGATCGCAGTCAACCATCCCTTGACGCTCGCTGGAGCGCTTGTTCGAAACCTCTTCCGCCGCTGACCGTGTGACTCCCTGAACGATCTGAACAATGCAATTACGTGCGAACGGGGCCCAATGTCGTCCGTCTGCGTCTTCTTGTCGCCGCCGCGCAATAGCGCGACGAGGCTTTTTCCCCGAAGGCGAAAATAAACCCGTTATCCGGGTCCGTAATCGATGCGCAGCTCGCTGACGCCATCCCCCACAAACTTTGCGTCGCCAAATTTCCCAACGCCAGGCGGTCGATGCGGGCCGAAATTCGGGCGATCGCCCGCAGGTCGCGCGGACCGCGAAGCCAAGCCAGGGAACTCCGCCGTCTTGCGCACTTCAATCACGGTCGAGCGTTAACAGTTAGATTGCAGGTTATACATCCGGCGATTCCGCCAAAATTGAACCTCCGCGCAAAACCCGCTAAACGGCGTGCCTCAGCTCCGCTCGCGCCCAACCTGACCCCGCCCCGATGAAGCTCTCCCTGTCCTGGCTGAAAACCCATCTCGAAACCCAGGCTTCGCTGGGCGAAATTGTGGAGACCCTCACCCGCATCGGCCTCGAGGTCGAGCATGTTCACGATCCCGCCGCGGAGCTGAAGGACTTCATCGTCGCGCGCGTGCTGGAAGCCAAGCCCCACCCCAACGCCGATCGCCTCCAGGTTTGCGCCGTCGACACGGGAGCGGGAGCGCCGGTGCAGGTCGTCTGCGGCGCGCCCAACGCCCGCACCGGGCTCGTCTCGGTGTTCTCGCCGCCTGGAACTTACATACCGGGCAAGAAGATCACGCTCGGCAAGGGCGTCATCCGCGGCGTCGAATCGCTCGGCATGCTGTGCTCCTTTGCTGAGCTCGATCTCGGCCAGGACGCCGACGGCGTCATGGAGCTGCCCGCCGACGCGCCCGTCGGCGCCGTCTATGCGAATTGGGCCGGTCTCGACGATCCGGTCATCGAGATCAACCTCACGCCCAACCGCCCCGACGCCGCCGGGGTCCACGGCATTGCGCGCGACCTCGCCGCCGCCGGGCTCGGCGCGTTGAAAACCGAGGCGCCCGAGGCGGTTGCAGGCCAATTCCCCTGTCCTGTGGATGTGAAGCTCGACTTCGCGCCCGCCGATGCGCATCTTGCGCCGCTTTTCGCGCTGCGGCTCGTGCGCGGCGTGAAGAACGGGCCGAGCCCCGCGTGGCTTCAGGAGCGGCTGCGCTCGATCGGCCTGCGGCCGATCAACGTGCTCGTCGACATCACCAATTTCCTGACCTTCGACCGGGCGCGCCCCCTGCACGTCTTCGACGCGAGGAAGGTGAAGGGCGATCTCGTCGTGCGCCGCGCCAGGGACGGCGAGGAGCTGCTCGCGCTCGACGGCAAGACCTACAAGCTCGATTCGGACGTCGTGGTCATCGCGGATGAGGTCGGCGTCGAATCGCTCGCCGGCGTCATGGGCGGCGAGGCCTCGGGCTGCGACGACTCTACGACCGAAGTGCTGATCGAGTCGGCGCTGTGGGATCCGCGCAACATCGCGCACACCGGGCGCAAGCTCGGGATCATCACCGATGCGCGCTATCGTTTCGAGCGCGGCGTCGATCCGGCCCTCACGCTACCGGGGCTTGAGCTTGCAACCGCGCTCGTGCAGGAGCTGTGCGGGGGGCAGTCGTCCGAAATCGTCGTCGCCGGGGCGGCTCCTTCGGAGGCGCGCAGCGTGGACTTTCCGTTCAGCGAGACCAAGCGCCTGACCGGGCTCGACATATCGCCAAAGGATTCGGCCGCCGTTCTCGAGAAGCTCGGCTTCGAGCCCGGCCCGGAGCGGGATGGACGCACGCTGATCAAGGTCCCGAGCTGGCGCCCGGACATTGAAGGCAAGGCCGACATCGTCGAAGAAATTCTGCGCATCGCCGGCGTCGACAGGATCGTCTCGACTCCGCTGCCGCGCGGAGAGGGCATCGCGAGCCCGGTGCTGACGCAGTTGCAGAAGCGCGAACGGCTGGCCAAGCGCGCGCTTGCGGCGCAGGGCCTCGCCGAAGCCGTGACCTGGTCCTTCGTGTCGGCCAAGGAGGCGCGGCTCTTTGGCGGCGGCGCGCCGTCGCTCGCGCTCGCCAACCCCATCGCCGCGGAGCTGTCCGACATGCGCCCGAGCCTGCTTGCGGGCCTCATCGCCGCCGCCGGACGCAACGCCGCGCGCGGCTTCGGCGATTGCGCACTGTTCGAGGTCGGGCAGGTCTTCTTGGGCGACGAAGAGAACGGACAGAGGCTCGCCGCCGCGGGTCTGCGCCGCGGTCTTTCGACCGTGACGCAAGAAGGCCGCAGCTGGGCGGCGCCAGCGAATAAAGCCGGCGTCTTCGACGCCAAGGCCGACGCGCTCGCGCTGCTGAAGGCGCTGGGCGTCGTCGCTGGCGGGATGCAGATCGTCGCCGGCGGGCCGGAGTTTCTGCATCCGGGGCGCTGCGCGACGCTGCAATTCGGCCCCAAGGCCGTCGTCGGCTTCTTCGGCGAGGCGCATCCGGGCGTCTTGAGCGAGCTCGACGTCAGCGGCCCGCTCGCTCTGTTCGAGATTTATCTCGACGCCCTGCCGGCGCCCAAGGCCAAAGGCGTCAAGACCAAGCCGCGGCTCGAGCTTTCGGACCTGCAGCCCGTCTCGCGCGACTTCGCGTTCATCGTGGATCGCGCGGTGGCGGCGGGCGAGCTCTTGCGCGCCGTGCAAGGGGCCGACAAGACGCTGATCGCCGGCGCGGACGTGTTCGACGTTTACGAAGGCGTGGGCGTGCCGGAGGGCAAGAAGTCGGTCGGAGTCGCCGTGACGCTGCAGCCTAGGGAGAAGACCCTGACCGACGCCGAGATCGAGGCGCTCGCGCAAAAAATCGTAACCGAGGCCGGCAAGAAAACGGGAGCAGTTCTGCGGTGAGGCGAGAAAGCGCAGCCCTTTTCGCCGTTCTTTTCGCTGCGACGGGCGCGCAGGCGGCGCCGCGCACGATCGACGATTGCGAAGAGATTAAGGAGGCGATGGCCTACAACGCCTGTCTCGCCTCCTTCGGCCCGACGCGCGGCCATCACGGCGCTGTGAGCGGCGCGGTCTCCGGCAGCTTCAAAACCGCGAATACTCACGGGACGGCGGGCGCGGCCTATAGCCACAGCCGGGGCGGGCGCGTGCGTATGGAGTTCACGCCGCGGAGCCGCTAATTCTTCAAAAGACGCCGCCGCGTGCGCCAGCGCACAGTTTTCGACTGACACTCCGCATATCTTGCACTATGCTCCACGCGAAATTCGCAAGCACAATTGGAGGAAAAAATGACACAAGTTTCTGACGCAGCCTATCCGATCGGCGGAGAGCCCTTTCAAGTCGGCCGGGCGTTGTCGCGGATCTTCGAGGTCTATGCGGGCGGCTTCGTCAAATTCACCCTCATCTCGTTCGTCGTGCTGCTGCCGATCCTGCTGATCAAGCTCGCGATCCTGTCGTCGATGCCGCCAACGAGCGCCCCGGGCGCCGTCGCCCTGGCGGGGCTGCTCATCTTCCCCCTGACCGTCATCGTGCACGGCGCCTGCATGCTTGGCGCCTTCAAGCTATTGCGCGGCGAAGGGTTTGACGTGAGCCAATCGCTCGGGGCCGCCGCCCGGCGCTTTTTTCCTCTGCTCGGGGTCGGTCTCGTCGCGGGCCTGGGCACGATGCTCGGCGCCATGCTGCTCGTCGTTCCGGGCCTGATTATCGCCGTCATGTGGTATGTCGCGGGCGTGGCGTGCCTTGTCGAGAAAGCGGGGGTCTTCGACAGCCTCAGGCGCAGCAGCGAGCTGACGAAAGGTTATCGCTGGCCGATCTTCGGAGTCCTCCTCATCATCATTTTGCTCAGCATGTTCGGCAGCGTCGGTTTCGTCCTGCTGGCCAAGTCCGGCGCGTCTCTCCTTCTGCGCAGCGTGGTGGAGTTCATCTGGTCCGTGATCGTCGGCGGCTTCGGCGCGGTCATCGTCGGGGTCGTCTATCACGACCTCCGCGTCGCCAAAGAAGGCGTCGACATCGAGAAGCTGACCAGCGTCTTCGAGTGATCCCGGCGAGACGTTGAAAAGGCGAGAGAACTGGCGCGCCCTTCTCTTCAGTGGTTCGGCGCCGCGAGAGCCGGCGCCGATTTTGATGAAATCCCGGACCAAGCTGCACGCGAGATTCCCAAGCATCATTGGAGGCCCAAGTGACGCAAGCATATGACGCGGCTCGTCCCGTGGGGACAGAGCCTTTGCAGGTGGGACGCACGCTATCGCGCATCTTCAAGGTCTACTGGCGCGGATTCGGCAAATTCATTTTCCTCGCCTGCGCCTTCCTCGTCCCGATCCTGCTGATCAAGCTCGCGGCGGCGTTTCTTCTGCCGGCGCAGCAACGGCAGCTCGTCATCGGCCTGGCGACCCTGGCGCTCTTGCCGATCTTGGTCATCGCGCATGGCGCTTGCATTCTCGGCGCGTTCAAGCTGCTGAACGGCGAGGGCTTCGCGGCGGGGCCATCGTTCGGGGCCGCCGCCAAGCGCTTCTGGCCTCTGCTCGGGGCCGGAATTTGCATCGTCGTGGCGGGCGCGCTCGGCGCGGTGCTGCTTGTCGTTCCAGGCGTCATTGCGCTCCTCATGTTCTATGTCGCCGGAGCGGCCTGCGTCATTGAGAAAACAGGCGTTTTCGACAGTCTCAGGCGCAGCCGCGAGCTCACCAAGGACTATCGCTGGTCCCTCTTCGGCATTCTTTTGGTCTTTTCCCTCGCGGTCTTTGTCCTCATGATCCCCTTCGGCGGCGTCGCCGCCGCGGTGATCTTCGGCGCCGGCGGCCCCAAAGCTGCGGTCCTGTTGACCGGCGCGCCCTTCGCCATCCTCGCGGTGAACGAGTTTGTCTACTCGGCCCTGAGCTATGTTCTGGGCGCCGTCGCGGTCGGCGTCATCTATCACGACCTGCGCGTCGCCAAGGAGGGCGTCGGCGCAA
>DASPSI010000170.1:0-7635 GCA_035624015.1 Methylocystis sp.
CGACAGCTCGAAGTTCGAGGTCATCGAGGCGGGCCTGAAGTGTCTGCAGGGCAAGGGCGTCGTCAACTCGATCTCGTTGAAGGAAGGCGAGGACAAGTTCCGCGACGAGGCGCGCGCGGTGAAGCGCTACGGCGCCGCGGTGGTCGTCATGGCCTTCGACGAGCACGGCCAGGCCGACACTTTCGAACGCAAGTTCAAGATCGCCAAACGGGCTTACACGATTCTCGTCGACGAGGTCGGCTTCCGGCCTCAGGACATCATCTTCGACCCGAACATCTTCGCGGTGGCGACGGGCATCGAGGAGCACGAGAATTACGGCGTCGACTTCATCAAGGCGGCGGAAGCGATCAAGCAGGCCATGCCGCTGACGCATGTCTCGGGCGGCGTGTCGAACCTTTCCTTCTCCTTCCGCGGCAACGAGCCCGTGCGCGAGGCGATGCACTCCGTGTTCCTTTATCACGCGATACATGCGGGCATGGACATGGGGATCGTCAACGCCGGTCAGCTTGCGGTCTATGAGAAGATCGACCCCGAGCTGCGCGACGCCTGCGAGGACGTGGTGCTCAACCGCCGCAAGGACGCGACCGAGCGGCTCGTCGCGCTCGCCAGCAAGTTCAAGGGCGCGGGCGCGAAGACCGAGGCGAAGGACGCCGCCTGGCGCGAAGGCAGCGTCGAGAAGCGGCTCGAATATGCGCTCGTCAACGGCGTCGCCGACTACATCGAGCAGGATGTCGAGGAAGCGCGGCTCAACTCCGCGAGGCCGCTCGACGTGATTGAAGGCCCGCTCATGGCCGGCATGAACGTCGTCGGCGATCTCTTCG
Source organism: Methylocystis sp. (assembly GCA_035624015.1). Classification (GTDB taxonomy): domain Bacteria; phylum Pseudomonadota; class Alphaproteobacteria; order Rhizobiales; family Beijerinckiaceae; genus Methylocystis. The sequence continues at coordinate 822 of DASPSI010000170.1, forward strand.
GCCAGGGCAAGATGTTCCTGCCGCAGGTGGTGAAGTCTGCGCGCGTCATGAAGCAGGCGGTCGCGCATCTGCTGCCGTATATGGAGGAGGGCAAGGACCAGCGCGCGAGCGCCGGCAAGATCTTGCTCGCGACGGTGAAAGGCGACGTACACGACATCGGCAAGAACATCGTCGGCGTCGTGCTCGCTTGCAACAACTTCGAGGTCATCGACCTCGGCGTCATGACGCCGGCGGCGAAGATCCTTGAGGCTGCACGAGCTCAGAACGTCGACGTCATCGGCCTCTCGGGCCTCATCACGCCCTCGCTCGACGAGATGTGCTTCGTGGCCTCCGAGCTCGAGCGCGGGGGCTTCGACGCGCCGCTCATGATCGGCGGCGCCACGACGAGCCGTGTGCACACAGCGGTGAAGATCAATCCGAACTACAAGCGCGGCCAAGCGGTCTATGTCGCTGACGCGAGCAGAGCCGTCGCTGTCGCGCAAACGCTGATCTCGAAGGAGCATCGCGAAAATTACGTCGCCAAGACGCGCGACGAATATGAGCGCTTAGCCGACGCTCACGCGCGGGCGCAGGCCGAGAAGCAACGCGTGACGCTCGCGCAGGCGCGCGCCAACGCGCTGAAGATCGACTGGAGCGCGTTGACGCCGATCAAGCCGAGCTTCATCGGGGTGCGCAGCTTCTCCTCTTATGATGTCGCGGAGCTTGCGCCTTATATCGATTGGACTCCCTTCTTCCAGACCTGGGAGTTTACGGGGCGTTTCCCGGCCCTGCTGGACGATCCCGAGCGCGGCGAGGCGGCGCGCGCGCTCTATGAGGACGCGCAGGCCATGCTCGAGCGCGTCATCGAGGAGCGCTGGTTCAATCCCAAGGCCGTGATCGGCTTCTGGCCGGCGAACGCCGTCGACGACGACATCGAGCTCTATACGGGCGAGTCGCGAGCTGAGACGCTCGCGATCCTTTACACGCTGCGTCAGCAGCTCTCGCGCCAGGGAGAGAGGCCCAATCTCGCGCTCGCCGATTTCGTCGCGCCGAAGACGAGCGGCAAAGCCGATTACATCGGCGGTTTCGTCGTCACCGCAGGGGCGGAGGAGGCCAAGATCTCGGCGCGCTATGCGCGGGCGAACGACGATTACGGCTCGATCATGGTCAAGGCGCTCGCCGATCGCATCGCGGAGGCTTTCGCCGAGCGCATGCATGAGCGTGTGCGCCGCGAGTTCTGGGGCTATGCCGCCGACGAGAATTTCGGCCCTCAGGCGCTGATCGGAGAGCCTTATCGCGGCATTCGCCCCGCGCCGGGCTATCCGGCGCAGCCCGACCACACCGAGAAGGCGACGCTGTTCCGCCTGCTCGGCGCCGAGCGGCGGACGGGAGTCAAGCTCACGGAAAACTTCGCGATGACGCCGGCGTCGACCGTTTGCGGACTCTATCTTTCGCATGAGAAGGCGCATTACTTCGGCGTCGCCAAGGTCGAGCGTGATCAGGTCGAGGATTACGCGCGCCGCAAGGGCATGCCGACGGCGGAAGTCGAACGCTGGCTCGCGCCGATCCTGAACTACGAGGCGCAGGCGAAGGAGGCGGCGGAGTAAAGAATCCCTTCTCCCGCAAGCGGGAGAAGGAGCGCGCCCAGCTTTGCGACTCTGGAGAGCGATTAAGTCGAATGCCGTTTCCCGAAACCCTTCGCATCGCGACCTTCAACATCGAGAATCTCGATTGGGCCAAGGCGCATGAGGAAGAGTTCGCACGCCGTCTGCTGATCCTGCGTCCAATCCTGGAAGGGCTCGCAGCCGATGTTCTCTGCCTCCAGGAAATCGGCGCGCAACGCCCGACCGCCCACGCGCCCCGACGCTTCCTCGCGCTCGACCGGCTGCTCGCCGACGGCCCCTATGCAAATTTTTATCGCCTGACCTCGACGCGCCCCGGAAGTCCTGCGCCCGCCGACGTGCATAATCTCGCGATCCTGAGCCGCTGGCCGGTCGCCGAGAGCCGGCAGCTCCATCACGATCTCGTGAGCGCGTGGCGCTGGACGCCGCCCGAGGAGGGCGAGGCGGTCGAGGTCGCGTTCGACCGCCCGCTGCTCTATGCGCGCATCGAAACGAACGGCGCAGCCTTGCATGTGCTGAACCTCCATCTGCGCGCGCCACGCCCAGTTCCCTTGTCGCATGATCTCGCTCCCGGCCGGGCCGTCGCCGAAGGGCAGTTTCTCGCCGCGCAGAAACGCGAGGGACAGGCGCTCGAGGCGCGGCTCTTCATCGAGAGCCTGTTCGATCGCGAGCCGCAGGCGCGCATCGTCGTCTGCGGCGACTTCAACGCCGATGCCTATGAGACGCCGACGCGCATCCTGCGCGGCGAGGACGGCGCCGACGCGCGGCGGCTCGAGGCGCTCGAGGGGCGCGTTGCGGCAGCGCAGCGCTACAGCGTGATCCATGCGGGAAGACCGGCGCAGATCGACCATATTCTGGCGTCGAACGCTTTGGCGGCGGATTGCGTCGGGGCCGCGATCCTCAATGAGGGGCTGCAAGACGAGGTTTTTGCGCCGGAGCCGATCGAAGGTTCCTTGCATGCGCCGCTGGTCGCGACATTTCGGATGGGCTAACTATGGAGACCATCCGCTGGCAGTTATTTGCCCGCGTATGCCTTCGAGCGTGCGGCGTTTTGTCAGCAGCGCCAAAGAAACAAAGTCATGGCGCTGCGCCGCAACATGTCCGATACTAAATTGTGATCCGAAGCGCTCTGGGGAAGGGAGCGAGCCGCGCCGGAAGCTGCGCCCTAGGAGAAGAGAGAGCTATGACGAGCATGGAAAACCATCCGCATGTCAATCCCTATTGGGCGGGCCTGACGGGCGCATGCCCGCGCTGTGGCAAGGCCAGCATGTTCTCCGGATTGCTCAAGCTCGCGGACAAGTGTCCCGCCTGCGGTCTCGACTATAGCTTCGCCGACGCCGGCGACGCGCCGGCGATCTTCGTCATGACGGCGCTCGGCTTCATCGTGCTCGGCGTCGCGGTCTATATCGAGATCGTCTACCAGCCGCCCTACTGGGTGCATGCGGCGGTCGTGATCCCGCTTGCGGCGATCCTGACGCCTTTGTTCCTGCGTCCCACGAAATCGCTCATGATCGCCATGCAATATTTCACAAAGGCCGAAGAGGGCCGCCGCGTCAAGTGAGCGCTAAACGATCGCTCCTCTGGCAAGGCGCGCTGGCGCTGGTGATGCTGGCGCTCTGCGCCTCCCTCGGCATCTGGCAGCTGCGCCGCCTCGACTGGAAGCAGGCGATGCTCCAGGCGATCGAGGCGCGCGCCCACGCGGCGTCCGGCGCCCTGCCGCCGCAGGAGCGCTGGTCTCAGCTCTCCGCCGACGAGTATCAATGGCTGCATGTGCGGGCGCGGGGCCGCTTCGATCTCGCCCATGTCGCGCTGGTGTTCTCGCCCGCGCCCGAGTCCGCGGGAGGGGCGGAGCCGGGCTATTTCGCTCTCGCGCCCCTACGGCTCGAGACGGGCGGCGTCGTCATCGTCAACCGCGGCTTCACGCCGCAGTCCAAGGCGGAAGCCGGCCGCTTTCGCACCGAGCCCGCGGAGGAGACGGCGGTCGAGGGCTGGCTGCGTGGGCCGCAGAAGCCCAACTTTTTCACGCCTGCCGACGACCCGGCGCGCGGCAAATGGTTCACTGCGGACCCGGCGAAAATCGCCACCGCCTTCGGGATTGCCGACGCTGCGCCGTTTTTGCTGGAGCAGGAGGGCGTCGGCGCGGACGGGCTGATCAGGGCGAAGGCCGCCGACCTGTCGCAAATCGCCAATAATCATTTCGGCTACGCCCTAACCTGGTTCGGCCTGGCGCTGGCGCTCGCGATCATCTTCGCAGTTTACGCAAAAGGGCGACTGGCTTAAACGACGGGGAGAGCTTTGCTCGCCCTACGCCGAACGTGCTAAGCACGCCGCGATTCATCCCTCACCCAGGCGTCTCTTTTGCGATACCTCTCGACCCGCGGCGAGGCCCCGGAACTCGCCTTCGACGACGTGCTGCTTGCGGGCCTGGCCGCCGACGGCGGGCTCTATGTCCCAGCGGCGTACCCCAGCCTCTCGGCGGCCGAGATCGCCGCGCTCGCGGGCGTCCCCTATGCGGAGGCGGCGACGCGCCTCATCGCGCCATTCGCAGAGGGGCTTGGGCGGGACGTGCTGGCGCAGGCCACGCAGGACGCCTACGCCGGCTTCTCGCACACGGCGATTACGCCGCTTGCGCAGATCGACGACAATCTCTTCGTGCTGGAGCTCTTCCACGGGCCGACGCTCGCCTTCAAGGATTTGGCGATGCAGCTCCTGGGGAGGCTCATGAGCCATGTTCTCACGGAGCGCGGCCTGAAGGCCACGATCGTCGGCGCCACCTCGGGCGACACCGGCGCCGCCGCGATCGAGGCGTTCAAGGGCCAGAGCGCCGTCGACGTGTTCATCCTCTATCCAGACCGGCGCGTCTCCGACGTGCAGCGCCGGCAGATGACGACGGTTGCGGATTCGAATGTCTACACGATCGCGCTCGACGGCTCCTTCGACGACGCGCAGGCGATCTTGAAGAGCCTTTTTCGTGACGCCGCCTGGCGGGCGCGCCTCGGCCTCGCGGGGGTCAATTCGATCAACTGGGCGCGCGTCGTCGCGCAAATGGTCTATTATTTCACGAGCGCCGTCGCGCTCGGCTCGCCCCATCGAAAGATCTCCTTCGCCGTGCCGACGGGCAATTTCGGCGATGTGCTCGCGGGCTATGTCGCGAAGCGCATGGGGCTCCCTGTCGAGCGGCTCATTGTCGCGACCAACGCCAACGACATCCTGGCGCGGGCGTTCGCTTCCGGCCGCTACGAGCCGCGCGGCGTGACTCCCACGCAATCGCCCTCCATGGACATTCAGGTCTCGTCGAATTTCGAGCGGCTGCTGTTCGACGCCTGCGGGCGCGACGCGGGGGCGACGCGCTCAGCCTTCGCGAGCTTGGAGCAGGCGGGCGGCTTCGACATTCCGCCCGACGCGCTCGCCGCGATCTGCCGAGACTTCGACGCGCAAGCGGTTTCCGAGCCGGAGACCAGCGCCGAGATCGCCTTCACCTACGAGCGCACGGGCTATGTGCTCGACCCGCATACCGCGACGGGCGTTCGCGCGGCGCGGGCGCGCCTCGCCAAGGACCCCGAGACGCCGGTCATAGCGCTCGCCACGGCGCATCCGGCCAAGTTTCCGGCGGCTATCCGGCGCGCGATCGGCGTCGACATCGAACTGTTGGCGCGGCTGAAGCCGATCCTCGACGCGCCGGAGCGGTTCATGCGGCTTGAAAACGACGAGGCGCGCATCAAGACTTTTATCGAAGGGAACGCGCGCGCGGCGCGCGCGGCGAAGGCTTGAGCATGTCGCTCTTCACTGTCGCTTTTGGCCGACGCGAGATTCCGATCCGGGGGGAGGGTGTCTATCTGCGTCCTTCCGAAATGCGCGATTACGCGCAGTGGTCGACGTTGCGTGAGCAGAGCCGGGAGTTTCTGACGCCCTGGGAGCCCACCTGGCCGCACGACGATTTGACGCGCATGAGCTTCCGCTATCGCGTGCGCCGACACGCTGAGGAGGCGGCGCGTGACGAGTCTTACTCCTTTTTTCTGTTTAGCGAGAAGGACGATCGATTGCTCGGCGGCCTTTCGCTCGGCCATGTGCGGCGGGGCGTGGCGCAAACAGCGACTCTCGGCTATTGGATGGGCGCGCCTTATGCCGGCAAGGGCTACATGAGCGCGGGGGTGCGCGCGGCGCTGGACTATGCGTTCAGAAATCAGGGCCTGCATCGCATCGAGGCGGCCTGCGTGCCAAACAACGTGGCCTCGAAGCGGCTGCTGGAGCGCTTGGGCTTCACGCAGGAAGGCCTTGCGCGCGCTTATCTCAATATCAACGGGCAGTGGCGCGACCATCTGCTTTACGCGCTGCTCGAGACAGACCCGAGGCCCTTGCGCCGTCCCGCGGCGTCGGGCGTGGCAGCGCGGCAGCCTTGACACATATAAAAGGCGACGCCTATAGCAGGCGTCGCCGTGGCGGAGTAGCTCAGTCGGCTAGAGCAGAGGAATCATAATCCTTGTGTCGGGGGTTCGAATCCCTCCTCCGCTACCACCGCTCCCCCCGACGCCGCGATGCGCATGTTCGGATGGACATTGGGAGCGCCCATGAGCAGCGCCAGGCGTCCCTGAAGCTCGATCTTGAACCCTCCATCGGCGGGCTTGACGACGACCTTCGCCACCAGCTCGCGGATTCTCTCCGCGGCCTCCTCATTGTCTGAAGTGACGCCTTCGCCGAAAACGTCGTTCAGCTGGCCAACCAGCTGCTCATACTGCCGGAGCGCCGCAGGATGCAATCCGACGATCTTCTCCGGTTCAGGCTGGGATTCCAGTTCAGCGAGCAGAGCCTTTTTCTGCTCGTGGGCCTCTTTCATTTGGGGTCCCAAAATCTCCGTTGGGACACGTTCCGTCTCATAATCGGACCACAACCTGTCGAGTAAGCGCTGCTTCTCAGCCAGTTTACTCTCGAGCTTGGCTCGCCTCTTGCCTTTTTCGTCCGCAAGCCGGATTCGCTCTTCTTGGTAGGTCGTCACAAACTCTCGCAATAGGTCTGGCGCTTTGAGGTGCTGTTGCAATCCGGTCAGGACGGCCTTTTCAATCTCGTCGAGATAGAAGATCTTGCGGTTGGAGCAGGTTCCGGCTTCTTTCATCGTCGAGCAGTGAACCCGGACCCGGCCGTGGTCGCGGTCCTTCATCGAGAGCCCGCCGCCGCAGCAGCCGCATTTCAACAGTCCGGAGAGCAAAAACTTGGCT
>DASPSI010000174.1:0-9958 GCA_035624015.1 Methylocystis sp.
GCCTCTATCCGCCGCGGATCCGGGCCTGGGTCATGCGCCACAACGCGCTCGACTCGCTGAGCTTCACCGACATGTCGGGCAGCGAGGCGATTGCGCTCGGCGTTAAGGCGTGCTGAGCGCTGTCGGCTCGAAACCGAGCAGATCGAGGCGATCCGAACGGAACGCTTTGCGCGGCGAGCGCGCCGACCGCGCCTTGAGGCGCGCGGCCCGCGCCTGCGGCACCAAGGCGGGCGCGCGCGGCGCGTGGCGCGAGGCTTGCAAGGCGTCGCCGAGGAGATTGGCGGCTCTCCTCTAACGATGGCGCGCAGGCGCGAGATAACAGCCGCTGTTCGCTTGATCTTTATATTGCGGCTCGAGGAGCTCGGCGCAGTCGAAATGAGGGTCGGCAGGCGGCGGCGGCAGGGGCTCGCGAGCGCCGACGGCCAGGGGAGCATCGACGCCGTAGCCCTCAGAACCTTTAGCGCCGCCAATCGCGGCGGCTCCGGCGCGCCAAGATTCGCGCGCGCTGCGGGCGGCCCTCGGATCGATCCCGACGTTCCTGGTCAGGATTGAACGGGCCGAAAACCTGATCGGCGGGCCGAGGACGAATGGCGTCACCGTCATCTCCCGTTCAGAGGCGGCGATGATGCGAAAGCCCGCCTGTCGGGGCGAGAAGTAGACGCCGGAGCGTTTTCCAGCCCAGCCGTCGGCGCCCTTGAAGCCGATGCTGCATCCCGCCGCGAAGGCGCGCTCGCAGGTTTGGCGCGCCTCGAATCGCGGCGCTTTTTCTTCGAATTCGGCCCTTGCGTTGGCGGCCGCGATGGCGCATCGCTCGGCGGGAATCTTGCCGCTCGCAGCGCAGCTTTGCTCCGAGCCGAAGGAATAGGCCCCCGGCCTGATTTCCGCTGCGCTCGCGACGATCGTCACGCAAGATAGAACGCCGGCGCAAAGAACGAGACCGGCCAGAACGCGAAAGCTTGGCACCGATCGCTCCCACTTGATTCGACGTCGTCAACAGGAAGATTGACGCCCTTAAACATGACCGCAATTAGGGCGGAATTTCGGTGGCCGCGCGCCGTCCGCGTCGGGCCGCGGCGAAAGACTAAAACGAGCGACGCCTGGCGTAATCCGAGCAACTCCGCCACTTTTCGCCAAGTGGTCGCGTCTGCGGACCCAGCGAATTCCCTCCGTCTCCCGCCATAAGGCCTTGTTCATGTCTCCCGATCGCGCTTGCGATTTGGCGCGGATGAGGGCAAAAAGCCGATTGTTCAATGGGGGGAGCTTCGAGCGCGATATGAAACCGAACATCGTCCAGCTCGCAATATTATTAGCCTTTGGATCGTTGGCGGCGTGCGACAGCGCCAATGTGATCGGCGCCGGCGACCCGACGCCGGTCGTGGCGGGCCCGGGCGGCGCCACCGGCGCCATACGGCTGCAAGCCGGCGACAAGATAAAGGTCACGGTCTTTGGCGAAGACAAGCTCACGGGCGAGTATGAGATCGACCCGGGCGGCAGCGTGTCCTTGCCGCTCGCGGGCACGGTGCAGGCGGCGGGGCTCACCAAGGCCGAGCTGGAGCAGATGCTCTCCAAGAAGTTCAGCAGCGGAAATTACCTGAAGAATCCGAAAGTTACCGTCGACATCGCGACGTTTAGGCCCTTTTACGTGCTTGGCGAGGTGGAAAAGCCCGGCGAATATCCGTTCAAGAGCGGATTGAACGTCATGAGCGCGATCGCGATCGCCGGCGGCAACACTTATCGCGCCAGCCGCGGCCGCGTGCTGATTCAGCGCGTGGGCGAGCCGGGCTTTCGCGAATATCCGCTTTCGCCCACAGTGCCGGTCTATCCAGGCGATCTCATCCGCGTGCCCGAGCGCTATTTTTAGGAGTTCTGAAGCTAATAAGCAACTTTTGCGAGCTTAGCTCGAAAGCTATGGCTCGACGAGCGGGCATAAGTGTTGTAATTCTGCAACACTTTCCGAGCAAATGAGAGACCAAAGGTTGATTCATATTGTCGACAAAGCTTTTTGGAGGTAAGGCTGGCTAAAGCCTCGTATGCAGCGCGGCGACGGCTTTGGCGCAACTTGATTCCGAGAGCATGCGATTGGCCCGTTTAATGACTAAAGTTAGAGTTGCGTCGCCTGCAATTGCTGCGGCAGTTGTGGGGATTTTACAATTAGGGGCTGCGCGAGCGCAGGTCGTGGGGGCGCCGCCGTCAGGTTTCGACACGGATATTCAAGGCTTTCTCTCTCCGACGCCGTTCGCGCAGCGCAGCCTCAAAGAGGCGCCGACCCGCAACTATCAAGGTTTGCCGCTTGAAGGCTGGATGCTCTATCCGTCGCTGTTCCTGGGCGCGGTTTACGACGACAATATTTTTCAATCGACGACCAACCGCGTCGGCGATGTCGGCTTGAAGCTGCGGCCCTCGATCGTGGCCGACAGCGACGCCGGAATTCATCGCACCACGGCGTTCGCGAACGGCGATTTCAACATATATTCGGATCAGCCGACGGCGAACACCGCGCAAGCGCAGGCCGGCTTTGTCCATCGCTGGGAGGCGATGCGTGATCTCGTGTTCAATATCGGCGGCGAATATGATCGCCACACCGATATTTACAACAACGGCTTCGTCACCGGTCCTTCCGGCGGCGTCGTCGGGACGATATCGAGCCCTGAGCGTTACAACTACTTTGGCGGCTATGTGTCGGGGGTGAAGTCTTTCGACAAAGTCTTCATCGGCCTCAAGGGCAGCGCTTACGCCACGACCTATGATCCTCTCTTCACGACGACGGGATCGTTTGATCAAGGCTATCGGGACAACATCGTGACCACGGTGACCGGCCGTCTCGGCTACGCCCTCACCCCGCTGCTTTACGGCTTCGTCGATTCCACGGGCAACTTCCATAATTTCAGCGGCGACCAAGCCGTCGGCTTGTTGTTTGCAAACGTCCCGACGAGCGGCACGATCTATAATTCGCAGGGCTATCGGGTGACCGGCGGCCTCGGCACGGACCGGATTGGCTTGCTGCGCGGCGAGATCTACGCCGGCTATCAGCGCCAATTCTATGACTATTGGGCGTTTGGGGCGCCGTCGAGCCCGGTCTACGGCGGCAAGGTCTATTACTATCCGACCCGGGCCATCACCGTCACGGCCAGCTTGGACGAGAGCTATCAGGACTCCGGCCTCACCACGGTCAACAATTCGACGGGCAGCGCCGCGCATGTGACGCAGGCCGCCACGTCATTGGCTTATGCGATGGCCAGAGACTGGACGGCGACCTTCAACGGCGGCTACGCCGACGTTCTCTACGTCACCGGCGGACGGCACGATCACCGATGGACGGCGGGGGCGCTGTTGAACTACGACATCTTCCGCAATTTCGCCGCGACGTTCAACTATTCGCTGGCCCTGGTCGAGTCGAACGCGCCGGGCGGCAGCTTCACCCGCAACCAGTTCAGTCTGGGCGCGACTTACAAATATTAGGACTGGAAGGAGAGATCGATGCAAAGGCTGATCCTGGCGAGTTGCGCCAGCGTCTTGATCGCGCTTTCGGCTTCGGCGGGCGTCGCCAAGCCGCTGCAGAATCCGAGCCCGGGCCGGGGCGTCGGCGAGCAGGCGATCGATCCGCGCGTCGCGGCGCTCTTTGCGCAATATCCCCATGGCGGGCCCGACTTGACCAATGCGCTGACCGCCTTGCTCGCGCAAGATCCGGGGCTCGCGCGCGACGTGGTGGCGGCCGCCCGCCGCGGGTCGCTGGATCAGAAAGTTTCGGCGGGAACGGCGCTGGCCCAGGCGCAGAAGGCCTGTCTGGCCGCCTCACGCGACGGCGGCGCGGGCCGCGGCGCCTGCAACGACATCGCGCGCGCGCTCGCCGCGGCTGACCCGCAAACCGTCGCCGCCTTCGAGGCCGCTTCGGGCGAGACGGTCGCGAGCGACGCCGGCGGGACCGGCGCCGGGGTGTCCGCCGGCTTCGGAGGAGCCGGAGGCGTCGGCGGCGGCGGCGGCGGCGGCGGAACCACCACCACCTCCACGGTCAGCCCCAACTAATGAAGCGCCGCCCACAGCGTTTGGAATTTTGCGCGGCGGGCGCGTCTTCCGGCCTGTTGATCCGACCAGCAACAGCTCGAGCCGCGAGCGCGCTTTGCGTCGGCGCCGATCCGCGCCAGCGATCGCAAATCGCGCAAAAATCGAAAGGCGGGAGCAAATTCTCATCGCAAAAACCGTCAAGCTTGGCGAATATTCGCTGTTCCTTTAGTCATTGAAACAATGTCGTCGCAACGAGATTCGACCGCGAAACCGACCAAGACGCGTCGCCGCTTTCGCCTCGGCTGTCATCAGCGTTTGCCGGGAGCCGCACAGGCTGCGAGGCGGAGCTTCGACGGCCTCGCGCGGGCGCGACGCGCGTCGTCGCGACGGCCGCCGCCGCTGGCGCCGGGTTTTGCGCTTCGCCTGAAGCCGAAGCGCCAATGAGAGGCGAAGACGCCAAACCGCCGACGGTCGAGGCGGCTTTCCCGCCGTCCGAGCCTAAGCCCCCACGGCCCCGGCAACGCTCGAGTTCCGCTCTGGCGGCGCTCGGGACCCGGTGGGACGAGTGGTTGTTCTTGGTCTTTCTCGCGCTCTTGGCTTGGGTTCCGTTCTGGTTTGGCTCCAATTCGCCTGTGGCCTGGGGCGCCAACGCTGTCGGCTTCGGCGCCCTCGCCCTGCTCTATGAGCTCGGGCTGCTGGCGACGCGGCGGCGTCATCCCCTCGCCGCCCGTCGCGTCTGGTTCCCCGTTCTCGCCTTCCTCGTCGTCTGTTTCTGGTCGCTGCTGCAGCTCGCTCCCTTTCTGCCTGTGGGCTATCAGCATCCGATTTGGCAGATGGCGCGCGAGGCGCTCGGGCGCGAGATGCAAGGCGCGATCAGCGTCAATCGCGACGACACCGCGATCGCGCTCACGCGCTTTGGCGCCTGCGGCTTGTGCTTCTGGCTGGCGGCGCAGTTCTGCCGCTCGTCGGCCCGCGCGCGCAAATTGACGCTCGCGCTGGCGGCGATCGGCGTCGCCTATGCGCTCTATGGCATCCTCGCTTTTTATCTTTTCCCGGGCACGATGCTCTGGTTCGACAAGCGATATTACCTCGACTCGGTGACGTCGACCTTCGTCAACCGCAATACTTACGCGACATACGCCGGCATCGGACTGATGACGGCGCTGGCGCTGGCCGCAAATCTCTTCCTCGATCGCGGCGCCTCGAGAGGGGCGAATTTCGCGCGCAAGCTCGCGCAGTTCGTCGCCTCGCTCGTCGGCGCCGGCGGGCTCGCGCTCGCCAGCCTGTTTTTTCTCGGCGCGGCGCTGATGTTGACCGGATCGCGCGGCGGCTTCTTTGCGACGCTCGCCGGCGTGCTGACCTTTCTGCTGCTTGCGGCGGTCAGGGGGCGAAAAAACGCGGTCGCCGCCGGATTTGGCGGGCTCGCGGTCGGCCTCGCCATCGCCGCGGCCGTCTTCAATTTCGGCGATCTGCTCGCCGATCGGCTGTCAAGCCAGGGACTTGCCTCGGACGATCGGCTTGCGGTCTATGGCCTGACCTGGAGCTCGATCGCCGACGCGCCGCTTTTTGGTTTCGGCGACGGCACCTTCCAGCGGGCTTTCTATATGTATCGCGACGCCTCGATCTCGCCTTTCGGCGTTTGGGACAAGGCGCACAACAGCTATCTCGAGCTCTTGCAAGGGCTCGGCGTTCCGGTCGCGACTGTGTTGCTTTTAAGCTTGGCTTGGGCCTTTAGCCGCTGCGTCCATGCCGCCGTGACGCGCCGGCGATCCGCCGCGGCGCCGCTCGCGGCGAGCGCGGCGACCGTCGTCGTCGGCCTGCACGCTTTCGTCGATTTCAGCCTGCAGATCGAGGCTGTCGCCTTGACCTTCGCGGCCCTGCTCGGCGCCGGAGTCGCCCAGTCCTGGAGCTCCAGCGTCTCGACCGAGCGATAGCCGACGCCGATCGTCACAGCTCATCGCCAAGATGATCGCGACGAGGATCGACATCAGAAACGCCATCAGAAAGGCGCTTTCCTCATCATCAGTGTCCCCGGTCGAGCTTGGCCCGCGCGCCCCGCCCATGCTATAGGGCGCAAAACCTGTTATCTCATCAAGAGCGACTTATGCACGGCAAGATCGCCACAAGTTCTGCGGCCGCGGCCGAAAATCAAGAAAACGCCGACGCCATAGACTTGCGCCAGCTTCAGGATTTCTTCTGGCGGCGCTGGAAGTTTATCGCCACCGTCGCGATCGTGGTGATGGTGCTCGCTTTCCTTGCCATGTTGACGATCGCGCCGCGCTATACCGCCACCGCGCAGGTTCTGCTCGAGCCGCGCAAGGAGAAGATTTTTGGGCCCGAGCAAATCCTGCCCGAGCTCAACCTGGAGACCGGCAACGTCGACAGCCAGCTCTCCGTCATCCAGTCGATCAATCTGCTGCGCCGCGTCGTCGAGAATGAGAAGCTGACGCAGGATCCGGAATTCGGGGCGACGACGCGCGCCGGACTGTTGAGCTTCCTGTTCGATTTGTTCCAGTCCGAGGAGGCCGACAAGAAAGCCGCCGACAAGCCGGACGGGCTCATTGCCCCGGACGTGCTGCGCTCGATCGGTCGGCTGCGCAATGCGCTCGAGGTGACGCGCGTCAACCGCACCTATGTGCTCGCGATCGCGGTGACGTCGGTGGATCCGGTGAAGGCGGCCCGCCTCGCCAACGCCGTCGCCGACACTTATGTGGTGGATCAGCTGGAGGCGCGCTACGACGCCGCCAAGCGCGCCTCGGTGTGGCTCGCCGAACGCATGGGCAATTTGCAGGAGCAACTGCGCCACTCCGAAGAAGCGGTCGCGGCTTTCCGCAAGGAGCATAATCTTCAGGCGTTGAGCAGCGCAAGCGACAGCAGGGTCACCATTTCCGAGCAGCAGCTCGCCGAACTCAACGGCAAGCTGATCGGCGCCCGCGCCGAAACCGCGGAGAAGCGCGCCAAATACGAGCAGGCGCTTCAGGTCACCCAGCGCGGCGGCAATGTGCAGGCGATCCCCGACGTCGTCCGTTCGATCGTCATATCGGATCTGCGCAAGCAGCAGGCGGAGGTCGCGCGCAAGGAGGCGGATCTCTCCGCCCATTATGGCGAGAGCCATCCCCAGGTGATCAACGCCCGCGCGGAGCGCCGCGACCTCGAGCGTTCGATCGCCGCCGAAGTGCAGCGCATTCTCCTCAACCTCAAGAACGACTATGACGTCGCCAAGGCCCGCGAGGATTCGCTCGTGGAGAGCCTCAATCGCGTCACCGGCGAAACCGGTCAGGACAACGGCCTGATCGTGCGCCTGCACGAGCTCGAGCGGGTCAACACCGCCAACAAGACGCTGTTCGACAATTTCATGTCGCGGACGAAGCTGACCCAGGAGCAGGCGAGCTTCGAAGAGCGCGAGGCGCGCGTGATCTCGCCGGCGACCAAGCCCAACGCCCCGTCCTTCCCCAAGAAAGCCCTCGTCTTATCGCTCGCCGGCGTGGTCGGGCTGCTGCTCGGCGGCGGCGGCGCGGTCGCGTTGGACATGCTCAATGCGGGATTTTCGACCGCCCGCGAGCTCGAGGACAAGCTCGGCCAGCCCGTGCTCGCCTCCATTCCGCTGCTCAACGAAAGAGACCGCTCGGTCGAGGGCAAGGTTCTCGACCCGTCCTATTATCTCGTCAACAAGCCCTTGTCGCGCTATGCCGAGCTCGTGCGCGCGATCCGGGTCGGCGTTCAAATGGCCGACGTCGACAATCCCGCCAAAACGATCCTGGTCACCTCGACGGTGCCGAACGAAGGCAAGACCACGCTGGCGCTGAGCCTGGCGTTTTCCGCGGTCAAGGCCGGGCAACAAGTTCTGCTGATCGACTGCGACCTGCGCCACCCCTCGGTCACCAAATATTTCAATCTGGAGCAGCAGCCGGGGCTGGTCGATTTCTTGACCGGCGTGACTGCGCTGGAGAACGCCGTCACCAAGGCCAGCAGCCTGACCGTGCTGCCCGCCGGCATGAAGTCGCAAAATCCGCCCGACCTCCTCGCCTCGGAGCGGCTCAAGCACACTCTGGAGCAGCTGCGCGACGCCTATGACTACATCGTCATCGACTCGCCGCCGGTCGAGCCGGTGATCGACGCCAAGGTGTTGAGCGCGCTCGTCGACAAGATCGTCTACGCCGTGCGCTGGCAGAGCACCAGGCGCGAGCTCGTCGGCGCCAATCTCGAGTTCTTTGCGCGCAATCACAAGCTTGCCGGGCTGGCGCTGACCATCGTCGACGAGGCCAAGGCGCCGCGCTACGGCGCCTATGCCCATTACACCGGCTATTACTACAAGAAATATTATTCGAACTGAGCGCGCTCCTGATGCTGTCGCCGCGCGCCGTCTTAACCTCGATCTTTATCCTCGGCGTCGCTTCGTGCTTAATCGTCAACGGCCTTGATCTGTTGCGCTTCGAGGCGGTCGACGCCGCGACCCAGGCGATCCTGCGCCAGGAGGCCAAAGATGACGAAAGCCGCGCCGCGCGCCGCAGCGAATTGGAGCGATCGGCGCCGCTGGTGAGCGCGTTCACGCATACGCTCGGCGTCGAGGGACGCGCGCGGCGCGATCTCGCCCTGCTGAACGCGGCGCTTGACGGCGACGCGACCACTGAAGCCGATCTCGGCGCGCTGCTGGCGACGACGCCGACCTCCGGGCGCCTGTGGCTCGATCTCGCACTGGCGCGTTGGCGGCGCGGCGCGCCGCTGCGCGAGACGCTGAGCGCGCTGCAAATGTCGGAAGTCGCGCAGCCGCACGAAGCGGAGACGATGGTCGAGCGGGTGATCTTCGCGCTGCGCATTTGGGAGCTGCTGCCGAAGGACGAGCAGCGGCAGGCGATCACTCAGCTCGTCGAGCTCGACGGCCGCTTCGAGCCAGCGGCGCTGCAGCGGCTGCAGGCCGTGCTGGCCAAAAAGCCGGCGGAGACGAAAGCGGCCTTGCGGGATGAGCTCGCCGCGCGCGGCGCCGCGGCGCGTCCGTTCGTCCGCACGCTTGGCTTGCAATCGCCTTGAAAATCTTGCGCGTTGATTTCAGCGCGCAAATTTGCTTAAGAGAAAAGAATGACAACGCGTTTGGCGTCGCGGGCGGGCTGGCGCCAAAACCCCGGAGAGCTGCGAGTTGGCGATGAGCGATCTTTGCGGCGACGGCGATGAGCGGGCGTTTGGCGCCGCGAAAGGGTTTGACCTCTGCCCGGGCGAGAGATGGTATCTCGCGCACACCTTGCCGCGCAAGGAGGCCAATGCGCAAATGTGGCTGGCGGCGCAGGGGTTTAGGAGCTTTCTGCCCCGCCGGATCAAGACCGTGCGCCATGCGCGCCGGCTGCGGCAGGTCAATGCGCCGGTGTTTCCGCGCTATCTGTTCGTCGCCCTCGATCTCGATCGCGATCGCTGGCGCAGCGTCAACGGCACCTTCGGCGTCGCGAGCCTGTTCATGGGCGACGATCGCCCGCTGCCGGCGCCCTTCGGCGTCGTCGAGACCTTGATCGGCTCGACCGATCGACTGGGCCGGCTGTGCTTCGCGCCGCAGCTGCGGCCCGGACAAAGAATTCGGCTGGTCAGCGGTCCTTTCGCCGAAGCGCTCGGCGTGCTCGACCGCCTGGACGATCATGGCCGCATCGAGGTGCTGCTCGAGATCATGGGCGGCGTGCGCGTAAAGACCACTCGGGATTGCGTCGAACGGGCGGCTTGAGCCCGCGCCTCGCGCTCCCGCAACAATAGCCCACTCCGGCGGTTGGCTCGATTTACGCGAGTCACCCGAACGGCGGTAGCGTGGCGCAGCGCCCGCACTGTGTCTTTTGCGCCACACTCCGCGCGCAAGCGACAGGCCCGTCAAGCGCCGCCACCTTTCCGACAGATTTTGCGATGACCCTGATGATTGCCGACACCTCTATGCCAAGGCCGCTTCGATGGCGTTTTCGTATTTTGTCTCCGACCCGCCTTT
>DASPSI010000003.1:0-11357 GCA_035624015.1 Methylocystis sp.
TTCGTGACGTTGATCTTCAACGGCGCGTCGAAGGTCGTCGACGAGCTGTTCCAGGTCTGCGTGACGTAGAGGCCAGGCGTGCTGCTCGTGATCGTCCCGGCGGCGAGCGTCATGCTTCCCGCCGAATAGGTCAGCCCCGAGTCGCCCAGCGTGATCGTGCCGCTGCTGTTCGTCAGGCCGGTCGAGAAGGTGAGCGAGCTGCCGGCGATCGTGTTGCAGCCGAAACCCGTCCCCGCGGTCCAGGACAGCGCCTGCGTCGTGCCGCCGCAGGACGGCATCGACACGGCGACCGGCCCGGCGGTCGAGCCCGTCGCATTGCCGAGCAAGGAATTGGCGGCGATCGTGGAGAGCGAGACCGTGCCCGAGCTGTTCGTGATCCCGCCGGTGAAGGTGAAGGACGAACCGGGAAGCGTGTTGCAGCCGAAGCCCGTTCCGCTCGTCCAGATCAGCGCGTTCGTCGAGCCCGAGCACGAGGGCATCGTCAGCGCCGTTGGCGCCGCGCTGGAGCCTGCGCCATTGCCGAGCACGGTATTTGCGGCCTGCGACGCGTAGCTCGTGCCGCAGCCGGTGGCGATGCCGCCCGAGACCGTGACTGTAATGCAGCCCGTTCCGCTCGCGCCCGCGGTTCCGCCGACGCGATAGCTCGTCGCATTGGCGGCGCCCGTGACATCAAGCGGGTAGGCCGGCGACGTGTTTCCACCGAGACCAAGCCCGGTCGTCGTTAGCCGCGCATATTCGGTGTCGTGAATCTCGAATTGAATCGGCAGCCCGCCCGAGTTCGGCGAGTTGAGCACGAGATTGCCGTTGCCGCCATTATAGTAGAGCATGAAATCGGCGGGCGAGCCGGCATAGAGGCCGTAGGAGTAGGGCGAGCCGCTCTGCGCCTTCAGCGAGACGTAGTTGTTGGCGCTCTGCGCCGTGCCCCAGGCGCGATATTCGCCCGACCCGTTGAGATAGCCCGCGCCGACGATTCCGTTGACGTCGAGGTTGAGGCCCGAGAGCGGCGTCGGCGTGTTAATGCCCACCTCGCCGGAGATGATCGCGCCGTTCGAAGGCGGCGCCGCGCCGCCGCCGGCATAGGAGCCGATCGCGAGAGAACCAGCGACGTCGAGGAGGCCGGCGGGAGTCGAGGTGTTGCCGAGCCCAATGCCAACGCCGCCGCCGGTCGTCTGCATCAGCAGCGGGCGCACGGTTCCCGTGCCGGCCGCGGTCGACTGCACGAGCGAGGCGCCGCCGGCGAGCTTCTTGAGATCGAGGCATTCCCAATTGGCCGAGCTCAGCGTGACGTCGGTCGAGCAGATGTCGACCCATGTCGTCTGCGCCGTTGAGCCCTTGGGCAGGATGTCGAGCGCGATTCCGGTGTTGTCCGAGAGCGGCTGAAGATAGGGAACCGCGTTCGACCACCAACTGCCGTTGCCGAGAACGACATAGCGGTTGTTGGAGCCGCTCGTGCTATTGGCGATGGCGAGATAATTGGTCGCGCCCACCGTCGTTGTGCCGACGGTGAGCTTGCCGGTCGAATAGGTGAGCCCGCTGTCGCCGAGCGAGAGCGTACCGCTCGACATGCTGAGGCCAGCGCCGACCGCGCCGGCCTCGAGCACGCTTCCGTTTGAATAGAGGAGCTGCGAAGCCAGAAACCCGCTGGTGGCGCTGGTCCCCGCCGTCAGCGTCGAGCCGCCGCCGCCGGCGCCGTTCGCCTGGCAGCCGACGACGCCGCCATTATTGAAGAGGTTGTATCCCGACGTGCAGGAACCGTTAACGGATTCCCCGACAGTGACGCTCGGCGCGCTGCCGTTGTCCGCGAATGCGACCGCCGGCGCCAGCAGAGCGATCGCCAGGAAAAAGCGCTTGGACATCAGAAGGTCTCCAGAATCGAGAGGTTCGCCGTTCCGCTGGCGGTGACGCCGTAAAAGGCGGCGGTCGTGTTGAAGGTGAAGGTGGCGCCGGGCGCGAGTGCAAAGCCCGCGCTAGGCGCGACGCCGAAAGGGCCGAGGTAGATCGTTACTGCGCCGCCGTTGTAGAAAGTCGCTGCGACGCGGCCCGAGCCCGGCGCGCCGGCGCGCGCCGCCAGCACGAGCGCCGCGGTCGTCGTGACAGACGCCTGGGCCGTCGCGATGCTCGCCGCCCCGACGGGATTGACGAAGCTGTCGTTGGCGACGGTCACGCGCGGCACGCCTGCGCCGCTCGCCCCGGCGCCCGTCTGCACTGGCGAGCCGCCGAATAGTGCAAGGTTGCAGGAGGCGGGATTGGCCGCCGAGAAGAGTCCATTGGCGAAATAGGCCGCCGTTGCGGGCAGGTAATCGCCGGGCGTCGAGGCTGCGAGCGGAGTTCCGTTGACGGTGAACACGTCGCTTGCGGCGTGAGCCGGAAGCGACATCAGGGCGAGCGCCAGCGCGCCCGCTCGCGCAGGTTTGAAAATCATGTCTACCTCTCTTGGTGTGTGGAGATGTGCGCGGTTCAAGCGACGGCGGCGCTGGGGAAGAGATAATGGATCGTCATGCGCACCGCGCCGCTCGTGAAATTGCCGCCGGCGGCGGTATAGAGCACCGGCGTCGCGCTATAGAACGGGTTGGGGCCGATGAGGCCGAGATTGATCGAGCCGGCGCCGACGCCGAGCGACGAGCCAAATTGCGTGGGATTGCTGGAGACGCCGCAACTATACGACGTGGCGCCCGCGATTGCGGTCGTCACGCGGTTTGAAACCGCGACGACGAGCGCGCCGGCAGGGATCGATACGGCGGAGCTCGTCGTCGCGCCGGAGAGCGTCACCAGCTGCTCGAGGCAGAAGGCGGCGATCGCGCCGCCATGCGGCGCCTGGGCGATGACGCCGGGGTTTCCGTCGGCGAGAAACCAGCCGTTCGATCCGTTGGAGCGGAGACGCAGTCCGTTGAACGGCGTCGACAGGGCGACCGAGCTTAACCCTTGAATCGTCTCGGCGCCGTTCGGCGCGACGACGATCTGAACGGTGGGCGTGACGGAGCCCGACTCGTCTTGCAGCGTCAGCTCCTTGCCGGCAGGGTAGCTCGCCGCCGCCGGCAGCGTCCAGGTGCGCGTCGCGGTGATCGCGGTCATCGCTACGATGACGTCCGAAGCCGCGATCGCGGTGTTGGCGTCGGCGACCGTGCGGCGCGCGAAGTTCTGCGCCTCGGCGAGCTTCGCCGCCGGCCAGCCGCCGGCGGTCGCGCCGTCTTGCAGACAAAGCCGGTTGTTCGTGGTGTCGACGATGATCTCGCCTTGCGCGCCGGTAAAGGCCGCGACATTCGCCGCGATGTCGCGGCGTAGCTGGACTTGTGTGCTCATGAGCTGCGACTCCTGAAGATGGAATTTGGCGCAAGGCGCTACAGTAGGTCGCCGAAGCAAGCTCGCTTCGCGTCCGACCCATTCGAGAACATGCGCGGATTGGATCAAGCCGCGACATCGCGGAGTATGCCGCCAACGCCAAGCCAGGCGGAGCCAGCTACGTTAAAGATAGGGGACGGGAACGAACGGTTCCGCCAGCGCAGCAAGTCGCTTTTGAACTTGTTTGGAAAATCGCCCCCAGACCTGGCCGTGGTAAGGATTATTGGGCATGGGGTCGTACCCAACCATGAAGCCTTCGGCGCGGAGCGCCCCAGCAGTGAAGCGAACGGCGCCTACCCATTCTGGCGAGGCGACGAAGGCTCTGGCGTCGACGCCAGCTTCGACGATCAGGCTTTCGAGATCGACGGACATGCCGCCGTTCTCTCCGGTGGAGGGACGAAACGCCATTGACCCGGAAATGCGCTTTTTTCCCGGATATTTTTCGTCTGTCACAAGGTGGTGGATGGAGACGCGCCGGATTACGCCGTCGCCGGCCAAAATTCCGTGGTGGTCATGTGGAAGCGTCTGACCGCTCTCGTCAAGCGGCGGCGGATCGAGCGGCAACAGCGTTCTCCGACAATTCCGTCAGCCAACGAGCAACGATAGCGAAATCGGTCGTGAGATGGTGCTCTTCCTCGCGGTCCGGGTCAGATTGCCTAACCCTCGAGGCGTCGACGACATAAGGCGCGCGAACGTGGAGTTCGATATCTGCCGACAGCGTATGCCATTCGATCTGCAGATCGCCATCCGGACCTGGAACGATTTGCGGCTCCTTCGCACATGAAGGACAAGCGGACACGAGCATTTGGAGCGCAAAATTGGCGTTGGTGAAGGACACCGGCGGCGCCTTGTAACCGTCCCATCCAATTGGCAAAGCGCAAAGTTCGTTCAGTCGCGCAACCACGGCCTCGCGCCAAGCGCGAGAAGGCGGAGACACGATTATGGCGTGAGAAAAAGCAGGATGAGAGCTAACGTCAGGCCCAAAGTCAGGCAGGACGTTCGTAAACGCGGCGGTGGAGTAGTGGCGGGTCATCGAACTCTCCCCCAGATTTCGTGCGCCGAATCGGTCGTGATAGAGGTGAACTCTTCAACTATCAGATCGCGTCCCCGTTTCAAAAGCTCAAGCGCCGAGGAGATCGAAGGTTCTTCAGGAGCGCCGCGTACGGTCAGCGCCAAAACGATCGCTCGCTCGCCCCCCGGATGCGGGCCTGACTTAAGCTCGCAGGTCAAACGCCCATAGCGTTTTCCATTAGTTCCGATAAGGGCGCGTCTCAGAACAATTGTGCATTCATCGGGCTCCAAATTCTTAAAATCCAAAATCCGGATCCATTTACCGACCGTCGTCTGGATTCCGCCGTCGGCTAGGTTAATGAGATTAATGTAGGAAATTTCGGCCTGATTGCATTTAAGGGTTTGGGGAGCAAGCGTTCCAAAGTAACTCTCTAGCGCTTCTAATTCCTTTGCGAAGCGTGGAAGAATGTTTTCAAAGCGAGGATATGAACCGGAGTCAGCGCCGACTTTGCGCCAATTATGCATTAGCCGGTCCTGCTGAAACTGTATCAATTCGTCTCTCTCGCGAGAAACAAACCAGAAGCGGTCATGGACGGCGCCAGCGACAAGACCGAAGGCGACCGCGTTGGCTTGAAAGGGGAGGCCGAAAGATTCAAAGGCTGGAGCGAGTGGCTGCTGCTCTTCTACAAACGGAAATTCCGATTGGTACAGCCTCCACACCTCCCCGGCCCGGATTTGCTGGTATCCGGTGGCGGGAGCAAATTGCACCCCTAAGACCACTTCCGTCAAAGGAGGGTTGGTGTAATCAGGCAGATGACCCGGACGGGTTGGCGAATCTGTCATCATCGGCCTCATAGGACGATAAGATTGATATAGGGTCAATCCGCGACCTCTGCGAGCGTTCCAGCGACCCATTGAGCCACTTACGGACTCGCGCTCCCCAGATCGATGCTCGCGTAAACCGGCGCGGTCGCCGCGCCGAACTGGTCGAAGACGCTCGCGGGCGTGCTCGTGAGGCCCCAGTCTTGCGCTTGACCCAGCAGCAGCGATGTCGCGACTGGGCCAATCGCCCCTGCGCCGCTTGGGATGTATGTGTAGACCACGCAATTCGAGAGCGGCTCGACGCCGCCGCCGAACACGTTGAAGCTCTGGAACTTGAGATAGATCGTCACGCCGATGAACGCGCTCGGCAACGCATATTGCACGACTGCGCCGTCGAGCCGCGCGAAGGGCGCGCCGATCGAATGCGCGGATGACGCCGTCCCGTACATCCCGCGCGCAAGGCCGGTGAGATTATAGTTGTACGTGGACGAGAGCGTCGCCGTCGCTAAACCCAAAAGCTCGCCGTCGACGAGGCACAAGGTCTGTCCCGCAAGCGCCGCCGCTTCCGTGGAGGTCGAAAGCGTCCCAGCGCTTTCGGCGAGATTGACCGCGAGCACGTCAGCCGAGTCGTAGCCGCTCGCCGCAGCGAGCGGCGCGGTGAGAAAGCCCTGGCGCAGCGGGTTCTGGATCGTCGCGATCTTCTGGTAGCTCACATCGTCGAGCGAGGCGTAGACATAGGCGCCGCCCCAATTGGGATCGGCCGCGCCGCCGGCGCCGCCCGAGGCGCCAAGCCAGATTTCGGCGGTGTTGTTCGAAAGCTGCGGCGGCGGCTCGAAGATCAGCGGCGAGTTGACGGGCTGCGCCTGGACGCCGGCGTTGATCGAGTTCCCGCCCGCAGCGCCCGACGGATTCGCGGCCGGCGTCGAGACGCCGATGACGAGCTCTTCCGCCGTGATCGACAAGAGGCCGCTGTCGTCCTCCTCAATCTCGACGATGCGCGCGAGGGCGCCTAAGAGTCCGAGATTGGCGTCGGTCAACGTTACGACGTCCATCGGATCGAGCAGGCAGAACTCCCACGACAGCGCGAATTTATACGTCGCGCGCACATAAAGTCCGCGTTGCAGCAGGGTCTGCGCCACGACTGTCGCGACGTTGAGATCGCAGATCTCATGCGCGGTGATGGTCGAGCCGACGCGCAGGCCGAACTGCTCGATCATCGCCTGGTCGCGCGCCTCGATCGGCGTCGCCTGATATTCGGGCAGGCCTTGCCCGCTCGTCACGCCCGTGCGGTTCAAGGCCTCGACACGCAGCAGATTGGGCAGGCTATAGGGGTCGAGCCGCGAGACCTTGATCGGATCGTCGCCGGCCGAATAGACGAGATCGGCGTCGCCGAGCGCAAAGGTTGGACTCACATTGGGTAGAAAGGTCGCGCCGTTGCCGGTGATCGGCTCGTCGCCATAGGGGATGAAGCGCAGAACCTTCCCCGACCACACGGGCGCGACGACGAGCAGTTGCAGCCAGCGCGTCAGTATGCTCGAGGCGGTTTCGGTCTGATTGAGAAACGGGCTGAAGGCGAGCCCCATCGCCTTGCAATAAGTCTGCAAGGAGGCGTCATTGCCGGCGCCGTAGACCGTCGTCGCGTCGATGTTGGCGCCGGGGAAGCCGACGCCATAGAGCGGATTGACGAGGAAGTCGGCGACGACCTGCGCGGGGTCGGCGTCGAGTCCATTGGCGCCGCTGCCATAAAAGCGGCCCTGCGCCTCGAAGCTCAGCGTGCCGATGCTGGCGTCGCTGCCGAGCCCGAAGCTCGCTGCCGCGACAAAGGCCGTGCCGGGATAGGCGAGCGCGTCCGCAGGATAGGCGGCGGAGAGATAGCCCCAGACCGGCTGAGGCGTCGAGCCGTCGAACAGCGTGACGCCGATCGAGGAAAGGCCCGAGCCGCCGCCCGAGACCGTGGCCTGGCCGGCGCCGGCGCCCCCATAGCTCGCGCCCGTCGTCGTGAATTGCGCACCGTAGACGGATTGGCCTTGATAGACCTGATTGATCCCGACGACCGGGCCCTCGCACAGCGCCATCATGAGATCGGCGGCGTAAGTCCAGCCCGAGAGCTGCCACGAGCCGCCGCCCCCGCCGCCGAAGACGCCGCCCTTGCCGCCGGAGGACGGCGTGTAGCTGAACTGCGGAACGGCGTGAAAGCCGCCATAAAAAATAATGTTCGGCGCGACCTTGTTCATGCCCCAGAGCAGCGGAATCGGCAGCACGTTCGCCGCCGTCTGCAGTTGCAGGCCCGTATAGCTCGGCCAGATGGCGGCGCTTTGCGGCGAGGCTTTTTTGGCGGAGAGGAAGCTCATCCAATGGCTCCGACGATGCTGGCGAAGACGACCGTGTCGAGCCGCTCGCGCATCATGGCGTTCTGCGCGATCGTCTCCTCGAGCACGATTTGCGCGGGCCAAAAGGCGTGAACGATGGCGAGCGGCTCCGTCCGCGTGACGATCCCGCCGTGGCTGTAGCAGCGCCCGACGCGAAACAGCGCGACGTCGCCCGGCAGCGGCGCTTCGACCCTCGATGCGCGCGCGAGCAGCGCGTCGAGATAGCGCTCCTCGCCGCGGTGGAGATGCCAATCATGGGTGTAGGGGCGCGGATCGTAAGGCGGGACGAGCCCGAGATCGACGAAGACGCGCACGAGCAGCATCCCGCAATCGCAGCCGACGCCTTTGACGTCGGCGCAATGGTGATAGGGCGTGCCGATCCAGCTGCGCGCCTCGGTGACGATGAGCGAGCGCATGGGAGGAGTCCTGGCGCGTCGACGCGACTGACAGGCGAACTGTGGTCCAGTGGCCGTAAGACCGTTTCGTTGGACGCCGGGGTCGCAGCTGCAACAGACCGTCACCACATCTCCCGCCGCGGGCGTCTCGGGCAGCGGATAGAGCGGCCCCAGCGACAGCCCGCGGTTATGTCCTCTCCGCCGCCTTTGGCGCACCCGTTTCCCAACTCCCTTCATTCCAGCATCGACGTTCCATTGTCGATTCTGGCGAGGGTTGCGCCGGCGACGTAGGCCTCGTCGATCGGCTCCATCTTCTTGAGCTCCTCCAGGACGCGGCGGGCTGGCTCCGGCGCGACGCGATAGGAGAGCGTTGCCGCCTTCAGACGGATGAAGTCGTTGAAATGCGTATAGAAACGGCTCAACATTCGCCGCGCGTCCGGTCCGCGCGCTTTCAGCTCGTCGAGCACACGAAATAATGCATCTTGACATTGATTGAATTTCTTTACGCCTTCGTCAAACATATCATGTTGAAGTTCGGACTCGACCATGCAGATTTCCTCGAATCTGTCCAGAAGCGCTTCGATGCTCATCGACTTGACATCCATCGATTTCCTTTGGACAATATACTTCTCAAACAAATGATTATGTCTTTCTTTGTTCTTGATCGCTTCTTGCTCGAATTCGGCCATGCTCTTGACGCCGAGCGCGCGTTTGGCTCTAGCAAGGCGCTGCTGCGGCGTGCGGATCGGATAATCGTCCCAGTCGATCATGGCGCGAGCACTCCTATGTCCTTCAGCCCTTCCAAACCGACGCGGCGGCGTTCTTCCAGACTCTTGCCTTTGAGATATTGGCGCGGCGTTTGCCCGCCGAACTCGGCATTCTTTGTCTGATACCAACTGTTGAGCTTCCAATGCTTGAGCGTCGGTATGCTCACAAGGTTGTCTGAATCGTCAATGATCTCGTCGTCCGAGCCGTCGGCTGCGGCGGTCGCTTGCTCGATAACGTGGTGTATATCATAACCCACGCGTCGCGGCGTCGCGCAGCTCTTGCAATGTTTTCGGCGCGTCGAAATAGGCGCGGACGAAGGGCGCGAGCGCCTGCGCAACCTGGTAGGCCGCATAGCCCACGTCGGCGATGAGCTTTGCCGTCTCGGCGACGGGGACCTCCGGTCCGAGCGCTGCGCCGAGCACGCCGGCGAGAATGTCGGCGACGATCTTCTTGGCGAGATCCGCGGCGATGCAAGCGCGCGCCGGATCGCCGTCGTTGAGCGCCTTCGCGACGGCGGCGATTCCGCCGATCTTGCTGACAGCGTCCACGGGCAGACCGTAGCAACGCGAAAGATCGCGGTTGACGCCGGCGAGCGGGCGGGCGGAGAAGACGCGTTTGCCGGCGGCGGCGCATTCGCTCTTCAGGAGCGGAACTCGTCCGATGAACAGGCCTTCGCTTCCGCAATGAGGGCGATGATCATCGCGGCGCGGCGCGAGCGTATGCGCGCGCCCGAAGGGAGCGTCGAACATCGAGGACTCCAAAATTTTCTGGATCGCGCGGCTCAGCCGCTCGGCTCACACCGCCATCTGCGGCGGCGGGACGTAAGGAAAGCCCCTGAAATTCGCGATATTGTCGAAGCGGTTCTGGCAGGTCGGCGCGGTGTGGTCGCAGCCGTAATAGACGGTCAACGTATCGCCCGTCGCGGGCGTCTCTGGCAGCGGATAGAGCGGCGTGAGCGACACGCCCGCCGTCACATATTTGACCGTCGAGGCTATGCCGGCGTTTAAGCCCGTCGAGAACACGAGCTTGCCTTGCAGATGCGCCGCGAGCGCGCCGGCAAAATTGATCAGCGTCGCCGTCGATCCCGCGCCGACCACGCCCGTCGTCGCGAAGGCGCCGGCCGGCAGGCCGCAGCCGAGATCGTAGAGCGTATGCTGGCAGGTCGGCCCGAAGATGTTGCGCGGCATGTCGATGTCGAGCAGCGTGAGCTCGTTTGCGACAGTGATCTTGGCCTTGGTGCGGCCGACCTCATCCACCGTCGAGACGCGCCCATAGAACAGCGTCACGCCGTCGACGAGCGTCCCGCCGATCGTGTCGGAAAAGAACACGCGGTCGCGCTGCGCCTGCGCGCCGTCGAAGGCGCCGTCGCGCAGCGCGGTTAGAACCGGCGCGCCGCTCGCGAGATCGCCCGGCCGCGCGGCGATGACGATCTCCTGCCGATCGACGTTGAGCCCAACGGTGGAGCGATATTTGAGCCCGGAGATCAAGGGGCCGTTGGCGAGATAGAGCTTGCTCGCGTAGGTGATCGGAACGTCGGCGTTGGTGGTGGTCAACACGAGGCCGCTCAAGAGCGTGAAGGTGAAGCAGTCGGCGAAGGCTATTCTCATGTCCGGCTGCGCTCGCGCGCTGGCGAGAAAGGTCTGCAGGGCGGTCGAGGCCTGTTTCATTGGCGCACGCTCCGGAACTTGACGCTCTTTACCGCCCACAGATTCTGCGCGAAGCTCTCGAAATCCGTCGCGTCCTCGAGAAAGCGGCAGACGAAGGCGAAAGTGAAGGACGCGCTTATCGCGGCGCCGCTCGCGGGCGCCGTCGAGAAGCTCAGGAGATTGGGCGCAAGAAGCGTCCAGTCGGAGGCGCTGGCGCCATTGACGCTGACGCCGGCGACCGAGGTGACGTAGAAGTCGCTGTCCGATCCCGCGCCGATCGAGCGCGTGAGCGCAAACAGCGTCGTCGCGCCGTCGCCCGTCGCGATTGGCTGGTTGGCGACGGCGTTGTCATTTGGGTCCGTGTAGAGGAACGCGCCGAATCCGCCGAGACACTGCAGATAGAGCCCCATGATCGCCTGCAGCGACTGGGCGGCCAACCCGGGGAAGGAAACGTCGTCCGCGGCGAGGCCGTCGAAGGCGACCTCGAATTCATAGAGCCCGCCGTAGATCGACGTGCGCGCCTCGCGCCCGGAGTCGTGCAGCGCGATGTTGGTCGCGCGGACCGGCGCCTTGCGGGCGAAGGTCTGGCCGGGGAGCGCAGGGAAGACGGGAAGGGACATGGCCTCGCTCCGTGATGCAGGCGGCTCGAGTCAAAAGAAGCTGCAGAGGCGCTGCTGCTCGCCGGCTGGCGGCAGGAGTGTGCCCCCAGCCGGCGAGCGACATAGCAGTGGCGCCCATCGCGCCAGGAAGCCTCGGAAGCCTTCGTCGCGGTCGAGCTTGCGGCGCTGTTTATGGGGTTATAAAAGCCGAGATGGGTTGGCCGAAACTCTCTGTCGCGACGTATAATTGAACTAAAACGCTTTCACCTAGGGTCTGTCGTCAGTTGAGCGCGAGCCATGCTCGCGTAGCGAGTCTTGCGGGCCGAATTCGAGCAGAAAGATTCTACCGGAGCGCGGAAAAGCGTGATTCATGGCGGGTCAGCTTACTCAAGAGGCTGACCGATGAGA
>DASPSI010000105.1:0-12662 GCA_035624015.1 Methylocystis sp.
AAGGCGTCGAGCGCGACGATCATGCCGGCGAGGCCGAGCATGGTCGTGACCGCGATCGCCGTGCCGAAGAGTCCCCCGAGCTGGTAAGTCAACAGGATGCCGAGCACGATCACGAGCGCCGGCGCCGCGGTCGACTCCAGCGACACCGCGAGGCCCTGGATGACATTGGTGCCGTGACCGGTCACCGACGCCTGGGCGATCGACACCACCGGGCGCTTGCCTGTGCCCGTATAATATTCGGTGATGTAAACGATTGCGCCGGTGACGATCAGGCCGATGACGCCGGAGAAGAACAGGCCAACGCCGTAGACCGCCTGGCCGCCAACCTTGCCGACCTCGCCGAAGCCGACCGTGAACAGCGTCGCTACGAAGAGGCCGGCGACGGAGAGCACGCCGGCGGCGATCAGGCCCTTGTAAAGCGCGCCCATGATCGTGTCGGGCAGGCCAATCTGCTTGAAATAGGGACCGAAGCGCTTGCTGATCTCCGACTCGTCGTCGCCGAGCTTGACGAAGAAGGTGCCGGCGATGGACGCCACAATCGAGAGGCCGCAGATCGCCAGCGGATAGATCACCGCGCCCGAAAGTCCCTCCTGGCCGGCGAAGAAGATCGTGGCGAGCACCATGGTCGCGACGACCGTCACGGCGTAGGTCTCGAACAGGTCAGCGGCCATGCCGGCGCAATCGCCCACGTTGTCGCCCACGTTGTCGGCGATCGTCGCCGGGTTGCGTGGATCGTCCTCGGGAATGCCGGCTTCGACCTTGCCGACGAGATCTGCGCCCACATCCGCGCCCTTGGTGAAGATGCCGCCGCCAAGACGCGCGAAGATCGAGATCAACGAGGCGCCGAAGCCCAGGCCCACCAGCGCGTCGACGACCGTGCGGTCGGCGGGCGCATAGCCCGCAAACCACGTGAGAATCACGAAATAGATGGCGACGCCGAGCAGCGCGAGGCCGGCGACGAGCAGGCCGGTGATGGCGCCCGCCTTGAACGAGATGTCGAGGCCTTCGGCAAGCGATTTCGTCGCCGCCTGCGCGGTGCGGACATTGGCGCGCACCGAGACGTTCATGCCGATGAAGCCGGCCGCGCCCGAAAGCGTCGCGCCGAGCAGGAAGCCGAACGCCACCCACCAGCCGAGCAGAATGGCGAGCACGACGAAGATGGCGCCGCCGACATAGGCGATGGTCGTGTACTGACGCTTGAGATAGGCTTGCGCGCCCTCGGCGATCGCGCCGGCGATCTCCTGCATCTTCGACGACCCCTGATCCGTCGCGAGCAACTCCTGCGAGGTCTTCACCCCGTAGGCGACGGACGACAGTCCGAAGAGAATGGTAAGAAACAACACCATGGTGGATTGGCCCTCTTCTGTCGGGAGACCGCTTGTCCCGCGGTCGATCGGAGGCGCGGCGTTCGCAAGATCAAGGCTTGGGCGCCGCAAAAAACGCGCGTGGCCGCGAATCGGAGGATTCGCGGCGCAACGAATTCGCGCGCCTTTTGCCAGAAAGCCACGGTCCCGGCAATGGGCGCGGGCGGGAACAAAAGTGGTTCTCGGGGCCTTAAGTCCTCGGCTCCGGATTCTGGCTTCAGGGCTCTCCGATGAGGGCGCTCGCGATTTTCGTTGAGCGAACCGCCCCCAGAGCCGTGCTTCAGGATCGACGGGGTTGCGTCGGGCGGGGACTGGTGGTGGAAGGGCGGAAACCGGAACTCCGGACTAAAGATGGGTTCGTTCCGCCAAAATCGCTGGGCCCCCGCGTAAATTTGCAATTGATATCCCGTCACCTTGCCATATGCGTCGCACAATGGCAACAAGGCGCTTACAAATGACAAAGCTTATGCTGGAGGCGCCGCATTCTCGTGTTTTCCCTGCCTAGGTTTTTCTTATTTCCATTTACCTCAACTCGGGTTTCAACCCTCTACAATTCAAGAAATTGCAATGCTTATGGCTCTTTATATTGTCCAGCCTAGCTCATGAACTCCGGCGGCTTCGCGAATTGACGCCCATCGTCATGGCTCCACTTTTTGGAGCCAATCCATTCGAGCAAGCATAGCTTTCGGAATGTCTTTCCCGGCGGTTTTATACGAAGCCCTAAGTGCGTCATTATAAGCCTCGGAATCACGTATGCACTCATTATCAGTGCAATTCCAAAAGCCGCATTCGTCGGTTTTCCCAGTGTCGGGGTAAATAAAGTAACAGAACTTCGTGATATGCCGCTGGCTTCGTGGAAATATATCATTGTAAATGATCGCACCGACAATTGCAGCTTTTTCGAGCTTGAGTTGCTCTTTGTGGGCTCTAAAAGAGGTCATGACATGATCAAAATCAATCGGATCAAGTAACAGTCGTCCTTGCGGGCCAACGACAGCAAAGCTACGGCTAAGGTCGTTAATCCCGCCTGCATAAAAAATAAATGCAGGATCATTTGGGACATTGGGGAGGCCGACGTCATTCGATTTTGGAGGAATCTGCCCAAAAAACGGGGCTCCTCCACGGGGAATGAAATATGACAGATTTTTTGTTGGAGTGGCTCCAGAGTTTTTTATCTTGATATTGACGGAAAAGGTGTCTCCGTTTGTGCTGTTGGTTTTCTCAAGCTGGATGTCGTCAACGACTATGAAGGCGCGTTGAACCTCTGTGAGCGCCCGGTTAGCTATGTCAGCTTGATCATAAGTGTAGTAAGCACTGGCTATAGACGCCACCAGAGCGATAAGCGCAATTGTTACCGCACGCTTATCATCTTTGAATTTCCTGTCGCGCGTCATAGCCTGAGCCCAGGAGGGGGTCGCAGTCAGCCCTTCGCCTAACATCCTCGCAGGAATTATCTTGGTGCATTGCCGGTAATCCTGTGTGGCGCTGAGTATTTTTTTGAGCACGCTTCCGCCTCCTGCGGCTCTTACGGCGGCGCTGGGACGGGGGTGGAGAGCCGCTGCCTCTCAAGCGCCCACCAGATTGCTGCCGAGTCGACGCTAACCACGCGGGAGCCCCGGAGCAAGCTTGGGCGTGCCTGAGGGTGTGCGCGTGTGCAAAAATCATATGTGGACGGCTCCCGCCTGCGAAGGGGTTTGGTTCGATTTTGACGCTGCGGTCGGGTGCGGTCATATGTCCGACCCTTCGACGCGGCGCCTATGGGCCGCTGGCCCTGATGAAGTTCGCGGAACGGATCCCTATCAAGACTTCGCGCTAAGAATGCGCCTTGAATGTTCCGGATCTTCCCGCTCCACGGCCCGACCGTTCGTCATCGCCTCCCCATCAAGACTTTCGCAACAAAGCCCGAGCCCTTGAAAATCAAGGCTTTCCGCGATTCAAAAGTCAGGTGCGAAAATGTGCGCGGTTTTTCACTTCCACGGGTTGAGCACCGGCACGCGCGCGCGCTCGAAATCCGCTGCGTCGCGCGTCACGACCGTCAGGCCGTGATGCAGCGCCGTCGCCGCGATGAAGAGATCGGGTTGCGAGAAGGTGTGTCCGGCCTTGCGGCCATCCTCGACGAGCAGCCGCCATTTGAGGATCACGTCTTCGCTGACGGGCAGAACGCGTTGCTCGAACATCGGGCGGATCTTGTGGGTCAGCCAGTCGCCGAGTTCGGCGCGGCGCGTGGCGTCCGCGATGATCTCGATCCCGAAGCGGATTTCGGCAAACGTGACCGTGCTGACGTAGAGCAGATCGAGCGCTTGCGCGGCGACGAAGGAAACCACGTTCGGCTCCGGCTTGGCGCGTCGAAGTTCCGAGAGAACGTTCGTATCGAGCAACCACCCTGTCACAGCAGGACATCGCGCACGGGCATCCGCTCGCGCCTCGGTTCGATGTCGATGTCGCGATAGGGGGAAGCCTGCATCGCCGCGATCAGCGCCTCGCCGGTGCGTTCGCCTTTGAGACGGCGAAATTCGTCGGCCGCGACGACGACCACTTCGTCGCGTCCGTGCACAGTGACGTGCTGCGGCCCCTCGCTGCGAACGCGCCGCACCAGCTCGCTGAAGCGCGCCTTGGCGTCCTGAAGCAGCCAGCGGCCCGGGGGGCGCGGCGGCTTGGGCGGGGATGTTTTTGTCGTTCTAGTCATGTTGACTAGATTATCACAAAGGCAGGCGCAAAGGGAAGCTGAATCAGGGCTGTTTGCCATGACATAACCCACTCCGGGCAAAATGCCCCACAGGGGGGTGAAATTCTCGACCGCATGAGTCCGATGCAGCTTTTCGATACGGAGAGGATGGCTCACGGTTCGGGATCAAAGGCCGAAGGCTCACGGAACAGGCGCTCCAGCCGCGCGTGATGGCGCGGCGGCGCATCGAGCGCCACGATGAACGCCTCCCATGCCGTTTCGTCGAGCGTGACCACGCGCCGGTCGGGCAGTCGCTCTTCCGCTTCGCTCAGCGCGCTTTCGAGGACGAATTCGCTCACCGATAGTCCCTCTACGCCGCTGACCCTCCACCGCCTTCCGTGCGCAGCCAGGCCGCGCCGCAGGCCTTGGCGAGATCGCGCACGCGCAGGATGTAGCTCTGACGCTCGGTGACGGAGATCACGCCGCGCGCATCCAGCAGGTTGAAGGCGTGCGAGGCCTTGATGCACTGGTCGTAGGCCGGCAGCGCCAGGGAGCGCCGCCCGCCGTCGGCGGCCTCGCCCGCGTCCAGCAGCCGGCGGCATTCAGCTTCAGCGGCGCCGAAGGCGGCGAAGAGCTTCTCGGTGTCGGCGACTTCGAAGTTGTAGCGCGAATATTCCCGCTCGGCCTGCAGGAACACGTCGCCATAGGTCACGCGTTCCGCGCCCTCGCCGCCGTTGAAGCTCAGGTCCATGATGGCGTCGACGCCCTGCAGGTAGCACGCGAGCCGCTCGAGCCCGTAAGTGAGCTCGCCGGAGACGGGGGCGCATTCGACGCCGGCCACCTGCTGGAAGTAAGTGAACTGCGAGACCTCCATGCCGTCGCACCAGCACTCCCAGCCGAGCCCCCAGGCGCCGAGCGTCGGGCTCTCCCAATCGTCCTCGACGAAGCGGATGTCGTGCAGGCGCTGGTCGAGCCCGATCGCCGCCAGCGACCGGAGATAGAGATCCTGAAGGTCGGGGGGCGAAGGCTTCAGGACCACCTGGAACTGATAATAATGCTGCACGCGGTTGGGGTTTTCGCCGTAACGCCCGTCCTTGGGGCGCCGGCATGGCTGCGCAAAGGCGGCCTTCCAAGGCTTTGGCCCGAGCGCTCTGAGCGTCGTCGCGGGATGGAAGGTGGCCGCTCCCATTTCCATGTCGTAAGGCTGGAGGATCACGCAGCCCTGCGCCGCCCAGAAATTTTGCAGGGTGAGGATGAGGCCCTGAAAGGACGTCTTCGGCGAGGCGGAAGGGGCGGTCATGAGGTCGATGTCCTTGGCGAAGATATCCTTGGCGGAGGCGCGCACGACGGCAAGCGGACGAGCCCATAGCAGAAGTTGCGCGCGCCTGTCCAAGCGCGCCGGGCCACGAAATCTTTGGCGCCGATAGGCTCGCCCCCCTCGCGCGCCGGCGCCGCTTGGGTTAAAAGATTCTTTAGGAAGGCTGGAAGGCCCTGCGCGGGCTTGATGGAGATGCTCTATGTCGATCGTCACCGAGATTCTCTCGTCCGCTCAGGGCGGCAAGCTCATCGATAATCTGGCGCACAACTTCGGCCTCTCGACCGAGCAGACGCAGGCCGCCGTGGAAGCCCTGACGCCGGCGCTGACGCTCGGCCTGGCGAACGCCGCCTCCAACCCCCAAGCGCTGGAGCAGATCGTGGCCGGCCTCGTCCATCCCACGCATCAAGCCGCTTTCGACGACCACACAGTCGCCCATGGCGAGGAAGCGACCGAGCTCGGCAAGGACATGACCGCGCATCTCTTCGGGTCGTCCTCGACCGCAGGCCAGATCGCCCAGATCGCGGCGCGGGACGTCGGCGTTCGCCCCGACGTTCTAAGCCGCCTCCTTCCCGTTCTCGTCTCGGTCGTGCTTGGCGGTCTGTTCAAGAATTTCGACAGCCGGGGCCTCGCGGAGCTGCTCGCGAAGCTCGCGGGCGCCGGAGCGCTCGGGACGATCCTCAGCCAGATGAGCTCTTCCCCGGCCCAGGCGGCTCCAGGCGGCACAGCTCCCGGCGCGCCGGCTCCGGCTCCCGGCGGCGGCCTCGGCGGCCTGCTCGGGGCGTTGCTCGGCGGCGGCCAGGGCGGCGGGCTGCTTGGCGGACTGCTCGGCTCACTGCTCGGCGGCGGCGCCCCGGCCGCCAGCGGACAGGCTCCGACCCCGCCCGCGGGCGACGCCGGCGGCGAGCTGCAAGATATTCTGGGTCAGCTGATCAAGACTCTGAACGCGCCCGCTCCCGCCGGCGCCCCGGCAGAACAAACGGCGGAACTGCAAGACGTGCTTGACAAGGCGTTTCCGACGAGATGATCACTGGCTGCTCAAATTGCCCGCAGCCGTGCTGAACACTCCGGCCACCCAGCTGCCCATGTATTTGCTCGAGGCGAAAACGACGATTGAAATGAAGACGCCGATCCACGCGTATTCGAGCGCGGTCGCGCCAGCGCGGTCGCGACAGAAGCGTAAGACATGGACCCACATCGTAACCCCCCTTTGACAATCGACTTTTTAGCCGCCAAACCTGCCCAATCGATTAAAATGTTTGCGCGCAATGCTAAAATCTCGCCGCGCCCCCGCGAGGACGAACGCCCCGAGCCTCCCCGCCCCGCCTCTGAACCCACTCTTCCCGGATGCCGAACGGAAGGACCGACGACCTCATGGCGACCTTCGACTTCGATCTCGTGGTGATCGGCGCCGGCTCCGGCGGCGTGCGAGCGGCCCGCGTCGCCGCGAGCCATGGCGCGAAAACCGCGATCGTCGAGGGGTCTCGCGTCGGCGGAACTTGCGTGATCCGCGGCTGCGTGCCGAAGAAGCTCTATGTGCTGGCGAGCCGCTTCAAGGACGCCTTCGAGGACGCTGAAGGATTCGGCTGGCGCTTGGAGCGTCCGGCGAGCTTCGAATGGCCGCGGCTCGTCGAGGCTAAGGAAAAAGAAATCACGCGGCTCGAAGGCCTCTATCGGCAAAACTTGCAAAAATCGGGCGTCGAGATATTTTCCGCCCGCGGCGCAGTCGCGGGTCCGCATGAGGTGAGGCTCGGCGACGGCCGCAGCCTGGGCGCAGGTCATATCCTTATCGCGACGGGCGGCGCGCCCTGGCGCGGGGCCGATATCCCGGGCGCGGAGCTCGCCGCGACCTCGGACGAAATTTTCGATCTTGAGACGTTTCCGCAGCGTCTCCTCGTCGTCGGCTCGGGCTATATCGCCGTCGAGTTCGGTTGCCTTTTCCAGCGCCTGCGGGCCAGCGTGCACATGGTCTTTCGCGCCGAAGCGCCGCTGCGCGGCTTCGACGACGATCTGCGCCGCCGCTTGGCGGCGGCGATGACGCAAAGCGGCGTCGCGCTTCTCCCCGGCGTCCTGCCGACCCGCCTGCGCAAGACTTCCCAAGGCGTCGCCGCCAGCCTTTCCGACGGCGCGGAGCTGGAAGTCGACGCCGTGCTGCTCGCCGCGGGACGCCGTCCCGCGACCCAGGGCCTCGGGCTCGATGAGGCCGGCGTCGCGTTGCGCCCGAACGGCGCGATCGTCGTCGACGCGTTCCAGCGCAGCAGCGCGCCGTCGATCTCCGCTGTCGGCGACGTGACCGACCGCATCAATCTGACGCCGGTCGCGATCCGCGAGGGCCAGGCTTTCGCCGACCGGATGTTTGGCCGCAGGAACGTCGAGCTGAATTACGACTTCACGCCGAGCGCGGTGTTCTCGACGCCGGAGCTCGGCACGGTCGGGTTGACCGAAGCGGAAGCCGTCGAAAAATGCGGCTCTGTCGCCGTGTACGAAACCGCCTTCCGCCCGATGCAGGCGACGCTCTCGGGAAGACCTGAGCAAGTCTACATGAAGTTGCTCGTGAACGAAGCGAACGATCGCGTGCTCGGCCTCCACATTCTCGGACGTGAAGCGGCGGAGATGACCCAGCTCGCAGCGATCGCGCTCAAGATGGGGGCGAGGAAGAGCGACTTCGACGCGACCATGGCGCTGCATCCGACGCTCGCGGAAGAGCTCGTCACGATGCGCGCGCCGACGCGCAGGGCGCGCCGCGACGCGGCTCAAGAGGGCGCGAGCGCATAGCGGGGCAGCACGGCGCCAAGCAAGCGCCGCGCCGCGCCGGTGTGATGCTCGGTGAGCCGCGAGAAGCCGAAGGCTGCGACGATCATGATCGTCATCGCCGCCGCGAGCGTCGCCCAATGCGCCGGCGTCGCAAGCTCGGAAGCCCAGCCCGAGCCCATGACCGAATCGGCGACCGCGCGCATGAGGATCAGCATCGGCATATGCGTGCAGTAGAGCGAGAAGGAGAAATCGGCGAGCCTCTTGTGGTAGGCGGGCCGCAGCAGATTCCAGCCTTCGGGCGAGGAATGGCGCACCGTGAGCATCAGATTGCAAAACACCAGCGAGCAGAACACGTCGGCCGCGTCGGACAGCCAAGGATGCTCGGCGAGCAGCGGGCCGCGCACGAGCAGCCGCACCGGAACGACCGCCGCGACATAAAGCGCGACCGCGAGCCAGCGCGAGGGCAGAAGCGGCTTTTTCGGCAGGGTCGCGAGCGCGCCCATGACCCAGAGCACGAAGCCCAAGCGGAACCAGGGCGCGGGCACGCTCATGACGACGCAGATCATGACGCCCAAAGCAAAAGCGATCATGCGCGGCATGACCGGATAGTTGCGGGCAAGCGGCGCCGCGAGCAGCGGAAAGGCCATGTAATACCAGAACTCGCAGGCGAGCGACCACAGGGGGCTATTGGTGCCGAAGCATGGGACGTAAATCTCCTGGAGATTGACGATGTTGCCCGCAAACACCAGGGGCTCGAAGCGTCCCTGAAACATGTCGCTCGCGTAGATGGAGGCGTTCGGCAGGTTCCGTCCGACCATATCGACGAGCAGCGTGAAGAAGAGCGCCGGCACGGTGACGACGTAAATGCGGGCGAAGCGATGGATGAGATACTCGCGGATGAAGTCTTTTTGCTTCTTGATGCTGTTCAGCACGGCGCCGCCGACGAGATAGCCGGACATCACGAAAAAGGAGATGACCGCCTGGTGGCCGAGCTCGAAGGCGGCGAAGAACCACCAGACGTAAACCTGCGGCGCGTGCGGCGCGGTCATGATGTCCTTGAGGCTCACGAACATATTGGTCGAATGCACAGCCATGACGATGAACGCGCCGGCCCAGCGGCAAAACTCAAGCATTTGCGACAGTAGGAATGGCATCCTAGCCCTCACGCGCGTTGCGACAACCCGAGCTATAGCCGGTAGCGGCGCGCGACGCCAGCGCTCTTGCTTCAGGGAATCGCTTGTTGCTCCGCAGCTTATCCGGGTCTGCCAAGCCCGCGCGGGCGACTTCTCCCTCGGTCGCGAGATTGGCTATCGTGGCCATGACGTTTCTCCCCGCGGCGGAATCCGCGACGGAAATCCCCAAGCGACTGCTTCGGCCAGCTTGCAGCCGGCGCTACCGCACGAGCAATCGCATCAGCACCGGCCGCGCGGCGAGAATGAACGCGCCGGCCGAGCCCGCGACGCCGGCGGCGAGCGCAAAGAAGGCGACGCTCGAGAAGCTCGACCATAGCCCGCCGAACCAGCCCGCAAAGAGGTTGCCCGCAAAGCTCGCGGCAAGCCACAGGCCCATGAGCAGCGAGCGCGAGTCTTCCGGCGCGATGCGCGAGATCAGCGACAGGGCCACGGGATAGAAGTACAGCTCGAACCAGGTGATGATCGCAAAATAGGCCACGAGCCAAAGCCAGCTCGCCTTCGCGCCGAGGCTCGATAAGGCCGCAGCGGCCATGATCGCATAGCCCGCGCCGATGCCGAAGCAGCCGATGGCGAGCTTGTCGATCGTGAAGGGCTCGCGTCCGCGGCGCGCGAGCTTGCCCCACCAGGCGACGAGCGGCGGCGTGAACAGAAACACCATCAGCGGATTGAAGGCCTGAAACCAGGTGACCGGAATCTCGGCGCTCCAACCGAAGAGCGATACGGTGCGATCGGTGAAGCGCTCGGCCCAGAGCACGATCGTGTTGCCCTGCTGCTCATAGGCGCAGGTCAGCAGCGCCGCGGGAACGAACAGCAGCGCCAGTCCGACGAGCGACGCGCCGAGGCTCGGGCGCGTCGCCGACGGCGCCTCGGCTTCGACGCCCCGCGCTTCGTCCGGCGGCAGATAGCGAAGGCCGTAAAAATACGTCGCGAGGCCGATCGTCATGCCGACGCCGGCGCTGCCGAAACCCCAAGCCCAACCGACCGTTTCGCCAAGCGTGCCGGCGACGAGCGGCGAGAAGAATGCGCCGATGTTGATGCCGACGTAGAACACAGAGAAGGCGCGATCGCGGCGCAGATCGTGCGGCGCATAGAGCCCGCCGACCTGCGTGACGATGTTCGGCTTGAAAGCGCCATTGCCGAGAATGAGCAGGGTCAGCGCGAGCAGGAACAATTGTTCCGACGCCATGACGAAATGCCCGGCGACCATGAGCGCCGCCCCGAGCGCCACCGTGCGGCGGCGCCCGAGCCAGCGGTCGGCGACGAGGCCGCCCAAGATCGGCGTCGCATAGACGAGGCTCGTGTAGAGCCCGTAGATGTGGGAAGAGAAAGGCTGCGCCTCAAGCGGCCCGCTGACGGCTTCGAGCCCGCCCTTCAGCGCCGAAAGCCCCAGCACCTCGTTCGCGCGCTCCGGCTTCAGGAGATAATTGACCATGTACAGCACGAGCAGCGCGCGCATCCCGTAATAGGAGAAGCGCTCCCACATTTCCGTGGCGAATAGGAACGCGAGCCCTTTGGGGTGGCCTAGGAATTCTGGCTCGTTCGATCTCACGCCGCCTGCTCCGCCGTCGCCGCGTTTTCTCGGAGCTGAACCTGAACGCGCCAAAGAGGGGCCGTTCATCCTTCGGCTCGACGGCCGAATCTCAATAGCTCGAAAGAGGCGTACAACCAACACGAAGCGCCAGTTTACTCCGATCTTGGGCCTGCCCTCCTTCTTCAGCTCGCGCGGCGGGCGCAGCGGGCTGGGCCCGCTATCGCGTCGCTGTCATCAAAGAATGCAAAGCTCGCGCTCCGCCCCGATTCTGGAGCCCAAGATGACCGCAAAGCTTCGCCTCGCCCTCGCCATTCTCGCGCTGCTCGTTCCCGCCTCGGCGGGCGTCGCCGAATCGCTTTCGGAGCGGCGCGCCGCCAAGGACAAGGCCGAGGTCGTTGAGATCGAGGTCGCCTGCGGCAAGCTCGACAAGGAGAATTGCGCGATCGTCGTGCCGGAGGTCAACGCCAAGACCGTTCCCGAGAACGTGCGGCTGAAGCCGCTAGAGTCGAAGGGCAGCGTGGAATCCGTGTCCGGCCTTTGCGAAGGCGACGTGAATGTTGCGGTCGTGCAGGAGGACGTGCTGGCGGCCCGCGTCGCCAAGCCCGATTGCGCCGGCAAGCTCGCGGTGCTCGGCGCGCCGCTCTATCCTTACGAAGGATTCATGGTCGTTCGCGCGGACGTAAGCTCCGAAAAGTTCGCCGACATTGTCGGCGTTCTGAAGCCTGGCTCGGTGCTGCGCGTGGCCGCGGGCGGCTCGGGTTCCGGCGGCGAGGCGACGCTGCGCAACGTTCTCGCCGCCGCGCCGGAATGGAAGCAGCTCGTCGACATCGAGCCGGACGGGGCGGCGACCGCGCTCAACAAGCTGCGCGACCGCCAGCTCGACGCCTTCTTCGTCATGGACGGCCCACAGTCGCCGCTGCTCGCCGAGGTGCGCGAGACTGTCGATCCCAAGACCAAGCAGCGCGTGTTCAAATTCGTCGACCTGCGCCCGCCGGAGCGCCTGCTCGCGCAGCAGCTCATGGGCCGCAGCCTCTATGCGACGGCGACGCTGGAGTCGCACTGGTTCAGCGCGATCAAATCGATCTCGACGCCGGCCGTGATCGCTATCCGCGAGGAGTTCTACCGCGCCCAGCCGGCGGTCGCGGCGAAGATCCGCCAGGCCGCAGAGGACGCGCTGCCAGCCATCGCCGCGAAAGCCGGCGCGCGGGCGAATTGGCGCGAGGATTTCGAGCGGCGGTGAGGGGGCGAGGATTGGAGCGCTCGCGCTCTCCTTCGGGCTCGAAGCTATTACAGTCCCTGAAAAACGACCACCTCCAGGGTTTTCGCGATCTCCCCGCAAGTTTGCGACGAGCCCTGCCCAATCTGCAAGTGATGATCCGGTTTATAGCTTGCAAAATTCACGACAGAGTTTTATTTTGGGTTGCTTTGCTATCCATCTCGTCGCCCTCTCTGGGAGGGGCTTTGCAGCAGGGCGTTCGTTCATTTCTAGCCCCGAGCGCTCCTATGTGACCGGAGGGGACCTTGCCGGATTTCAGCTATTCTGACGCCGTGCTCTCGATCGGCGCGCTCGGTGCCGCGGCCTACGGACTCGTCGATGCTTCAAAAGTTTTGCGCGGCGGCCTGTCTCAGCCCGGTTTCGGGTTCATCCTAACCGAAATCGAAAAATTTCGCCCGGCTTTGAATGTCGTCGGCGCCGATGCTGCGATCACCACGCTGCGCAGCATCTGGCTGAACGGCGTTTCGCTCGACGACCAGAAGGCGAAGGCGAAAGCGATGATCCATATGGGCATCAATGCTTCCGATGCGGACGCGCTTGCAGACGTGATCGGTCTTGGTGGGT
>DASPSI010000009.1:0-12421 GCA_035624015.1 Methylocystis sp.
CCCTCGTCGATCCTATTTCGCCCCCGCCCCAAGCCGCTCGTCGCCGCTCGACCTCGGGTGGAGGCGCCGGGTACCGCCCCCGGGTCCGATAGGTTTATTACGATGTTTGTTTATCGCCATAGCCGCCGCAAGCGACGGCGATTGCTATATATACGCGTTGCGTGAGATTTTGAAAGGGGCCCTGCGCGGTTCCGGTCGAGAATGTTTTGAAGAGAATCAGGGCGCGGTCTTCGCTCAAAAAGGACTCCTGGGCGGGGGCGTGACGCCGAGCGTGGGCAAGCCGTCGTGGCGGCGTCGACGCGTTTGCAGAGGCCGCAGTCGTCCGTCCATTCGAGGCTTTTAGAATTATCGGCGTTTGCGCCAGCACAGGCGGCGCGAGCAAAGGCGAGCAAAGCTCTCACTGCTCGAAATTACTTCATCTGACTCTTACGGAAGAAGGTTTCTCTCCTAACCCCGTCTTTCGGCGAATCGCAATATGACAATGCTTCGATCAAATTTTGCCAAGCGTGTTTTGCATGGGTCGTCCCCATGGATTGCTCAGACGCGCGGGGGGCGAAAGATCGCCTCCAACTCCCCGGGCGCCGTGAATGATCCGCGCGACCCCGATTGGCCACGTCGAAGGGGCATAGACGATCAGATGGGAAAACACCGGCCGGAATTTCCTGTCATTTCCTGTCATTGCCGCCAGACCGCTAGGCGGGCTTAAGAAAACCGCTCCCACACCGTTTGACGCGAGACGCCCAGTTGCTTGCCGATCTCGGCCCAGCTCACGTCCTGCGCGCGGAGCGCGTCGACGATCGTCTGGAGATGTTCGCGTTGGGCGTCTACCGCGTTGCTGACGGGCTTCAGCAAGGGGAGCAAACGCTCCTTGGGCCAGGTCTTGGGGTCGAAAGCGAGGTTGACGCCCGTGTCTCCGCCCTGCGTGACCGCCTGACAGATGTCGACGCAGGCGCCGCAGATGTGAACGCCGGCGGGCCCGGCCACGAGTTTTTTGACCTCCTGGGCCGATTTGCCGCAAAACGAGCAATGACGCTTCTTGAGGTTATCGAACATGCCCGCCTCCGTCAGGATGACCCTGACTGTCAGATACAACCTGACAAAAAGCCTGTCAATACGACGACGTCGGCGTCGGTCTGGCGGGCCCACCGCTCGATGAATATAAGGGGCGCTCGACCCAGCATTTGGAGCGCCCGATGCCCCTTTCCAGCATGACCGGTTTCGCCCGCGCCCATGGCGCTCATGGGCCCTGGAGCTATGTCTGGGAGCTGAAATCGGTCAATTCCAAGGGCCTCGACATCAGGCTGCGCACGCCGCCGGGCTTCGACGGCGTGGAGGTCAGGGCGCGCGCCGCCGTCGCCGCGAAGATCGCGCGCGGGACATGCTCGGTCAACCTTTCCGCCAAGCGCGCCGACGCCGCCGGCGCCGTGCGCATCGACCGCGCCGCGCTCGACCGGCTGCTCTCGGCGCTCGATGACGTGCCGCTGCACGCCAATCTGCGTCCTGCCTCGCTGGACGGGCTGCTCATGTTGCGCGGCGTGGTCGAAGTCGTCGAACCCGAAGACAGCGAGGCCGAGCGCGCTTCGCTCGAAGGACAGATGCTCGCCCATCTCGACGAAGCGCTCACCGCGCTGGCCGCATCGCGCGCCGGAGAGGGCGCCGCTTTGACGGCGACGCTGCGCAAGCGCATCGACCGGATCGCCGAGCTTGCGGAATCCGCCGACCGGTTGCCGTCGCGCCAGCCCGAAGCGGTCCGCGCGCGCTTGAAACAGCAGGTCGCGCTGCTCATCGAGAACGCCGACGCCTTCGACCCGCAGCGGCTGCATCAGGAAGCGGTGCTGCTCGCCGTCAAGGCCGACATCCGCGAAGAGCTCGACCGGCTGCACGCCCATGTCGCGAGCGCGCGCACGCTGCTGGCCGGAGAAGGTCCCGCAGGGCGGCGGCTCGACTTTCTTGCCCAGGAATTCGCGCGCGAGACCAACACGCTCTGCGCGAAGGCCGGCGATCCCGCGCTGACCGCGATCGGCCTCGACCTCAAGATCGAGGTCGAGCAATGGCGCGAGCAAGTGCAAAACATCGAATAGCGCATAGCGCCGCGCGGCGGCGGATGCTAAGGGCTTTGGCCTTCGACCCGCGCATTCGAAAAGGGCCCAATGTCCTCGCAAAAAACCGACCGTCGCGGCATCGTGCTGATCCTGTCCTCGCCGTCGGGCGCGGGGAAGACGACGCTGACGCGCATGCTGCTACAGGATCGCGAACTGGATCTCACGCTGTCGATCTCGGTGACGACGCGGGCGCGGCGTACGAGCGAGGTCGACGGCATCCACTATCGTTTCATCGCGCAGCGCCAGTTCGAGGCGATGCGCGACGCCGGCGAGCTGCTGGAATGGGCGCAGGTGCACGGCAATTTCTACGGCACGCCGCGCGCGCCGGTGGAGGAGATCCTGGCGCAAGGCCGCGACGCCCTGTTCGACATCGACTACCAGGGCACGCAGCAGGTGCGCGACAGGATGCCCGCCGACGCCGTGACCGTGTTCATCCTGCCGCCCTCGATGAAGGAGCTGCGCGCAAGGCTCGAACGGCGGGCCGAGGATTCGCGCGAGACCATCGAGCGCCGGCTGGAGAATGCGAAGAACGAGATCGCGCGCTGGAAGCAGTACGATTACG
This sequence comes from Methylocystis sp., assembly GCA_035624015.1. GTDB lineage: Bacteria > Pseudomonadota > Alphaproteobacteria > Rhizobiales > Beijerinckiaceae > Methylocystis. Next base: position 2,665 of record DASPSI010000009.1, read on the forward strand.
TGCTCATCAATGACGATCTACAGGCGACCTTCGACGAGCTTCTGGCGATCCTGCGCGCTGAACGCCGCAGGCGTCCGCGCAGATATGCGCAGATCGAGGCGTTCGTCGAGCGGCTGCTGAGCGAGAGCTAACCGCTTCATTTCCCGAAAGCCATCTGGAGCGGCTCGATGCTCGTTGTCTTCAGCGGCCTTCCCGGGACAGGCAAAACGACGCTCTCGCGCCGGCTCGCCCAAGAACTGGGTGCGGTCTATCTGCGTGACGACACGATGTGTCCGCCGATCATGGCCGTCTATGGCGACGACATCGCCGATGTCAGCTACCGCGTGGCCTATGGCGTCGCGCGCGACAATCTGAGGCTGGGACACGTCGTCGTCGCCGACTCCTGCAACGACGTGAACGTCACCCGCGACGCGTGGCGCGAGGTGGCGCTCGGCGTCGGCGTCCCCTTGGCGGAAGTAGAGATCGTTTGCTCCGACCTCGTGGAGCATCGCCGTCGCATCGAAACTCGGATCTGCGACGTGGCCGGCTTGAAGCTCCCGTCATGGGAAGAGATAAGCCGTCGGCAATCCGAACCCTGGCTCCGCCGCCATGTGGTGATCGACACCGCTCATCGCGCTGTCGAAGATTGTCTTGCGGAACTCAGGCGCCACTTGCCCCGCGAAACGCAGAGAAGCGGTTAAATTTGCACACCCGGCCGTGTCCCCTCCGTTTCGCCAATCTGGGCGCGCCGCGGCAGGCGCGCGATCATTGACAGCAGCGCGCGGTCGCTGAGCGCGACGAGGCGCTCGCCGCTGTTGAGCCATTGCACAGCATCGTCGATCGACGCCGCGTCGGCGAGCTTGGCTTCGGCGACGGCGCGATCGGCCGTGATCTGTCCGCGCTGGCGCGGTTTGCGCTCCGGCAGCCAGTCTTCATGCAGCTCGCGGAGTTCCGGGTCTGCGTGAATCGCCTCGACGCCGTTCTGATCGTCCTCGCCGGCGCGGGCCAAGGTTTTCGAGAGCGCCTTGGCGCGGCGGGCGACAAACGGCGCGCTTGTCTCCTCGGGCGTCGCCAGCACGCCGGCGCGGCGGAACACGAGGCCGAGCCAGCGCTGCGCCGTCGCCCAAGAGATCACGATGGCGAGCAGCAGGCCGGCGATCGTCGGCGACATCCAGGCGACGAGCGAGGGCGAGATCAAGAAGCCGGCGACGAGCATCAAGGCGCCCATGGCGACATGCGAGCGGTGCCGGCGCACGATCGCGGCGATCGGCACCGAGCCGTCGTCGCGCCGCTGCGGGTCCCAGCCGGTGTCGAAGCCGAACACGATGTGCAGGACGTGGCCCGTTTGAATCAGCATCATGATCGGCGCGAGCAGGGCCGAGAGCAGCACCTCGAAGAGCGTGGAGACAAACAGCCCGATCGCGCCGCCGGAATCGCGCCGAGTCTGCCGGTCGAGCAGAGCGACGATGAGCCCGAAGAGCTTCGGCGCGAGCAAAATGGCCATGGTCAGCGCGAAGAGCTCGAGGGAGCGCTCGGCGTCGAAGCGTGGCCATACCGGAAACAGCGAGAACTCCGAGGTGAAATACTCGGGCCGCAGATAGCTCGCCTGGAAGACGAGCACGACGCCGACGAGGAGCTGCAAAAGCCACAGCGGCGAGGTCAGATAGCCGAAGATGCCCGTGAGAAAGTGCTGGCGCGACGCCCAATGGAAGCCGCGGCCGAACAGCACGCGCGAATGCTGGAGGTTGCCCTGGCACCAGCGGCGGTCGCGGATCGAGAGATCAATGAGCGAAGGCGGGCTTTCCTCATAGGAGCCGCCCAGCGTCGGGAGCATGTAGACCGAATAGCCGGCGCGACGCATGAGCGCCGCCTCGACGAAATCGTGGCTCAGGATGTGACCGCCCCAGGGCGGGCGCCCGGGGAGGTCCGGCAGGCCGCAGCAGCTCGCGAACGCCTCGGTGCGGATGATGGCGTTGTGGCCCCAGTAGTTGCCGTCGCGCCCCATCCAGGCGGCGAGCCCCGCGGCGATCACCGGGCCGTAGATGCGCGCGGCGAATTGCTGCACGCGCGCGAACAGCGTGTTGCGGTTGATGATGAGCGGCAGCGTCTGGATGATGCCTGAATCGGGATCGGCCTCCATGGCCGCGGCGAGCTTGAGGATGGTCGGTCCGCTCATGAGGCTGTCGGCGTCGAGCACCACCATGTGCGGGTAGGCGCCGCCCCAGCGTGAGAGAAACTCGGAAATGTTGCCGGCCTTGCGGCTGACGTTCTTCTCGCGCCGGCGGTAGAACACCCGCTCGCCCCCTTTGCCGAGGCGCCTGCGCAGCGCGATGAACGCGCGCTCCTCGGCGATCCAGACGTCGGGACGAGTGGTGTCGGAGAGAAAGAACCAGTCGAAGCTCTCGCCGAAGCCCGTGGCCTCGACATCCTCGAAGATCGCCTGCAGGTTGGCGAACACCTTGCTCGGCGTCTCGTTGTAGATGGGCATGACGACGACGGTGCGCTCACGAAGCTGCCGCGGCGTCTCCATCGGCTTCTCGCCGCGCAGCAGCATGAACATGCCAACGACGCTGTTGGCGAAGGCCAGCGCGATCCAAGAGAAGTTGAGCACGAACAAGGCGAGCAGCGCCCATTTCAGGGTCGTGACGCCGCCCACGTCGATGACGCGGTACATCTCGTGCGCGCCATACAGCGTCAGCGCCAAGCCGCCGCCAAAGGTCGTGAGCCGCGCCAGCCAGGGCGTTTTCCAGAGCTCGGGCGCAAGAAGCTTGTGGCGCCGGCGGCTGTCGAACCGGAAAAGGGCTTGCGCCGGCGTCGGCAGCGGGCGCTCGGGCGGAACCGCCGGCAGCCGCCTCGGGCGCAGGGGCGTCGCCGCCGCCGTTTCGCTCTGGGGCGCGGGGGAATCGAGAAGCGCCTGGTTCACAAGGTCCATCGGTAAAGCCACGTTTCGCTGATGATTTCGTCGCCCGCCTTCAACACGAGCCGCAGCTCGCTGTAACTTTCTCCGCCGGGATCGAGATCGAACGCCACGCGGCAAGTCTTGTTCTGCGTTTCCTTGTAGACGCGCTTGTTCAGCAACGTCCCCGGCCCCGCGCTGAGGTCGGCCTCCGCGGCGGCGAGCCGCCCCGGATCGGCGAAGGCCTCGCCGGCAAACACCACCAGGAAGCGGCGGATTTTGGGCGTGGCTCCGCGCCCGCCGCGCGATTCTATCACATAGGCCAGCGGCGGACGCGCGGGCGGCTCCCAACACCAGAATTGGCGATAGGCGTAGGTCGCTTCCTTGCCGACCGGCAGGGGCTGCTTGGGGCGCCAATAGGCGACGACGTTCTGGTTGATTTCCGCCGATTCGGACGGGATTTCGACCAGTTGCACCGAGCCCTCTCCCCAGTCGCTGTGAGGCTCGATCCAGAGCGACGGACGGCGCTCCCAATGATGGTCGAGGTCCTCGAAGCCGGAGATGTCGCGATTGCGCTGGAGGAAGCCGAATCCCTTGAGGCTGTTGTCCACGAAGGACGAGAGCTGCAGATCGGCGCGGTTGGAGAGCGGACGCCACAACCATTCGCCCTTGCCTGTCAGGATTTGCAGGCCCGCCATATCGGCGGCGGCGGGGCGGATGTCGTCGACGCGGCGTCGGTCGAGCGGCGTGAAGAGCGAGGCCCCGGCAAGGCTCGCGATCCCGATGTGATCGAGGTCGACGCGCGGGAAAAGGGTCAGCTCGGTGTCGATGATCGTCGCTTCGCTCGGGCGCAAGGTGAAGCTATAGGCGCCCGTGACGCTCGGCGATTCGAGCAGCGCATGGACGACGAGCGCGTTGTCGCCCAGCGCGGGGCGCTCGATGTAGAAGGCGATGAAATTCGGGATCTCCTCTCCGCGAGGGTCGGCGGTTCGGACGGACAGGCCCCGGGCGCGTATGCCGTAGACCTGCTCCGGAGCGGTCGCGCGAAAGAAGCTCCAGCCTTGAAACAGCGCGATTTCCGCAGGCCCGCTCTCGCCCTGGGCGCGCAACACGCGAAAGCCGGAAAAACCCATGTCGGGCAGCTTTTCCGTGATCTTCAGACTTCCGTAGTCGAACTGCGACTGGTCGTAGGAGAGCCTCTCCTGATTGAGCACGCCGTTCTCGACGAGATAAATCTCGACCGGCGTCGAGAACATCGGGCTGCGATGCAGCGGCTCGATCGAAAACCCCTTTTTTTCGCCGCCCCAGATCGCCGCGCCGGGTTTGAGCTTGATGCCCACATATTGATCGTAGGTCATCGACGCGAAAGGCTCGCGCAGATCGGACGGCGGCGGCCTGTAAGGCTCTTTCGCGCGCTTTCTGGCGACGTCGACAATGGTCTCACGCGAGAAGGGCGAAGGCTTCGGGGGCGGCGCCTGTTTGCCCGCAGGGTCCTGAGCCGCGCTCGGGCGAGCAAAAGAGGCGGCAAGCGCGCTGAGCGCCGCTTGCAAGAATTCTCGACGTTCGACCATGGAAAACCAAAGACGCTGGCGGGCGGGCGACGCGGCGGCGAGCCCGGCGATCCTTATCTATACAGAACGCCTGCGTTGCGAAACGGCTTTCTTGCGTCTGTCTTGAGATTTATGGACAGGGGTCGCGAAGAAGCGCGAATCCCGATAAGAACCGAGAGCAGTCCGCCTTATTCCGAAGGAGGCCCTTTCCGCCGATGCCCTCGCCGAAGACCCGCCACGCTTTAGCCGTCGTCCTCGCCGCCGGCGAGGGCGTCCGCATGAAATCGAGCAAGCCCAAGGTGCTGCACGAGATCGCGGGGCGATCGATGCTCGCCCACGTGCTAGCGAGCGTCAAGGAAGCCGGGATCGGCGCGGTCGCCGTTGTGGTCGGACCGAATCGCGACGACGTGCGCGCCGAGGCCGCGGCGCATTGTCCGCAGGCGCGGTTCTTCACGCAGCACGAGCGGCGCGGCACGGCGCACGCCGTTCTCGCCGCGCGCGAGGCGATCGCGGAAGGGTTCGACGACATCGTCGTCGTCTTCGCCGACACGCCGCTCGTCAGAGCCTCCTCGCTGCTCAACCTGCGCGCGGCGCTCACTGAGGGCGCGAGCGTGGCGGCGCTCGGCTTCCATACGCCCACTCCCTTCGGCTACGGCCGGCTGATCCTCGACGCCGCCGGCGGCCTCAAGGCGATCCGCGAGGAGAAGGACGCGACCGAGGAGGAGCGCGCGATCACGCTGTGCAACGCTGGCTTCATGGCGCTCGACGGCTCGAAGGCGCTGGATCTCTTGGAGAAGATCGACTCCAACAACGCCAAGGGGGAGTTCTATCTGACCGACGCGGCGGCGCACGCCCGCGCCGCGGGGCTTGAGGCGCGCGTCGTGGTCGGGGACGCCAGCGAGGCGCTCGGCGTCAACGACCGCGCGCAGCTGGCCGAAGCCGAGGCCGTCATGCAGCAGCGGCTGCGCCGGGCCGTCATGGCCGGAGGCGCGACGCTGATCGCGCCCGAGACGGTGTTTTTATGCGCGGACACCCGCACTGGGCGCGACGTGGTCATCGAGCCCCATGTCTTCATCGGCCTCGACGTCGAGATCGGCGACGGCGCTGTTATCCATGCCTTCTCGCATCTCGAAGGCGCCAAGATCGGCCCGAAGGCGAGCGTCGGACCCTTCGCGCGGCTGCGCCCCGGCGCGGAGCTCTCGGCGGAGGTCAAGGTCGGCAATTTCGTCGAGATCAAGGCGACCAGGTTGGGGCGGAGCGCCAAGGTCAGCCACCTGACCTATCTCGGCGACGCGGAGGTCGGCGCCGACGCCAACATCGGCGCCGGCACGATCACCTGCAATTACGACGGATTCTTGAAGTATCGCACTAGCATCGGCGCGGGCGCCTTCATCGGCTCGAACTCGGCGCTCGTGGCGCCGGTCGTGGTCGGCGATGGCGCGATCGTCGGCGCGGGCTCGGTGATCACGAAGGACGTCGAGGCCGACGCGCTCGTCTTGGCGCGCGGCGCGCTGGTCGAAAAACGCGGCTGGGCGAAGATGTTCCGCGAGCGGCAGAAGGCCAGGAAGCGCAAGTGAGGCCGGCGGCTTGCGCGCCTTGCCCGCGAGCCGGCGTTAACGCAGTTGATGGCAGGGTTCTTGCTGTCCGCCCTGTCACTCCTTCGGAGAGTCCAATGTGTGGCATTGTGGGAATTCTCGGCCGCGAGCCGGTGGCGCCGCGTATCGTCGAAGCATTACGGCGGCTTGAGTATCGGGGTTACGATTCGGCGGGCGTCGCGACGCTCGAGAAGGGCGGTCTAACGCGCGTGCGCGCGAGCGGCAAGCTGCGCAATCTCGAGGAAAAGCTCAAGGCCGAGCCGCTGCAGGGCCACATAGGCGTCGGCCACACGCGCTGGGCGACGCATGGCCGTCCGACCGAGAACAACGCCCATCCGCATGCGAGCGCGCGGGTCGCGGTCGTCCACAACGGCATCATCGAGAACTTTCGCGAGTTGCGCGAGGAGCTCGCCGCCAAGGGGCACGTGTTCGCGACGGAAACCGACTCGGAGACCATAGCTCATTTAGTTGAGGACGGACTGCGCCGCGGGGCGAGCCCGAAGGACGCGGTGGGCGCCGCCTTGAAACGGCTGCGCGGGGCCTTCGCGCTCGCCTTTCTGTTCGCGGGCGAGGAAAATCTGCTCATCGGCGCGCGGCGCGGCGCGCCGCTGGCGGTCGGCTTCGGCGAAGATGGCGCTTATCTCGGCTCCGACGCCATGGCGCTCGCGCCTCTCGCAAATTCGGTCGCTTATCTCGAAGAAGACGACCGGGTCGTGCTCACGCGCGAGAAGGCGACTTTCTACGATGCCGCGGACAAGGAGGTCGCGCGCGCGCGCAAGCCGTTGCAGGCGGGCTCGCTCCTCGTCGACAAGGGCGAGTACCGCCATTACATGGCGAAGGAGATCCACGAGCAGCCCGAGGTCGTCGGCCGCACGCTCGCGCATTATCTCGACCTTGCGAACGGGACGGTGCGGCTGCCGTTCGACTTCAAATTCGATCCGCGCGAGCTTTCGCGCGTGACGATCGCGGCCTGCGGCACGGCGTTCCTCGCCGGCCTCGTCGCGCGCTATTGGCTGGAGCGCTTCGCGCGGCTTGCGGTCGAGATCGATATCGCCTCGGAGTTCCGCTACCGCGAAGCCCCGCTGCCCGAGGGGGGGCTCATGATCACGGTCTCGCAATCCGGCGAGACGGCGGACACGCTGGCGGCGCTGCGCTACGCCAAGGCGCACGGACAGCACGTGCTCTCGATCGTCAACGTCGAGACCTCGACCATCGCGCGCGAAAGCGAGACGGCGGCGCTGACGCTGGCCGGCCCCGAGATCGGCGTGGCCTCGACCAAGGCCTTCACCTGCCAGCTCGCGGTCTTCGCGTGCCTAGCCTTGGCGCTCGGCCGCGCGCGCGGGGTGCTCTCCCCCGAGCAGGAGAGGCAGCTCGTCGCCGAGCTCATCGCGGCGCCGGCGCAGATGGCGCAGGCCTTGCGCGACGAGGCGCGCTTCGAGCGCGTGGCGCGCGACGTGGCGCGCGCGTCGAGCGTGCTCTATCTCGGGCGCGGCACGGCCTATCCGCTGGCGCTGGAGGGCGCGCTGAAGCTCAAGGAGCTGTCTTACATCCACGCCGAGGGCTACGCCGCGGGCGAGCTGAAGCACGGGCCGATCGCGCTGATCGACTTCTCGATGCCGGTCATCGTGCTCGCGCCGCCGGACGCGACGCTGGAGAAGACCGTGTCGAACCTGCAGGAAGTCGCCGCGCGCGGCGGCCATCTGATCCTAATCGGGCCGGAAAGCGCGCGCACGGCGGCGGCGGCGGAGCTCGCGGGCTTCATCGAAATGCCCGAGACGGTCAAGGGGCCGTTCGCCGCGCTGGTCTACGCCGTGCCGGCGCAGCTTCTCGCGTACCACGTGGCGGTGTTCATGGGCAAGGACGTGGACCAGCCGAGGAATCTGGCGAAGAGCGTGACGGTGGAGTGAAGGCGGCCTGCGCGCCGCGCGCTTTCGTGATACGTTGCCTCGATGACGCGTCGAGTCTGTCCCCTCTCCCCGCTCGCGGGGAGAGGGGACAGACTGCGGCTCGCATCGACTTTCTGGCTCCCCGGCAAGCCAAGCATGGAAGAAGAGTATGACCGCCCTGCCGAAGTCGTCTTCCACGCACATGACCGTCGACGAGTTCCTCGCCTTCGCCGAGACGGCGCCGGGGAAGTGGGAGCTCGTCGACGGCGAGCCCGTCGCGATGGCTCCGGCGAACACCACGCATGGGGCGATACAAAACGAAGTGGGAAGGCTTATCGCGAATGCCCTGTTGGAGAAGGGCGCTCCGTGCTCAGTCATCATCGAGGCGGGGGTCATTCCCCGCGTCTTCTCGAAAGGCAATGTGCGCGTTCCTGATCTTTCGGTCGTGTGTGGCGATTACAAGACAAAGCGCAAGGTCTTGACGGAGCCTACGGTCCTGATCGAGATCCTGTCGATCAGCAACGTTTACAAGACCCGCGCCAACGTCTGGGCCTATACGTCGATTCCGAGCGTGAAGGAGATCGCGGTGTTTTATGGCGACGAAATTTGCGCCGACATCCTGCGCCGGCTGCCGAACGGCGACTGGCCGGAAGAGCCCGAGCGGGTCCGTTCGGGCGACGCGCGCTTCGAGAGCATCGACGTGCGTTTCCCCGTCGCGTCCGCCTATCGCACGACGGACCTCGTGGAGGAGCGCCGCTAGACGGGTTGACTCTTAGCGGAGCTTCTCTCGGCTCGAGGTTGGAAAGCGTAAGGGGAACCGCTAGGATTGCAACCAGCATGTCGTGCGAAGGAGCGGTGAGCATGGAACGGAAATTGTTATCGACGGCGCTTCCGGCCGCCGCGCTGCTTCTTCCGCCGAGCTTCGCGTCGGTCTGCGGAGAGCCGAACTGCTATCCGCCCGTCTCCTACCGCCAAGCTTACAGCGCCGGCTACTTTGGCTAGTCCTGCGCGGTTCCCGGCTTCTGGTTCGCGTACGACGAAGACCCTTGATGGGTCTGGACGCCGGCCGCGCGCGCGTGGGTGTGCAGCACGCGCGTGCACGTGAGGCGAAGGCGGGGGCGAGAGGTCAGTTCGCCGGGTTGCCGCTCGCACCATGCGAGGAACTCCCCGATCGCGCGGCCATAGGCGCAGCGCGTGTTCGGGTTGCGGAGGTTGGAGACGAAGAATTCCGAAAAGCGCGTTTGCGCGCGCTCGCCCGCCATCGCGACAAGCGGCGGAACCGATGCGGCGCCCGCGCGAGTTGAAATGATCTCGCCCGTCACGGCTTCCGGCCCTTATGCTGCGCCAGCAGCGCTTCGAGAAGACCCTCGCGGTAATAGAAGCTCGTCCCTTTGAGCCGCTCGAAGGCGGCGGCAACGTCCACAAGACCCTTGCGCGCCGCGAGGTCGAGCAAGCCCAACGTGCCGATGACGGCGAAGCCGCGCCGGCGAGCCGCGGCGACGCCGTCGCGGTCGTCCATGAGCAGGAGCTCGGCCTTTTCGGCCATGGCGAGCGCGATCGCATCGCGTTCGCCGGCGTCGAGCGTCTCCAAGTCCGCCGCGCCGCGCCCGAGTTCGACCGGACGGGTTTCGAGCCACGGCGGCGGGGCGGCGATCCAGGCGCGAACGGCTTCGGGCGCCTCAGCATGCGCGAACTCGTCGCGCACGCGCTCCGGCGCCAGGATTTTCTCGAAGAGCCGGGGGAGAAGCTCGATATCGTCCGTCAGCACGAGATAGTGGAGCGGCCCCGTATCGGCGACGACGAGCCGCATGCGGTCTCAAAGGCCGAGTCGTCGCAGGTCGGCCCGATCCT
>DASPSI010000106.1:0-3091 GCA_035624015.1 Methylocystis sp.
TCTTATAACCCATTGAATTTACGCACATTCTCACGATATCGGGTAAAATGAGGGGATGACTGAGGGCATCGGCCCCATATGGGTCTCCATCATGAAGCAGTCCGTGTGCAAGAGCGTGACGGAGACACGGTCCCGGCTTGCTCAGGAAAACTCTATCGATGTCAGAAGTTATCTTATTGCCGAACACCGATTCCAGCTCTTGACACATTTGCTCGAAAAGTGAGGAAATCGTGCGATCTTGCTGCGTCTGAGAGGCGTCATCGAAAACACTAACGTCGAGTCCTTGCAGCCTTAGGACGTGCCGCAACGAGTTCTCCAGCAAAGGGACGAGTATATACGTAGCGCTAATGAAATCTCCGTTAAACTGAACTTCCAGCCTATGCTGAACATAACCCGCTGATCTCGCGCCATATCGCTGCGAGAGCGGGGTGGTTTACTGGCTACGCTCGGCGTTGACGCCGAGGAGGTCGAAGGCGCGCTTTTGCAACGGCGTCGGCCGCGGGTAGAGCGTGAGGACGTAGCTTTCGTTCGCCGTCGTCGTCGCTTCCATCCGGGTGAAGGTCGCGAGATCGTCGAAGAGCGTGCGCAGGCTGTGCACGGGCAGGTCGTCGGACGTGCGCTTCGAGGCGTCCTTGGCTTTCGCCGCCGCTGAGCGCTGCGCCTTGGCGACGACGCTCGCGCGCGCCGCCGCAGCGGCCTCTGGATCGGTCTCGTCGAAGAGAATCGGCGCGAGCTTCTCGCGCAGATGATGCTCGACGTAGAAGGCGAGCATGCACAGAAGCACATGCGCGCGCACGCGCCGGGCGTTCCAGTGGAAGATCGGCCGCAGATGCAGATCGATCGTCTTGAGGCAGCGGAAGGCGCGCTCCACCTGGCTCAAGCTCTTGTAGGCGCCGACGAGCTCGGCGTCGTCGAGATCCTCCGCTGGAACGGGCGAGCGCACGACATAAACGCCGTCGAGCGCCGCCTCGCGCGCGATCTCCTCCGTCTTGCGGCGGAAGGCGAAGCCGCCGTCCTCGATGTCGAGCGCGAAGTGCTTGGCCATCTTGTAATGACCGACGACCTTGCCCACGCGCACACCGATCTGCGCCGCGCTCAGAGGCTTGCTTTTGCGACGCGCGACGGCTCTGACGATCCTCGAGAGCTCGCCCTCGGTCGCAAGCAGCAGCGCCTCGCGCTTCCTCGCGCGCAGCCTCGCCAGCTCGCCGTTGCGGCAGACGACCAGGCGCTCGCCGGGATAATCGGGCGATGTGATCGACGCCATGTCGCGTTGGTCGAAGAGCGACATCTGCAGCGCGCCGCCCTCGGCCAAAGCCTGGATGTCTCCCGCGCGCAGCGCCGTGATCCAGTCGAGATTGGCGGGGCGCAGCGTCTCGTCGATGCGCGCTTGCGTGATCATGCCGCGATCGCCGACGAGCACGACGCGCGTCAGCCCGAAGCGCTGCTTGATCGTGTCGACTTGCGTGGCCAGCGTCGACGGATCTCCCGTGTCGCCTTCGAACACGTGAACCGCGATCGGCGTCCCGTCCCGGGCGCAGAGCAATCCGTAGACGATCTGCAGCTTGCCCTTCTTGCCGTCGCGATTGTAGCCGCGCTTGGCGAGCGGGCAGCATTGGCCCTCGAGATAGCTCGACGACACGTCGTAGAGCACGAGCGCGCCATCGTGGAGATGCTTGCGGGCGAGCGCCGTCTCGATCTTGTCTTGGCGCTCGAGCAGCGCGTCGAGCGCGGCGTAGAGCTCGTTCTCGTCGACGGCGCCGAGCTCGAGGACGGCGCCGAGACTGTCGGCGGCGGTCTCGGGATCGAGCCTGCGCGCGGTGGCGAGCTTGGAGGCGGGCGCAACGAGGCGCTGCACGATCATGGCGATCGCGAGGCTCCGCGTGCGGCTCTCGGGGCCCAGCAGCCGATCGAGCCCGCTCTGGCGCAGCACGCCGAGGACGGCGGCGACATGGCCGTGCGGCAGCGAGCGGCGGATGACGATGGGGTCCTCGGCGTTGGCCTGGACCTTGCCGCCCTTGAGGACGGCGCGGAAGCCTTCGACGATAGGGGTCGGGACATCGGTGAGGTTGAGGAGCGTGCGCTTCTTGATCTTTCCGTCCTCGCGATAGGACTCGCGCAGGAGGATGGCAGGCCGCGAGCCGCGGTTGGGCACGATCTCGATATACATGGGAACTAAATAGCACAGAAATCCATATTAAGCAAGCGCAAAATGCGCGTTTACATGGCTACATTTTCGCGGGCGAAACGAACGAATGCCCCGCGCAATCAGCAGCTTGCCTCGTTTCGGGGCTGGAAGTTCAGATTAATCCAAAGGCCCATTACCTTAAATCGCCGTCGCCGCGGGTCGCGTCTTCCGATGACGGAAGACGCCCCGTGCTTTGAGCCTTCAGCCGCCGTCAGGCCACGCGGCGCGGCAGTCGGCGAAGCGAGCTTTCGATGTCGTCGCGCCATTGCTTCAGCTTGGCCGACCAGGCCTTTGATGCGTTCGATCCGCCTTGAACGCTCGCGGTCCGCTCGATGGCGGCTTGCACGACCGTGAGCTCGTCCTGCAACAAACGCTGACGCCGAACAGCTGAGGTCTCGCTTGCGTCGTTCATCTCAACCACCTCATGGCTTGGGGCTCCACGGGCACGGAAAAATATATAGGGCCGATAGCCTTAGAATGTGGTGAAGGCTTGACGCGCGCGAATGCGACAATCTGCCGTCGGTTGTGGGCGCAACCGGCGCCCGCTTGGAACGTTAACGCAACGTCATCGGGGAGCGGTGACGACTTCGAAGAACGGCGAGAGCGGCAGAACGCAACGCATCACCAAGCGGTTCGCCGACGCCGACAAGGCGAGAGTCGCGATCGAAGGCTGTTTCGCCAGCGCTCCTCATGACGGCAGAGAAGGCGCGACGCCCGTGACCGCGCGCGCCGGATGGTCGCCTCGGCGAACGCAAGGCCGTTCGCAACAGGAGAGCGGGCGGGGGAGAAACCAAGGAACAACGAACCTCGCTCGACGCTCCGCATAGCCCTCTCCGCGCGCTGACGCCCGATATAGGAGCGCGCCGAGGGGGTTTTTCTTGTGGCGGAGGGTCCAGGGAAGAAAAG
>DASPSI010000017.1:0-12721 GCA_035624015.1 Methylocystis sp.
GTGCGCAATCTGTTCGCGGCGATCGCGGCGCGGCGCAGCGTGCCGATCAACCGCTTCATCTATGCGCTCGGCGTGCGCCATGTTGGCGAGACCAACGCGCGCCGGCTCGCGCGGCGCTTCTCAGATTTCGACGAGCTGCGCAATGCGGCGAGCACGGCGAGGCCGGGGACGGAGGCTTATGCGATCTTCGACGAGATCGACGGGCTCGGCCCCGTGGTGGTCGAGGCGCTGCACGATTTCTTCGCTGAACCGCACAATGAGCGCGAGATCGATTCGCTATTGCAGCATGTGCGCCTCGAGCCGATGCCGCAGGTCGACAGCGCCTCGCCCGTCGCGGGCAAGACTGTGGTGTTCACGGGGACGCTGGAAAAGATGACGCGGGACGAGGCGAAAGCCCAGGCCGAAGCGCTCGGCGCGAAAATCTCGGGCTCCGTGTCGAAGAAGACGGACCTCGTGGTCGCGGGCCCCGGCGCCGGCTCGAAGCTCGCCAAGGCGAAAGAGTTCGGCGTCGAGGTGATTTCGGAGGAGGATTGGTTTCGGCTGACGGGACGGGAGTAGGCGCGTCTTTCCCCCACGAAATGGGAGAAGGTGGCCCCGCGATCCCCGGACTTGATCCGGGGAGGGGTCGGATGAGGGCGCAGGCGTGGCAGGCCCTCTTGGCCTTTTGTCCTCCGTCGCTCAACATCTTTTCTTGAGCGCGGGGGCGTCGCTGGCCATCCTTCGAGATGCGCTAGGGTGGCGCCGCCCTCATCCGTCATGCTTCGCATGACACCTCCTACTCCGTGGGAGAAGGACTCGCTCACACCGCGTTGCGGTAAGCCTTGTTCGAGAAGATCGTCAGCGCGATGATCCACAGATCGAGCGGCAGCGACCAGTTGTCGATGTAATAGAGGTCGTGCTCCACGCGCGCGCGGATCTTCTCCGGCGAATCGATCTCGCCGCGCAAGCCGTTGACCTGCGCCCAGCCGGTGATGCCCGGCCGCACATTATGCCGGCGCGCGTAAAGCGCGATCTTGCGCTCGAACAACTGGTCGTGCGCGACCGCATGCGGACGCGGCCCGACGAGCGACATTTCTCCGCGCAACACATTTATGAGCTGCGGCAGCTCGTCGATGTTAAAGCGGCGGATGACGCGGCCGACGCGCGTGACGCGCCGATCGTTGGCCTTCGCTTGCTCGATATGCGCCCCGTCGTCCATCGTCGTCATCGAGCGGAACTTGAAAATGCGGAACGCCTCCCGATTGAAGCCGTAGCGCCGTTGCGTGAAGAGCGCGGGACCCGGACTGTCGAGCTTGATCAGCGCGGCGACGAAGAGGAGCAGAGGCGAGAGAAGCAGGAGCGCGAGGGTCGCCGCCGTCGCGTCGAAGCACCGCTTCAGCACGATCTCCAACGGGTTCAGCGGATGGCCGCCAAGGGACAGGCTCGACAGCGCGCCGATCTTGTCGATGCGCGCATCGACGAAGCGATCGAGCACGCGCTCGGGCCCGAGATGGATTTGCGCCGGCACGCGCAGAAAGGCGTTGACGCAGTCGTCGACGACCTGCGTGCGAGACCAGGGCGTCAGGATGAAGACGTCGTCGGGGCGCAGGACGCGCGCGCTCGCCGCGGCGAGCGCGAGATCGTCGTCGAGCGTCCGCGCATCGTCGCGAATCCCGATTGCGCCGACAATCGTTGCGCCATGCGCTTGGCGCGACAGGAACTCGTTGATGTTCTCTTCGAAGCCGACGAGGAAGATGCGCCGGGCCGCCACGCCGCCCGGGGCGGTCATATCCTGCGCAAGCTTGAACAGCCGCCGGCGCGTGGCGAAGATCGCGATGAAGCCGGCGACATAGAACAGCGCGACGCCAGCGCGGGAGGTCTCGCCGCCTTCCTTGCCGAGATAGGTCACCGCGAGCGCGACGAGAAAGCTTACGCTCCACACGGCGAGCTGGCGCCAAGTCTGGCCGCGCAGGCCGACGTAATCGGCTGGGCGATAGTCGCCGCGCAGGAGATTGGCCCCGACGAACAGCGTCGCCGCCAGCAGGCAAAGAAAGAGGTTGGGCGCGGTCACGCCCGTGCCGGTATAGAGAAGCGCGTGGTAGAGGGCCTCCGCCGCGACTGCCGTGGCGACGGCGACCAGGAGGTCGACGCTGGCGACGACGGCGGTCAGCGCGAGGCGCGTCAGCGCCGCATTGCGCCGCGGCAGCTGGTCCGCCCAGCCGCGACCGCGCGGGGCGGCCGGCGGCGGCTCCAGCTTACGCGTCGCAAATCCCAATTCGGTCGGGCGTCGGGCGAGCGTGGCCATAAAATCTCAC
This sequence comes from Methylocystis sp., assembly GCA_035624015.1. Classification (GTDB taxonomy): domain Bacteria; phylum Pseudomonadota; class Alphaproteobacteria; order Rhizobiales; family Beijerinckiaceae; genus Methylocystis. Next base: position 2,295 of record DASPSI010000017.1, read on the forward strand.
ACTGGAACGGCCCCGTTTCGTACTGAAACGGGGACCGGGCTTCGAGCGGCGTTTTCCCGGAGAGCAGCAAGCGCAAGACCAGCGGGGATTTGACGAAGCGCGCGCCGGCGCTTATCTCAAGATGCAACTCCCGAGAATCCGGCGAAACTCATGGCGCTGCTTCCCATCATCACCCTGCCCGACCCGCGCTTGCGGCAAACCTCGACGCCGATCGAGAGCCTCGACGCGGCGGTCCTCACGCTGCTCGACGACATGCTCGAGACCATGTACGCCGCGCCCGGAATCGGCCTCGCGGCGGTCCAGGTCGCGGTGCCGAAGCGCGTCGTCGTTATCGACACCGCGAAGAAGGACGAGCCGAAAAATCCGCTCTTCCTCATCAATCCCGAAATCGTCTGGGCGAGCGAGGACCTCGGCGTCTATGAGGAGGGCTGCCTCTCTGTGCCCGATTATTTCGAGGAGGTGCAGCGCCCGGCGCGCGTGCGCGTGCGCCATCTCGACCGCAAGGGCGAGACGGTCGAATTCGACGCAGACGGCCTGCTCGCCACTGTCGTGCAGCATGAACTCGATCACCTCGAAGGCGGATTGTTCATCGACCATCTGTCGCGGCTGAAGCGCGATCGGGTCGTGAAGAAGTTCGCCAAGGCCGCGCGGCTCGACGCCGCCCTGAAGCAGCCGGCCAGCGCCGAGGCGTGATGCGCCTCGTCTTCATGGGCACGCCGCATTTCGCGACGCCGCTGCTGGGGGAACTTTTCCGCCGCAAGCACGACGTCGCTGCTGTCTACACCCAGCCGCCGCGTCCCGCCGGACGCGGCATGGGGCCCAAAAAATCCCCGGTGCAGCTCTTGGCCGAAAGCCTCGGATTGCCGGTGTTCAGCCCGCGCAACCTGCGCAACGAGGCGGAGGCCGCGGCTTTCGCGGCGCTGAAGCCGGACGTGGCTGTCGTCGCCGCCTATGGCCTCCTGCTGCCGCGCGCCTTTCTCGAAACGCCGCGCTTCGGCTGCCTCAACCTGCATGGGTCGCTGCTGCCGCGCTGGCGCGGCGCGGCGCCGGTGCAACGCGCCGTCATGGCCGGCGACGCCGAAACGGGCGTCGGCGTCATGCAGATGGAGGAAGGGCTTGACACCGGCCCGGTCGCTTGCGAGGCGCGGCTTCTGATCGGCCCCGACACGACAGCCGGCGAGGTCTACGAGGCGCTGGCCGAGGCCGGCGCGCGGCTCATGGCGGACGCGCTCGAAACGCTGGAGCGCGGCCAATTGCGCTTTGCGCCGCAGAGCGCCGAGGGCGTGACCTATGCCCAGAAGATCGAGAAGGCGGAGGCTCGAATCGACTGGCGCCGCCCGGCGCAAGAGCTGCACAATCTCGTGCGCGGCCTGAACCCGGCCCCCGGCGCGTTCTTCGAGGCCGATCTCGGCGCGGGCGCCGAGCGCATCAAGGTGCTGCAGACGCACGTCGAGGAGGCTTGGGGCGAAGCCGGCGTCGCGCTCGACGACGCGGGGCTCGTCGGTTGCGGCTCTGGCGCGTTGCGGCTGCTGCGCGTGCAGCGCGCGGGAAAGGGTCCGATGGACTTCGCCGAGTTCGCCCGGGGCTGCAAGGTCGCTCGGGGGACGCGGCTGGGCGTCTGACGCGAAACGGCCTGAGTGAGGCGGCTTTACTCTGGAAAGCCGTGGCGCCGCCGGCGCCAGGAGAGATAGGCGCGATGGCCGGGGGTCAGCTCGAGGCGCGCCTGCGGCGGAACGCCGAGCGCGGCAAAATTGGCGTCGGAAAGCGTCAGCCCACGCAGCATGCGCCCGTCGTCGGCGAAGCTGATGAGGCCAGCGTCGAAAGCCGTGTCGAGATGGGCGGCGAGCAGCACGCCGTTGTAGATCTGAATGCGCTCGGCGTTGCTCTCGCAGCTGGCCCAGGCCTTGATGTGGCTTGCACGCAGCAGCCGGGGCTCGTCGATGCCGGTGAGCGGGCGCTTGCCGCACCAATAGAGAAGCTGCTGCCGGCGGAACACGTTCTGGCCGCTGAAGGCTACGAAATCTTTGCGGCCTCTGTAGCGTTCGCCGCGCTCGTAATGGCGGCGAAGATGATTGAGCTGCGGCTGAGTAATGGCGAGCCAGCCTTGCTGGTCGGCAAGAGAAATAATATCCTCAAGGCGCTTAGGTCTAGCCGTCATGAGCGCTAGGAGAGATGCGGCTGGTAGATGTTTGGTTATTTTCGTCTAAAATTTTAACGATCTTCCGTTTGCAAGCTTACTTTTCGCCGAAACAAATCGCTACAATTGCGCGATTGCCGCCCCCCTGCGGTTCATTCGCTTTCTCGCCGACGTTGCGATAGAAGGCGCGAGGCTTTCCTTTTTCGCCAAGCCCTCCAAAGAAGCCGTCCAAGAGAGAACAATGCCGGTCGCCCTCGCTCGCAGAACTTTCCTCATCGGCGCCGGCGTAGCCATGCTGTCGCGCGGCGGCGGCTTCGCAGAGGAGGCGAAAGCTCCGCCTCGCGTGCTGGAGGCGGCGAGCGGCCGGGCGCGGCTTTCGCCCGCGCCGGCGCCGGAGACGGAGCTGCTCGGATTTCTGGACGGCGCGGGCAAGGTCGCGTCGCCCGGGCCGCTGCTGCGCTACAAGCAGGGGGATGCGCTCGCCGTGCGCCTGCAAAACCGCACGGTCTCCCCCCTGAGCTTGCATTGGCAAGGCTTGCGCGGCGACAACGCCATGGATGGCGTCGCCCCCTTGACTCAGCAGCCGGTGGGACTGGGGCAGTCGTTCGACTACCGTCGACTGCTGAGCGATCCGGGGCTGTTCTGCTATCGCCCGAGCGTGTTTCCTGCGAGCGCCGCGCTCGCCGGGCGCGGGCTCAAAGGGCTCTTGATCGTCGACGAGCCGACGCCGCTCGCGAGCGACGCCGATCTCGCGCTGACGCTCGACGACTGGTGGCTCGACGCGAAAGGCGCGCTGGACGAAACGTTCTTCCGCTCGGCGGCGGCCGGGCCGCTGCTGACCGTCAACGGCGCTGGGGTGTCCGCCGCGTACACGCTCGCGCCGCGCGCGAGGGTCAGGCTGCGGCTCGCCAACCTCGCCATCGCGCGGATCATGGCGATCTCATTCGAGGGCGTGAGGCCTTATGTGATCGCGATCGACGGCCAGCCTTGCGACGCCTTCGTGCCGGTGCGACAGACAATTCCCGTCGGGCCGGGCGCGCGCTTCGAGCTCATGTTCGATCTTCCCACTGAGGTCGGCGCGAAGGCGCGCGTGATCCTGCGCGAGGCGGAGAGCGATCGCGATTTGGCCGTGTTTGCTTGCGACGGCGCGCCCGCACCGTCACGTGGGGCGATCGTCTCCCTGCCGCAAAATCCGGCGCTGCCGCGCGAGATCAAACTGCAGCAGTCGAAGAAGGTCGATCTCGTCATCGAACAGGCGGGCGAGCGCTGGAGCATCAACGGGCAAGCGACCAAGGCCTATGAGGGCGCGCCGCTCTTTCGCGTCAAGCGCGGGATGCCGGTGACGCTCGGCTTCGACAACCGCTCGGGCGTTCCGCTGGTGATGCACGTGCATGGCCATGCGGTGCGGCTGCTGCATGATCTCGACGACGGCTGGGAGCCCTATTGGCGCAATGCGGTGGTCGTGCCGCCAAGGCGCACGAAGCACGTGGCCTTCGTCGCCGACAGCCCCGGCAAATGGGCGCTGCACGACGACGTGCTGCCGCATGAGGCGGCCGGGCTGGCGACGTGGTTTGAGGTGGAGTAGGCGGTCGGCAGCCGCAAAGGCGCTACTGCCCACTGTCGACTGCCGCTCCATCAAAAGCACCGTATCTGCGCCTCGGCCTGCGCCCGGCGCAGCTCCTTGAGCGCGTCCTGCGCGCTGGTAGTGTTGCGCATCATGCCGCCGATCTGGCCCGCCTGCTGCGAGATGCTGGCGACGGTCTCGCCGGCGACGTAGCGGTCGTAGGGCAGGATGGTCGCGATGACGTCGATCGAGCAAGAGCATTGCTCCAGCGCCTGCCGCGTCTCGCCGTTGGCCTTCATGCAGGCGAAGACATAATCCGCGCGCGCCGATGTCGGGTAGTCGTTGAGGTCGGCGGCGAGGGCGGGGCTGAGGAACGCAAATGCGGCGACAAAAGCCACGAGCGCCGGCCGTTCCCTTCTCCCGCAAGGGGAGAAGGTCGCGGTCCCGGCTCCCAGATCACAGATGAATTTTCGCATCGTTGTCACTGTCCCCCCGCCTCCAGCCTCTCCGCCGCCAGCCGTGCGGCCTCCGCCCCCGACAGCATCGCCCCGTTAAATCCGTGCTCGCCCCCGAACGCCGAGGCGAGATAGAGCCCTTGGACTGGCGTGTGCGGGGTGCGCGGGAAGCCGGCGATGATCGGCGCCTCCGGCGGCAGCGGCGCAAAACCATAAACCGCGCCCTCCGGCGTGTTCAGGTAGCTCGCCATCGAATGGGCGTTGAGCAGCGTGCGCTCCCGCACCAGCGCGGAGAAGCCAGGATAGTGGCGCTCCATATCCGCTTGCAGCACGTCGAGCCAGGCGTCGCGGCGCGCGACCACCTCCTCGCGCGAGAGGCCCTTCCAATTGCGGAGGCGGTCGAGGCCGACGAGGCTCACGAGCATCGGCGGGTCCTCCCAAAGGCCGGAATCGACCGCGGTGAAATTCGCAATCCCATATCCGGGGACGGCGCCTTTCGGCGCGTCGGCGAGCAAGGCGGCGCCATCCCCATATTGGTCGAAACGCGCCAGCTCCCTCGGCAGCACCATCGTCGAGTAGTCCTTGAGTCCCACCGTGTCTGGCTTGGCGCTCAGCCCGAAGTGGGCGCAGAAGAGCGAGGTCGAGAGCTCGCGTCCGCCGAAGGCCGCATGCATCAGCGCGCTGGCGGCCTGCGGCAGCATCGCCGCGGCGACCGTGGGCGCGCAGCCAGCCAGCACGACCTTCGCCGCAACTCGCTGCTCGTCCTCGTTGCTCTTGCGCGCGACATGGCGCACGCCGGCGACTTTGCCGTCGGCGTCGGTCTCGATCGCCGCGACGCTGCGTCCGAGGCGCACTTCTCCGCCTTGCTTGGTCACGGCCTTGGCGAGCCTGAGCGAGAGCTGGCGTGAGCCGCCCTTGATATAGACGCCGCCCGACGCGATGTAGCCGCCCTGCGCCAGCGCGTAAAAGATGTGCCACATGCGGCGCGGGTCGTCGCCGAAATAGCTCAAGTTTGCGCCGAGCGCGCATTTGAGCTCCTCGCAGCCGGCGAAGACGCGCTCCATGATCTCGTGCAACGTCGATTGCCAGTGCGCGGCGGCGGGCGCGATCTCCCAGAGCGCGCGCATCAGCTTGCCGACCGAGTTTTGCTCGCGCGCCTGGCGCAGCATCCACATCGAGTCATAGATTAGCTCGATCTCGCCCAGAAAATCCTTGATCGCTTGCGCCTTGTCGGGAAAGCGCGCGGCGAGCGCGTCATGCGCGGCCGCAAAGCCGAAGGGCAGCGTGAAGGGTTCGGCGAGCGGGCCGCCGCGGACTGTGTAAAGCGCCCCGGTCGGCAGCCACTCGATTTCGTCGAGGACGCCGAGCTCCGCGAGAATGCCGTGCTTCAGGTCGCGCGGGTGGCGCGGGTCGGAGGTCTGGTGCAGCGAGGACTCGACGGTGAGGCCGCCGACCTTATAGACGGACGCCGCGCCTCCGAGCGAGAAATTGCGCTCCAGAACGAGAACGCCGTAGCCCTTCTTGGCGAGCAGCGCGCCGGCGGTCAGGCCGCCGAGGCCCGAGCCGATCACCACGGCGTCATATTGCTTTTCGGTCGTCATCTGTTCCCCATCATTTCGGCGAGGGGTTTAGCGGTCTTTGAGGGGCTGCGATAGAGGCGCCGCGCCGCGTCAGCAAGGCGGCGGCTTGACGCCCGGCTCCGCCGAGCCCTATCTCGCCCCATGACGAAGATTGAAAAAGGCGCTACGCTGCTCGGACGGAAGGCGAAGCTGCCGGTCTCACCCGACGAGGCCGAGCTCGACCTCGTGGAAAATCCGCACAGGGGCGAATGCTATCTCGTGCGCTTCACGGCGCCGGAGTTCACCTCGCTTTGTCCCGTGACCGGCCAGCCAGACTTCGCGCATATCGTCATCGACTATGTTCCGGATGAGTGGCTCGTCGAGTCGAAGTCGCTGAAGCTTTATCTCGGGAGCTTCCGCAATCACGGCGCCTTTCACGAGGACTGCACGCTGCGCATCGCGCTAGACCTCAAGACGGCGCTCGCCCCGCAATGGCTGCGCATCGGCGGGTATTGGTACCCGCGCGGGGGCATTCCGATCGACGTGTTCTGGCAGTCGGGCGAGCCGCCGCGCGGGCTATGGCTGCCGGAACAGGGAGTCGCACCCTATCGCGGGCGGGGGTAGGCGACGCTTCAAGACGCAGGCCACGTCGGCTATTTCTTTTGCTCGCAGATGTAAACTCGGCGACTTCCCCAGCACGAGCCTCGTTTGAACACCTTTCCCAATTCGCGTTTTCCCCAGGTCATCCCCCAGGTTCGACCATGGTCGCGCGTGAGGGTGACCGGATCGTGATCCAGTGCGAAATTGACGCTCGCCTCCTTCGTCCAACGAATCTGGCAGCGACCCGCGAATTGGACGCGGCCGTCGATCTTGACGAAACACCCCGCGCGATACTCTTCGGCGCCTCGGCTGTCGGCCTTGGCCGCGCTTCTATTTTGAGCTTTGGCGACCGCCTCTGTTTCGCTTGGCTGGAGCGCAGCTGCGTCGCCGGGAGCTTGCTGCGCGCCCGGGCCCGCGCCGTCGACCGCGCGGCGAGCTAGTTGGCGCGTCGCCTCGACATCCCCCTGCGAGATCGGCTCCTGTCCCCCACGTTTCAAGGCGCCGAGGAGGCCCTCCTGATCGTCGGCTCGCGCAGGCGCGTCAGCAGCCTTTGTCTCTGAGGCTGCATCCAACCATTCGATATGGCGCGTCTGCCGGTCGCTGAGCGACGTGTCCGCGAGACGCAATTCCACAGTTATGTCCATTGCGCCGAGGAATTTCGGCGGCGGTCGAATTTCGAGATTGTCGAGGTCGGCGAAGGACAGCCACCAGCTTTTGTCGTCAACCTGATTGCCAGCAGACAAGGTCGCGCCGGCCGCGAGGCCTGAGACGACGATCAAGCCGCCGTCGCGCGAATCTGGAATCGCGACGCCGAGCCGGGCATTGGCGCCCGCCGGCTGCTCGGATGGCGGCTCGACTATCAGCTTCGGCGCCGCCGGCGCTCGGAGCTGCGCTTCCTGGAGTTTCTTTGCTGGCGCTTGCGGCGGCGCCAACAGCGTCTCGTCGAACGCTCGAAGAGATTCGCTCGCTGGTCTGCGCGCGAGAAGAGCAAAGGTGGATAACGCAAGCGCAGCTACGAGCGCCGCGGCGATCGCCGGCCATAGCGGCCGAACATAGGCGCCCCAATCGCGCTGCGCCGGCGCCGGCGCCGGCGGCTGCTGCTCTCCGCTGGCTTGCGAGCGAAGGCGCGGGCTTTCGGAGCGGCCTTCAACGAAGCTCAGGCTCGCATTGGGGCGTGGGAGCCTGTCTCTTTTTCGGTGTTCGTCCTGTGCCGACGGCGGGTTCGGCGAATTCCGCCCGGATCGCGCGGGTGCGTAGGACGGTCTTTCAAAGACGGTACTCATTTACTCTCCCTTTACTCTCCAACCGCGACGCTCGTCCGATCGAGACTTTGCGGAACGGTGTTCGAACGCACAGGAAACTCGCACGCGGGAGGCTTTGATGGCGCGCCGTGTGGCCGGTCTCCTCAAAAAGAGCGGGTCGGCGTGCTCAGGCTGGGCGCGCCTCGCGCGATCTCGCAGCAAATGGAACCAGGGGAAAGCAAGAAATTTGGTGGGCGCTCCCAGGGCGTGCGCAGGCCTCGATCGACCCCCGCCAAGCTCAAACGTCACCGTGGCAATAGAACCCAAGAACATGGTCAAGTTGGGATTCATACAGATAATTGTGACGAAAAGAAGAGCAGCGGGACAGCAGCCTCCGGGGACAAAATCTGCGGAAGGCGAAAGAAGTGATTCAGTGAAGATCGTGCGGGGGATATCCACATCAACGAATTCTTGAATGCGCGGCCGGTTGCGGGCCGCCTAAATGTAACGTTGCAGCATCGGCAACGCCGCTTCCACGCACGCGCGCCCTTCAGCAAAGGCTTCCTGGGCTCTCGCGAATTCCAGCATGCCAATGTTCTGCACTCGTGGCATCAGCATGACGTGCGGGGGCTCGCCAGCAAGCCGGGTCCTGGTGATGTGGTCCTGCATGATATTGATGGAGTTGGTGAGGACGTCGAAATAGCCCGGCGTGAACGGCCCCTGCGGCAGGAGCCGCAAAGCTATCTGGGTCGCCTGCTCGCGCGTGGCTGGGGGCAACTGGCTCAGCATCCGCCCGAAGAACTCGCTCGGGACCGCCGGAAAGGGAGAAGCCATCGAGGCGTCCGGCGCGCTCTCGAAGCGTCGTCCCACGAGGTCGCCGTTGAGGTTGACTGCGATAATCACATCTGCCCCCAGGGCGCGGCAGACCGAGACCGGAACCGGATTTACGAGACCGCCGTCCAGAAGCCATCGTCCGTCGACCCTAGCGGGACTGATAAGTCCGGGAAGCGCGATCGACGCGCGGACGGCTTCAAGGATCGGTCCGGACTGCAGCCAAGTCTCGCGTCCAGTGAGAAAATCCGTGGCGACGGCCGCGTAAGCTTTAGGATAACCTTCGATCGGTCCACCGACCCCCATCTCACGCAAGAATTCGATCACCTTCTTGGCGTCGATGAGGCCCCCGCCCATGAGCCGCACATCTATGAGCGGCACGATCTCGCGCCAGCTCGCGGCTTCGGCCCATCGTCGCAAATCAGCCAGGCGTCCAGCTACGTAAGCGGCGCCGACCAGAGCGCCCATCGAGGTCCCGCAGACGATCTCGGGTTCGATGCCGGCTTCGGATAGCGCCTCGATGATTGCGATGTGGGACCATCCGCGAGCGGCGCCGCTGCCGAGCGCAAGGCCGATGCGCGGACGCGTCATGGTGAACCCTTGCCTGGTTTCTTCTGCGATCGATGCTGATCGCGACGCCATCATAGCGCCGGCGATGGCGCTAGCCGTCATGTTAGCGTCGGGTCGGCCTTGGAGCCAGCGTGGCGTCGGCGCTGACAGAAGTGGTCCGGTCGAAACCTCATAGGATTCGGGCCTGGGTCCTTCCGGTTGCGGCAGGCGGGCGCGTCCGCTAGCATTCCTTCGGTCACTCCCCCGCGCGCAATCGCGTAGCCAAAGGTCTCGCCCGGTCGATGTCGTCTCCTTCTCTTCTGCTCGAGGCGGCGGCCTTCGCCCTCGCTTATCTTCTCGGCTCCATTCCCTTCGGCGTCATTCTTACGCGACTCGCGGGCGCCGGCGATCTGCGCGCCATCGGCTCGGGCAACATCGGCGCGACGAACGTGCTGCGCACCGGGCGCAAAGATCTCGCTGCCGCGACGCTCCTGCTCGACGGTCTCAAGGGCGCCGTCGCCGTGCTCGTCGGCGGCGCGCTCGCGCCTCACGGCGCGCTTGTTTCGGCGCTCGGCGCCTTTGTGGGCCACATTGCGCCGGTGTGGCTGCAATTTCGTGGCGGCAAGGGCGTCGCGACCTTCATTGGCGCGCTCCTGGCCCTCCACTGGCCGAGCGGGTTGTTCTTCTGCGCGACCTGGCTCGCCGCCGCGAGGACGTGGCGTTACTCCTCGCTCTCGGCGCTCAGCGCCTCGGCCTTGACGCCGCTGGTCCTCGCCGCCTTCGGTCGGCCCGACGCGGCGGCGGTCTTCGCCCTCCTCGCCGCGCTGCTCTGGTGGAAGCATCGCGAAAACATCGTGCGGCTTAGGGCCGGAACCGAAAGCCGCATCGGGCAAAAGTCATGAGCGGGCCGGGCGCGATCAGCCTCTCGCAGGCGCAGCTCCTCGACTGGCTGCGGCTCATTCGCTCGGAGAACGTCGGGCCGCGCACTTTCCACCAGCTCGTCAATCGCTATGGCGGCGCCACGGCGGCGCTGGACGCGCTGCCCGCCCTCGTCGCCGAGCGCCTCGGGGGGCGCGCGATCCGCCTCGCGGACCGCACCGAGGTTGAGCGCGAGCTGGAGGCCGCGCAAAAAATGGGCGTGCGCTTCGTCGCCTCTTGCGACGCCGACTATCCGCCGCTGCTGCGCGAGATCGAGGACGCCCCGCCGCTGCTGGCGTTGCGCGGCGACGCCGCCGCGCTGAAGCGCAGCTGCGTCGCCATCGTCGGCGCCCGCAACGCCTCCTCTGCGGGGCTCGCTTTCGCACAGCAGCTTGCGCGCGGTCTCCTGCGCGAGGATTATGCAATCGTCTCCGGCCTCGCGCGCGGAGTCGACGCCGCCGCTCACCGCGCGAGCCTCGGCGACGGCGCCATAGCGGTGCTCGCCGGTGGTCACGCCCGCCCTTACCCCTCAGAGCATGTCGAGCTTCTGGCGCAGATCGTGGACGCGGGCGG
>DASPSI010000019.1:0-37765 GCA_035624015.1 Methylocystis sp.
TATTTCAAGCGCCGCCTGACCCAGGCGCCGCGCGACGCCGATTTTGCGCTGGACTACATCAAGAAGAACGCGCTAAGCCGCGCCGAGCAGGAGGCCTGCGTCGAGGCGGTGCGGTTCAAGTGCGGCGTCTTGTGGGCGCAGCTCGACGTCTTACATTTCGCCTATGTGTCGCCGGGCGTCATTCCGCCTGGCGCCTATCAGCCGGGACAATTCGGTTCGTGAGCGACCGCTATCTGATCACGCCCGCAGCGAGACCCGCCTTCACGCGCTATTCGCGCCTGCATGAGGACCGCGCCCGCGAGCGCGTCGTCGTGCTGGCGCCGGAGCGCGCCTATGAGATCGACGCCATCTCGCTCGCCGTTCTGCGTCTGCTCGACGGCGAGGCGAGAGTCGCCGAGATCGCGGCGAAGCTTTCGGCGCAGTTCTCAGCGCCGGTCGAGGTCGTCTCCCGCGACGTGACGACCCTGCTGCAGGGTCTCGCCGACAAGCGGCTGCTGCGCGACGGACCCGACGCCTTCGCGCCGCCGCCGCTCTCGGCAATGGCCAAGGCTTATGGGCCCCACCCCGGCGGGCCTGCGGGGATGCTGGCGGAGCTCACCCATCGCTGCCCGCTGCAATGCCCCTACTGCTCCAACCCGCTCGAGCTCGAGCGCGCCAACACGGAGCTGACCGCAGCGGAATGGGGCGAGACCTTCCGCCAAGCGGCGATGGCCGGCGCCCTGCAATTGCATCTTTCGGGCGGCGAGCCCACGCTGCGGCGCGATCTCGAGGAAATCCTCGCCCATGCGGTCGAGGCCGGGCTCTACACCAACCTCATCACCTCGGCCGTCACGCTCGATCGCGCGCGCCTGGAAGCGTTCGCCAGCATCGGCCTCGATCATGTGCAGCTGTCGATCCAGGACGTCGACGCTGCTTCCGCCGATCGCATCTCGCATTACGAGGGCGGCTTCGCGAAGAAGCGCGAGCTCGCGGGCTTTGTGCGCGAGCTGGGGCTGGGGCTCACGATCAACGCGCCGATTCACCGGCACAACATCGATCATCTCCCGCAGATCATCGACTTTGCAGTCGAGACCGGCGCGCAGCGCATCGAGGTCGCACATATCCAATATTACGCCTGGGCGCAGCTCAATCGCGCGGCGCTGATCCCGACTCGCGAGAAATTCCTGGAGACCGTCGAGATCGTCGACGAGGCCAAGAAGCGGCTGAAGGGCGTGCTGAACTTCGACTTCGTGATCCACGATCACTATGCGTCGCGCCCCAAGACCTGCACCGGCGGCTGGGGGCGCTCGATCGTCGTGGTGACGCCCTCTGGCAAGGCGCTGCCCTGTCACGCCGCTCAGACCCTGCCCGGCCTCGACTTCGAGAACGTGCGCGAGAGGTCGATCGGCGACATCTGGCGCGACGGCGCGGCGTTCAACGCCTTCCGCGGCACGGCCTGGATGAAGGAGCCCTGCCGCTCCTGCGAGCGGCGCGAGATCGATTTCGGCGGCTGCCGTTGCCAGGCCATGGCGTTGACCGGCGACCCGCGCGCGACGGATCCCGCTTGCGCGCTTTCGCCCGACCACGGGCGTTTCGCGAGTCTCGCGCTTCAAGAGGCCTATGTAGACTCGCCGGATTTCGTCTATAGGCGCATGGGCCGAGCGGCCGCCGCCGCGCGCGAGGCGGAAACGGTCCGAGCCTAAACCGAAAAAACCGCCCCTCCCAAGCGGAAGGGGCGATTCTTAAGAAGCAGCCACGGGCCTAAGCTTACCACCAGCCCCAGAAAGGCCAGGTCGCCGCGCCGACTGCCGCGCCAACAGGGTTGGCGTAGCCGTAGTAGCCTGCGCCGTAGCCATAGTAGCCGGGATATGCATACCCGTATGTGCGGTAGCCACAGGTCCCGCAATAGCCCCAGTGGCGGTAGTGGCGGTGGCAATACGGACGCCAATGGACGCTTTCGGTCACCGACGCCGGCGCCAGCGACTGTTGATCCGTCAGTCCCATCACGCCCGCACTGGCGGCTGACGGAGCGAGAGTGATCGCGGTCGCTGACAAAACTGCCCCCGCGAGAGCGGATTTGAGCACGTTGCGCATTGAAGCCTCCTACGAATCAAGAGCAGGCGCCCCGTCTAGGTTCGGAAAAAACAACACCGCCCACCCTGATGACGTGCCAGCTAGGACGCTTCGGCGGCTGGTCAAGAGCCGGAAAGTGTAATATTAGCATTCTTCCTCGGAATATGCGCCCGCTGCAAAGATCATGATTTATCTGTATCTTGGATGTTTGCTGGTTGTTTGAGCTATACTGTCATATTAACCACGCACTTGTTTTTAAAGGCTTCCGGGGCGGGGACGCCCCCGTCGCGCCGCCGTTCCGCTTTGCCGTAAACACGGCCCCCGGCCGGATGCTGCGCCGACGGCACGAACCGCGCCTCCGCGGAGCCCGTCGCCGGCGCGCGGCTGCTGGCCTCGGACTTACCACCGACCCCAGCACGGCCAGGTCACCGCGCCCACAGCAGGAGCGCCGTAGCCAAAGTAGCCGTAATAGCTGGGATAGACGGAGCCGTAATAGCCGCCGCAGGTGCTGCAGCCATAGCAGCAGGCCCCGCAGGTGCTGCAGCCCAAGTGGCGACGCCGATAGCAGTATGCGGCGTCATCGATCTTCGACGCCGGCGCCGCGGACTGTTGATCCGTCAGTCCCATCACGCCCGCGCTGGCGGGTGAGGGAGCGAGAGTGAAGGCCGCCGCCGCGAAAACTGCCGCGGCCGGAGCGGATCTGAGCATGTTGGGCATTGTCGCCTCCTATCAGCGAGGAGCAGGCCTCTGTCCTCATCGGACACAAGACGCCGCCCGCCCAAAACTCTGATCGAGCCAGCAGCTTCATGCAGAGGGTCAATAGTTGAAAATGGCAAACCTTCTTTTTATCCAGCGTGTTCGTCGGCGCATTCGCTCAACGCAACGGTCGCCTTTGCTTTGATGCCTCGGCGGTTAAGCGATGGTCACGCTGAGCCTTGCTGTCACTCTAACAGCTATAATTGATTTTTAACGGATTCTAGATTTAAAATCAGCTCCAAGCAAGACAGTCTAGTGCTTCTGAGACCGAGTCGCAAAAGCGGCAGCTTCTCAGATTTTTTTCCCCTCGGCGCCGGGCGCAATGCAACGCCAGCGCGTGACGCGCAGCGTCGGATGCTCGCCGCTCCATTTGGCGATATATATTTGCGCGCTGACCATGCAGCCCACGATCGACACCGTCTCGGTCGAGAACGTCTCGCGCCGTTCTTCGCAAGCCTGAGGGTGCGCCAAGGCGCACACCGTCATCACGAGCTGAATGAAATCCATTTCGCGCCTCGCTTTCGGGCGCGAAAGCATTCGCGCCTCCAATCGAGGCTAGCGCGCGGCCGGCGCGCGTCAACGTCCCACGGCGGCTCGCAGGGCTGACCGCCTCACTCCGCGAGGTCCTTGAGCGTTTCGCTCGCTTTCAGACGTTTATAGAGTTCCGGGACGAGAATGGATTGCCCCCAAAGCTGGGCTTTTTGCGCGACCCTCTGCTGCACGGCACCCAACTTGGCCGCTATTCCCGAGCCGACAGCAGTTTGATAAAAATCGTACAGGGCGCTTATCTCGTCTGCGCTGAAGGTCTCGTCATAGGCGTCAATAGAAATCCTTTCGATGAAAGGCGTCTGATCGTTGACCGTAGCTTTAATTATATCTGTCAGCGCCTGGGTCTGCTGCGCCGTCATCTCCGGGTGCCTTTGTCGGACGGACTGCAATACAAAAGGCATCATCCTTTCAATGCCGAGCTTGCCGTCCTCCAATAAATTCGCCTTGACTATAATTTCCTTGATCTGCGTCCTCTTGTCGAGTTTGGGCGTCTCCGAGAATGCCGGACCGTCGAGCAGAAACGCGCTGACCGCGACGGCGCCCGCGAGAGGCGCGAAGTAAGAAAGTTGTTGGACCCAGCGCATGGTTAGTCCTTTCAGTCTTATGAGACCTTCTTCAACCCCTTCCCTTCCGGCTGGATAGCCTATCAGGCTGGCGTCAGAATCTCGCCCTTGCCGTAGACCGCAGTGTCGCCCGCATAGCGCTGCAGCCTCTGCGACAAGAGGCGCGCGGCGCGGCGGCTGTCGTCTGCGAGCGCGCGCGCGAACAGCTTGGCGAAGGCGAAATTATGCGCGCCGCAATCGACATAGGTCGGCCCGAAATCGACAGAGTGCGCGAGCACGAGCGACGCGCGCCGGTTGAGATAGCCGATGCGGCCTTCCGCCTTGCCGTTGAGGATGATCGTCCCGGCGATGGCGCGCGCGCCGAAATCGGCGCCAGCGTCGCCCTCGATCACCACGACGCCCCGCCGCAGCCGGTCGCCCGCCCGCGCGCCGACGTTGCCGCGCACGATCACGCGCCCGCCCGACATGCCGGCGATCTCGCCCGCGAGCGGCCCGCACAGGAAATCGCCGGCGTCGCCTTCGATAGCGACATGCCCGCCGCTCATGCCGCTCGCAGCAAAGGGTCCGGCGTCGCCGGCGACAGTGATCCGGCCCCCTGTCGCGTTGCGCGCCAGGCCGAAGCCCACATCGCCTTCGACATGGATCGAGAAGCCCGGCAGGAGCTTCTGGCCGAGGAAGTCGAAATGCTCGGAGCCGCCTTCGAAATGCAGCGCGCGCGGATCGCCCGAGCGCAGCTTGAACAGGTCGCCGACCTTGATGGCGACCTCGGTGGTGCCGATCTCGATCGCCTCGGTCTCTTTCAGCGCGCGGCCGATCAGCCGATCGGGCGTGAGCGGCGAGAGGTCGAGCCTTTGCGTCGGCGCGTGGCGGAGCGTGAAGAGAAGCGGCTTCACGGCAGTAGATCCTTCAAATGATAGTGGAACGGGCCGAGCTTGCCGCCGTAGTTGCCTGCGCCGATGCGCTTCGCCCCCTCTTTGGGTCCGATAGTGACGATCGCCTTGATGCCGGCGCGCATGGCGTCGGCGACGACCGCGTCGGTCAAGCCGTCGATGACGATCTCGAGCACGCAGCCGATGTCGGGATCGAGCGCGCTGTTCGTGACGCCCTTGAGCGTCGGACAATAGGCGTCGTTGGTCGAGGCGTTCATGCCCTTGTATTTCGAGCCGACCTTGGAGCCAGAGCGCACGATGCCGCCGGGGAACGGCGTGATCGCGTCAGCGACCTCGCCGATCGCGGCGACTGCGGCCTCGGTCGCGCGCATGGTGCTCTCCCAGTCTTCGCCCATGACCAGCAGATTGCCGCCGCCGACGCATTTCTTGACCAGACCGACCTGGCCTTCGACGAGGAACTCGCCGTCCATGACCGGCACGCGCCAGTAGCGCTTGCCGTCGAGGGCCTTTGAGATCTGCCACCGGTCGCCGAATTGCCGCATGGAGTCGCCGACCTTGATCTTGAGGTCGCCCTCCATCGTCGAGAACACCGCTGTGCCGGGACAGGTCAAAAGGCATTGGCCGACGCGGTTGACCAGCGCCTTCTCGACCGCCTTGGGCGAGAAGCCGAAGGCGAGCACGCGCACGCCGGGCCGGCCGTCCGGCGTCTCCTTCGGCGAGAGCTCGCAGTCGACGCCAGCCTCGCAGTCGCAGCCGATGACGGAGGTGGCGTAGCCGGTCATGACCTGCGCCGCGGTCAGCGCCCATTTGCGGTTGGGGGCGGTGATGACGAGCCCCGTGCCCGCCATTGGAAACGCTTCCGCAAAACTGTCGTCGATGCGGACGCCCTTGCGCGTCAGCTGCGGCATGAAACCTCCGCGAATGCGTCGTGATGGGGCAGGGCCGCGGCCGGCAGATCGAAGATCGTGCGCGGCAGACCGTAAAGCTCGTCGTAGTAGGCGTCGAGACGCTTCTCTATCGCCTTGTCGAAGGAGGGCCGCGTGTGCAGCCTCCTGCCGGTCACATAATGCGAGACCTCGCCGTCCTTGACGATCCGCTCGCCGTTCTTGAACACGTGGGCGGCCTTGCGGAACATGCCGGCCTTGTCGCGCTGATCCTTGTAGACGGCGATGTCGGCGACAGCGCCCACCTTGAGCGTGCCGCGATCCGTGAAGCCGAAGAGCTTCGCCGCGCCCGAGCGGCTCATCTGCGCGATCTCGTAGAGCGTGTACTCGCGCTTGATCGACGGCAGCGTCGTCTGCTCGAGCACGTCGGCCGGCAGCCGCGCCATCATCTGCGCGCGCAGATCCGCGCTCATGAGCAGCGCGAACAGCTCCGGATAGGTCGTGAACGGCCCGCCGTTCGGATGGTCGGTGGTGAAGAACACTTGGGCAGGGTCCTTGACGAGCAGGAACAGCTCCAGCCCCGCCGCCCATTGGACGGCGTTGTAGTAGTTCGAAATCTGATAGGCGTAGGGCACGATGCCGCCGCCATTGGCGTCGCCGTCGAAGATCGCGCCCTTCTTCGGATTCGCGCCGGTGAGGCTGTTGTACTGCTTGAGCACGTCCGCGGAGACCGTGACCGTCTCCGAAAACATGACCTGCCCCACGTCGATCGACACGTTCTCGTTGGCGTTGACCTTCTCGGCGAAGGCCGCGCCGGCGGAGGAGAAGCCGTTCTTGCCTTCCTTGCCGTAGGCGTAGAACTGCACATGCGCAAGATGCAGCGGCAGGCCCTGCGAGGCGTCGATCGTCGCGAGCGCGGTGTCGATGTTGCCGGCGATGCCGAGATTGTTCATGTGCAGATGCAGCGGATGGTGGATCCCCACCGCTTGCGTCGCCCTCTGCAAGGCCTGAAATATCTGCTTGGACGAGACGCCATAGAATGGCACCACGTCCTCGAGCCCGAAGACGCGCATGTTCTCCTTGAAGCCCGCGACGCCGCCAGGATTGATGCACTTCAAGCCCAATGACTTGGTGGCGTCGACCGTGCGCGCGACATAATCGTTGATCGCGGTCTGGCTCTCGCCGTCGCGCAGCATCTCGAGCAGGAAGTCGTCATTGCCGAGAATTGTCAGCGCGCCTGTGTCGAGTAGCGGCGTCTCGGCGAGCTCCAGATGCGTCTGCAGCGACTGATGCGGCGCCATGGCCGGCTCGACGACCGTGGTGAAGCCCATTTGCGCGTAAAGACGCCCGATCTCATAGGTCGACCATTTGGCGGTCGAGAGCGGCGTGCCTTCCAAACGCGCGCGGATGGCGCGATGCTTCTCGGGCAGGAGCAGCCGCGCCGTGTTCACATTGCCGCCGGCGATATGCGAATGGATGTCGATCGCGCCGGCCATGACGATATGGCCGGAAACGTCGATGGTTTCGACGGGCGCGCCCCCATCGGGCTTGGCCACGATGCGGCCAGCCTCGAAATAGATATCGCCGATGGCGTCGGTTCCCGTCGCAGGATCGATGACGCGGCCGCCGCGCAGACACGTCAGCATTTGGCGTTCTCCGAGATATGAGCGTCGATGGCTTTGATCACGTCGGCGACGCTTGGCGCGGCGTCCGGCTTCGTCGCCTGCCGCAGCACGAAGGAAGAGACCTCTTGGGCAAGTTCCAGCGAGTCGTGGCTTTCGCCGGGCCGACCGACCTCGATGAAGAGGCCGTGCTCGGCGCTGGCGCCTTTCGGCCCGAGCGTGACGAGCGGCAGATCCTTGCGGCTCCAGCGCGGCGGCTCGCCGTCATAAGCGGAGATCCACAGGGCGGCGTCGGCCTCGCCGCTCTCCACGAGCCGTTGCGCGTCGAAACGCCAGGGATCATGCTCGGGATAGCCGCGGCCGAATCCCGTGCGCGGGGGGAAGCCGGTCATCCAGCCCGCAATCTGCCCCACGCCAGCGGCGCCCGAGCGCGCGCCGAGCGGCAGTCCGGAAAAGCGGGTTGTGAGGTTGAGATCAGTCAGCAGCCCCTGCAGCGCCTCGACTGCGAGACCATCGATCGACGACGCCGACCAGATCGCGACGCCGAAGCGCGCGGCCTTCAACGTCTCAGCTATGGCGTCGGCGCGCTTCGCCTGCGCCCCTTCGAGCGCGATGGGCCTTCCGCCGACGCGCGCGCGGATTGAAGCGACCAGCGCGGGCAGCGTTTCCGGGGCCGCGGCGATCGTCTCGACCTCGAGCCCCTGGATCTTGCCTTCGCTGCGTTTGGGGCCGAGCCAGATCGCCTTGCGCGGCGTGTTCCTGTGATAATGCGCGGGCTTGCCCAGCGCCAGGCGCTCCAAGAGCGCCGGCCAGCGCTCCGTCAGGCCGGGACCGACGAAGAGCGCCACGTCGGCGCGCAAGCGCGCCTCGTTCGCGGTGGTCGTGAACATGCCGAAGCTGCGCATGGCCTCGACGTCGGCCAACAGCTCGTCCGAGGCGAGATGGTCGAAGGCGCCGCGCAGCTTTTCGGCGAGCAGGATCGCGGCCCGCGCGCCGGCGACGTCGGTTCCCAGTCCCGCGACGAGCGGAAATCTGGCCTTCGCCAAGACGCGGGCCGAATGTTCATAGGCGGCCCCAATCGCGATCGGGGCGCCGTCGAGCGTAGCATTGCTCATAAACTGTTCCGATGTGCCTTTGTCTGCCGTATGGACCGCCGCGCAGAGCGCTGCCGCGGCTGATACAGCGCCGCGCCCTGCGGCGCAATCCCGCGCCGCCGGCGGGATCATGCCTAGCAGCCGCGACAGCCGCTGTCGAGAAGAAGCCCTGCGGCATTTTGCGAAGGGCGGTTCGCACATTTCTTGCGCCGCCGCCCCAGATTAAGGCAAAGAACGGAACGCCCGATTGCGCGGCGGTCCGGCCCGTGGTAGAGACGGCTCGAACTCGAGCCTGCAGCTAAGGAAGGGCCCGCGCCAACCTGCGGCGACCCGCAGGACGAGGGCCCCGCAGAATGCGCCAAATAGGAGGAAGCCAAATGACCTGGACCGCGCCCGTCATCGTCGAAATTTGCGTCGGCATGGAAGTGACGTCCTACGAGTCCGCCGAGATCTAAAGCGCGCGGGCTTTGCTAAAGCCCCTTCAATGCCAGCCGGCGTGAAGCCGCAATCCCGGATAAGCCGGGGAATTGCGGTTTCGTTCGCCGGCTTTTTTTGTATCGACCGAGGGCCTTAAAAAATGCGGAAGCTTCTCAATCCGTCTAGCGCGGTCCTGGCGCTTGCAGTCTTGGCGCTTGCGCTCGGCGGACGGGCCGCGGCGCAATCCGCGACAGCGGCTTCCGTTGACAGGCTGATCGCTGACGCCAAAAGCGCGGGCCTCGCCCGCCTGCCGGCAGCGCCAAGCTCGACTGATCCGGTCGCCAAGGCGCGCGTCGAGCTGGGACGGCGGCTGTTTTACGAGAGTCGCGTCTCCGCCGACGGCAATGTGAGCTGCGGCCATTGCCATCAGGCCGATCAGGGCGGGGCCGACGGTCTGCCCAAGGCCATCGGCGTCTTCGGCAAGGTCAATCCGCGCAACGCCCCCACGATCTTCAACGCCGCCTTGCAGTTCAAGCAGCATTGGCGCGGCGATCGTGCGACCCTCGAGGAGCAGGCGGAGAAATCGCCGCTGGGCGCCACGAGCTACGGCAATCAGGACTTTGCCACGGTCATCGCGAAGCTCAAAACGATAGACGGCTACGGCGAGGCTTTCGCAAGGGCCTTTCCCGGAGAGGCCGATCCTATAACCCAGAAGAACTGGGGCGCCGCCATCGCGGCTTTCGAGCGCACCCTGATCACTCCGGCCCGCTTCGACGCCTTCCTCGACGGCGAGCGCGTGGCCCTTTCGCCACAGGAGCAGGCCGGGTTGCGCAAGTTCATCGATCTCGGATGCGCAGCCTGCCACAACGGTCCCGGATTGGGGGGCCAGTCGTTCGAAAAGTTTGGCGTGGCCGAGGACTATTGGAAGGAGACGGGTTCGACGGAACCCGACAAGGGTCGCGCGGACGTGACCAAGAGTGACGCCGACCTTTACGTTTTCAAGGTTCCGCAGCTGCGCAATGTCGCCAAGACCGCGCCCTATTTCCACGACGGCGCGGTCGCGGAGCTTCCGGCGGCAGTACGGATCATGGGCAAGACGCAGCTCGGGGTCGAGCTCAAGGACGAGGAGGTCGCTGAAATCGTTGCGTTCCTCGGCGCGTTGACGGGGCCTGTTCCGCAAACTTACGCGCCGCTGCCGTCGTTTCCCGACGCTAAGTGAGCGCAGAGAACGGCCCTCTCCCCGCAAGCGGGGAGAGGGAGGCGCAGCCCGAGCGAACAGCCCGCGCCCAAATTTTCTCAACACGCCGAGCCCGCGATGAAGACCGACGACAATCAACGCATCGAGCGCGACTCCTTTGGCGACATCGCCGTGCCCGCCGCCGCCTATTGGGGCGCGCAGACCCAGCGCTCTTTCGAGAATTTCCCCATCGGCGGCCAGCGCATGCCGCTCGCGATCGTCCATGCACTCGCTCGCATCAAGCGCGCGGCCGCGGAGGTCAACGCTTCCAAGGGCCTTATCGACAAGGAGATCGCCGAGGCGATTGTCGAGGCGGCGACCGAGATCATTGAGGGCAAATATGACGGTGAGTTCCCGCTCGTTGTTTGGCAGACGGGCTCTGGCACTCAAACCAACATGAACGTAAACGAGGTCGTGGCCAATCGCGCCAACGAGCTGCTTGGCGGCGCGCGGGGGGCGAAGAGCCCGGTGCATCCCAACGATCACGTCAACCACGGCCAGTCCTCCAACGACTGCTTCCCGACCGCGATTCACATCGCAGCTGCGCTCGGAATCGTGAACAAGCTCATTCCGGCGACGAAGCGCCTGCACGCCGCGCTCGACGCCAAGGCCAAGGCCTTCGAGACGATCGTCAAGATCGGCCGCACGCATCTCCAGGACGCGACGCCCGTCACGCTCGGCCAGGAGTTTTCCGGCTACGCGGCGCAGGCGGAATACGCCATCGCGCGTTTCGAGAAAGTCCTGCCGGACCTTCTCGCCTTGGCGCAAGGCGGAACGGCGGTAGGCACCGGCCTGAACTCCGCGCCGGGCTTCGCCGAGGAAGTCGCCGCCAACATCGCGGACCAAACCGGCCTGCTCTTCGTCTCCGCGCCGAACAAGTTCGAGGCGCTCGCCTCGCATGACGCGATCGTCTTCGCGCACGGAGCGATGCATGCGCTCGCGAGTGGACTTTACAAAATCGCCTGCGACATCAGGCTCATGGGTTGCGGGCCGCGCGCGGGCTTCGCCGAGCTCAAGCTCCCCGAGAACGAGCCGGGATCGTCAATCATGCCCGGCAAGGTCAATCCGACGCAAGTCGAGTCGATCACGATGATCTGCGCGCGCGTCTTCGGCAATCAGTCGACCATCGGCTTCGCCGCGAGCCAAGGGCATCTCGAGCTCAACGTCATGAAGCCGCTGATCGCCTTCGCGCTCCTTGAGTCGATCGACCTGCTCTCCGAAGGCATGGACAGCTTCGTTGCGCGGTGCGTTGACGGCATCGAGCCGGATGCGGCGAACATCGCGCGCTTCCTCGAGCGCTCGCTGATGCTGGTCACGGCGCTCGCGCCGAAGATCGGCTATGACGCCGCGAGCAAGATCGCGCGCGCCGCGCATAAGAACGGCACGAGTCTGAAGGAAGAGGCGCTGAAGTCGGGCAAGGTCTCCGAGGCCGAGTTCGACGAGATCGTGCGTCCGGAAAAAATGCTCGCGCCGGAATAAGCATGTCCGACGCGCGCCTCTATCTCGCGACCCCAGCGCTCTCAGACGTGGCGGCGTTTCTGTCGCAGCTTAAGGGGGCGTTCGCCAAAGGCGGCGTCGCGAGCCTCTTGGTGCGGCTCGGAACGAGCGACGAAAAAGCGGCGAAGCGGATTCTGGGCGAGATCGCGCGCGCCGCGCAAGACGAGGGGGTCGCGGTCGTCTTCGACGGCGCGGCGCGGCTCGCGCTCGAGGCGGGCGCCGACGGCGCGCATGTGCGGGGGTGCGGCGAAGAACTGACGCACGCAATCGAGCTGCTGTCGCCGTCCCATATCGTCGGGGCCGGCGCGCTGCCGACCCGGCATGACGCCATGGTCGCGGGCGAGGCGGGCGCCGACTATCTGCTGTTCGGCGACGACGGCGACGCGGCGGATTTCGCGGCGCTGCAAGAGCGCGTTCGCTGGTGGTCGCAGCTCTTCACGACGCCATGCGTCGCGCTCGCCCGCCGCGACGCGGAAATCGCGGCGTTGATTGGCGCTGGCGCGGATTTTCTCATGCTCGGAGATTACGTGTGGAGAGATCCCCACGGGCCTGCAGCCGCCGTGGCGAAGGCGCAGCGCATAGTGGCGGAGACTTCGAATGCATAGAACGCTGCTTGTGATTTGCCGCCCCCTCCCCAACCCTCCTCTCCCCGGATCAAAGTCCGGGGATCGCGGGAGAGGGAGCAGGCTCCACGCGGCATCGACGCTTCGCGTAACGCCCGCCGCCCCCTTCTCCCGCCATAGCCCGTCCGAAGGACGGGCGTCCTCCAGACGCCCTATGGCGGGGGAGGGTGAGGGAGGGGGCAGCTGGACCTCGCTCGCCTTCCGAGGACTCATTCTTGTCGCCGCACTGCTCGCGCCCGCCGCGGCGCTTGCCGAGCAAGACCCAACACCGAAAGCCGCCGCGGCAGTCGATCTCGCCTTCGGCGCCTATCAGCGCGGCGACTATCACGAGGCGATGCGCGAGGCCAGGAAGCGCGTCGACGACAATCCAAACGACGCTGCGGCGCTGACGCTGATCGGGCGCATGCATGCGGAAGGCGCGGGTGTCAAGCGCGACCCCAGGCTCGCCGCCGACTATTTTCGCCGTGCGGCCGACGCTGGCGACGCGACCGGCGCCTACCTTTACGGCGCGGCGTTGCTCGCCAACGCGCCGACGACGAGCGAGCGGAAGATTGCCAGGACCTATCTCGAGAAGGCCGCCGCGCAGAACCAGGGCCCGGCGCTGAACCTGCTCGGCGAGATGGCGCTTGAAAACAACGGCGCCTATGCGGATTTCGCCGCAGCCGCCGGTTATTTCCGCCGTGGCGCAGAATTGGGAGACGCCGACGCTGCCTATGCGCTCGCGGAGCTTTCGCGCAAGGGCAAAGGCGTCGAGAAGAACGACGCCGAGGCCGCGCGCTGGTTCGGCGTCGCCGCTGCGCAAGAGCATCAGGCGGCGATGGTCGAGCTTGCGATCATGCAGTTCAACGGCTGGGGCGCGCCGCGCGATGTTCAATCCGCCGTCAAGCTGCTGCGCGGCGCGGCGCGGCTCGGCAACGCCGTGGCGCAGAACCGGCTGGCCTATGTGCTGGCCCAGGGCAATGGCGTCGAGCGCGATCTCGCGGAGGCCACGAAGCTACGCGACCTTTCGCGCGCCAAGGGCCTCAGGGACGACGCGCTCGACCGCTTGCTCGACGATCTGAGCAAAGCGCAGCAGCCGGACAGCGACGCCAAGGGCCGCTAATCTATGCGACAGATGTCGCTGCGCGCGGCGCGGCTGTTCCTGCGTCTCGCCGTAAAACCAAAGCTCACGCGGTCGGCGGATTTTGCTGAGGCCACGCGCGCGCTCGACTTGCGCCTGCCCTATGACGCGCCGCCGCAAGGATTTCGCGCCGAGCGCATCGGCGGCGTCGCGGGCGAATGGGCGGCTTCCGGCTCGGGCGCCGTTCTCGTCTATCTGCACGGAGGCGCCTATTTTGCGGGGACGGCCCGGAGCCATCGTCCGATCACGAGCTTCTTCGCGCGTCGCGGCTTCGACGTGTTCGCGCCCTCCTACCGGCTTGCGCCGCGCCATCCCTTTCCCGCGGCGCTCGAGGACGCCCTCGCGGTTTACGGAGAACTCGCGGGCCGGGGCGCGAGGCTCGCGCTCGCCGGCGACTCTGCGGGGGGCGGTCTGGCGCTGGCGACGATGCTGGCGCTGCGCGACGCTGGCTCGACGCTTCCCGTCGCAGCGGCGCTGTTCTCGCCCTGGACGGATCTCGCTATAACGGGAGCCTCGGCGCGCGAGGAAGAGGCTCGCGATCCTCTGTTCACCCGCCGACTGCTCAAGATCGGCGCGCGCGCCTATCTCGCCGGCGCCAGGGCCGACGACCCGCGCGCCTCGCCACTTTATGGCGAGCCCGGCGGCCTGCCGCCGATCCTGATTCATGTCGGAGAGAGAGAGATACTGCGCGACGACTCGGCGCGGTTCGCCGCCCGGGCGGTCGCCGCGGGCGTCGACGCCGAGGTCGTGATCTGGCCCGGCGTCCCGCATGGCTGGCAGCTTGCGTCCGGGCTGCTCCAGGAGGCGCGCGACTCGCTCGATGCAGCCGCCGCCTTCTTGCGCTCAGGCGGCGCGTCGGTCGCGCCTTGAACCTTTCGACGACAAGCGCGCGGCGGATGGCGAGCGGCGCCGATTGCAGACCAGCAAAAATGCGATTTTTGAACACGTAGTCATTGCATGAAGGCGCTCGACCCTGCATAATTTGCACGGCGGGGTGCTTGATCGCGATATTCGGGGAATCGCCAGTAGGATTGGTTCATCGCACATGAAAAAAGTGACCTCTGCTGATATGGCGCGGAAATTCAGCGAATTCTGCGACGTCGCGCTCCACGAGCCGATCATCGTGACGAAGAACGGGCGTGAAAGGCTAGTGCTGCTCGGCGTTGACGAGTACAACTGCCTGCGCGACCTCGCAGCTGAGAAGGAGCAGGCGCGCGCGGCTGCGATCAGCGGCGATGGGCGCGCCCGCGCGGCGGCCGTGCGGGAAGGTTGAGCCTTTCAAGGCGCGTCAGGCGCAGGACATTCTGTCGCCGTCGATGCGGCCAAGGCCGTTCGGCGCTCGCGGGATGGTGGGCGCAAGGCGCGACGGGTCCTGCGCCAGCGCCGTCACCGCGACATAGTCCGGACGCCTGCAGCCGCTCAGCGGCAGAGTCTCGACGAAGATGACATCGGCGGGGATCAGCAGGTCGTCGGCGCCATGCGCTTTGACGTGGCTCGCGAACTCCACGCGCGAGGCCGCGTGCTCTGTCGTGAGCAGCAGCACGCGCTCGCCTTTGCGCGTATCCGCCACGATCGCTGCGACGGAGAGCGCCTTCGGCCACAGCAGCCGCGCGATCGCCTCCACCGCTTCGAGGGAGACGGCGCGCGGTCCGATGCGCGCGAGACGCGCGACGCGACCCTGCACGATCAGGCCCCCCTCGTCGTCTTGTTTCACGATGTCGCCGGTGTCGAACCATCCTCCCTCCGGCGCTCGCGCCACTCCAGGCGCGTGTGGGCCAAGATAACCGAGCATGACGTTGACGCCGCGCACGAAAAGCCTCTTTCCGCCGCCGGAGACAGGCTCGAGCCGCGCTTCGACGCCCGGCAGCAGCCGCCCGACGTTCGAAACCCTAGTGGGCCCTGGCGCGTTCAGCGCAAGCGCCCCCCCGGCCTCGGTGGCGCCGTAGCTTTCCAGAATCCGCAGCCCGAATTTCTCGTTCCACAAGCTGCGCGTTGGCGGCTGAATAGGGTCCCAGGCGGCGATAGCGTAGCGCAGGCGGCGAAAGTCCCCGGTGCGCGCGGCGCGGCCATAGTCGGCGAGCTGCCCATCCGTCGCCATGAGCACGGTCGCCTTGAAGCTTTCGACCAGGTCCGGCGCCGTTCCGCCGGCGTTAAGACGCGTCGGAACGCCCGAAAGGAGCGGCGTGAGAAGCCCCAAAACAAGGCTGAAGCCTCGATGCAGGGGCGCCGCGCAGAAAACTCGGTCGTCGCGATCGATAACCAGCGCGGCGGCGACCTGCGCTGCATTGGCCACGAGATTTGAATGCGAAAGCGCTACATATTTAGGCGGTCCTTCGGCGCCGCCGGTGAAGAGCACCGCCGCCACGTCGCTCGCGCTTGCGGGCGCAAGCGGCTTTGAGCGCAGCAGTCTCGCCCGCAGCAGATCGGGGCGCCCTAGGCCGGCGTATAGATCTTCGAGGAAAATCACGCGCGTTTCGGCTTCGAGGGCTTCTAGGAGCGGCCAGAGTCGCCTGGTTCCGGCAAGCGCCCGCGAGACGACGACGGTTCTCGCCCCAGCGGCTTTGAGGCCAGCAAGAATGTCGGGAATGCCGGCGTCGTAGTCAATGATCACGCATGCGCGGCCCAGGGCCTGCACGGCGAGAAAGCCGAGGCCGCCGTCGTCGAGCAGCCCGATCGCTTCGCCGTTCGACGCATGAGGCCGCAGCCGCGCGGCGATCGCGCGCGCCCGCGTCAGCGCCTCGCGATAGCTTAAGGGCCCGCCACTCCCATCCTCCAAGGCTGGTCGATCCTCGCCATGCTCGCGCGCCGCGGCCGCGACGGCTTCATAGAGCGTTCGATCAAGCCGTGCGGTCTCGAAGACGAGGTCGGCCATGGACCGCCATAGCGCTTCGGCCGCCTTACGGCGCGAGCAGCCGGCGACCTCCGCGCTCGACGGGAGCAGTGTCGCGGCGAGCTTTGGGAAGAACGCTCGCCTCGTCTCTCGGTTCTCTTGCGCCGAGGCCGAGCCCCCCTCGACGCGCAGCCGCAGTATCCTGCCGCCGGATTTCCGCGCGACGACGGAGGCGGCCTCGAAAGCTTTCATCGCGCGCGTCGCGCCGGAGCCTGGCGGCAGGAAGAACACCGGCGTCGCGCCGTCTCTGACGGCCTTGATGAGCTTGCGGATCGCAAGAGCTTTTCCGGGGCGCAAAGTCACGACTGGGAGATCGGCGAGCAGGCGCCTCGCGCCGCTGCCCCAGGCTTCGTCGACGACGAAGATGGGCGATCCCGGCAGGATCGCGAAAGCGACCGCGGCGGCCAGCGGACTCGCTCGATCAAGCGCCACGACGCAGTTTATTGGCAGATTCTCCAGGCCGCGACATTCGAGACGGCAAAAGGCGCGCAACGCGGCGCGGCTCAGGGCCGCGCGATTCGCCGAGCGGGCGAAAAAGGAGAGAGCGAAACGAACCAGCGCCAGCGGGAGGTGAGCCATGGGAGAAGCGTGAAGAAGAGCGGACCTTTTCGTTTATCCGCCGTTAGGCTTAAGGATCGGTTGCGGCGCCGGGCTCCGCGTCGAACCGATCGAGCGTGGCGCCGATGAGCTCCAGATCGGCGCGGCGCGAAAGACGGTGGTCGCCGTCCGGAATGAGCGTGAAGGTCACCGGATCTGCGCAAAGCCGCTCGCAGAGCCGCAAGGCGTGGCGCCACGGGACGTCCTCGTCCTGCGCGCCTTGAAGGATATGGGTCGGCGCATAGGCGCGCACCTGGCCCTCGAGCAGAAGCAGCTTGCGCCCGTCCTCTATGAGCCGCTTCGTGATCGGGGTCGCGCCATAGGCGGAGCGCCGCAGATGGACGCCCGTCTCCAGGATTTCGCGTTGGGCCGCTTCGGGCAGCCCCTTCCACAACAACTCCTCGGCGAAGTCGACGGCGGGGGCGAGGAGCAGCAGGCCATGCAGCCGACGCTCCTCTTTAAGCTCGGCCAAGCGGCGCGCGAGGAGCAGAGCGATCCACGCGCCCATCGACGAGCCTATCAGGATTTGCGGGCCCTCCGTCTTAGAGAGGAAGAGCGCGAGGCTCTGCTCCAGCCAATCGCTGACGGCGCCATCCTCGAAGCGCGCGCCTTCTGCCTCGAACGTCGATTCGCCATGGCCTGAATAGTCGAAGCGCAGCATGGCGCGTTTCAAGGCCGCAGCCTTGGCGTCGATGAAGCCGGCTTTCTCGCCGAGCATGTTGGAGGCGAAGCCGCCGAGCCAAACGTAGCCGGGGCGCTCGCGTCCCGCGCCCTGCGCCGGCCTGAGCCGATAGGCGATGCGCCAGGGAGGCCCGCCCTCGGGGCGCGGGACAGGGAGATAATCGGAGGGCATCGTGTTCATCGTCTTGACTCCTCGGGCGCCGCGGTTGAAATGCCGGCTTTCGCTCATAGTTGATTAACAATGCTGTAGCAGATTGTCGCAACCCCGCTTCAACCCCTCCATTGGGAAACGGGCGTGGTGCGGCGGGCGGCGGGACATGTTCAGCGCGGTTCGCATCGCTCCAGCTACGGCCTAGCAGCGATGGCGCTTCAAAGCTCCTCTCCTTCGCCGCGCGAGCGACGCATCGCCGGCCACACCGTCTTGCAGATCATCCCAGATCTGGAGAGCGGCGGAGCCGAGCGCAGCGCCGTCGACATCGCTGAGGCGCTGGCCAAGGCCGGCGCGCGTTGTCTCGTGGCCTCGCGCGGGGGAAGGCTCGTCGGCGAGCTGCAAAGCAAGGGCGGCGTCTGGCTGCCGTTTCCGGCGGCGACGAAGAATCCCATCGCGATGCTGCTCAATTCCGTGCGCCTCGCCCGGATCTTGCGCGACGAGAACGTCGAGATCGTGCATGCGCGCTCGCGCGCACCAGCCTGGGTCGCCTATTACGCCGTGCGTCAAGTGCGGACGCGCTTCGTCACGACCTATCACAGCGCCTATTCCGGAACCTCGCCGGCCAAGCGACACTATAACTCGATCATGGCGGCGGGCGACGTCGTCATCGCCGCCTCGCGCTTCACGGCGCGGCGCATCGCCGAGCTTCATCCCGAGGCGACGCCGCGGATCGCCACGATCGGACGCGGCGTCGACATGCGCGCTTTCTCTCCGCATGAGGTCACGCCCGAGCGGGTCGAGCGGTTGCGCGCGAAATGGGGCGTTGATCCGCATCATCGCATCGTGCTGCTGCCGGCGCGCGTGACCGCTCGCAAGGGCCATTTCGTGCTCCTCGACGCCGCCAAGCGTCTCCGCGCGGAAGGGCTCGACGACCTGCAATTCGTTTTCGCGGGCGACGCGCGCAGCGATTCCTATCTCAAGAGCATCGAGCATCAGATCAATCGGTTGGGGCTTCAAGGCTGCGTGCATATCGTCGGCTATTGCGACGACATGCCAGCGGCCTATCTCGCCGCGGCCGCGACTATCGCCCCGGCGACCGAGCCTGAGGCGTTCGGGCGCGTCCCGGTGGAGGCGCAGGCGATGGGCGCGCCGGTGATCGTCTCCGATTTCGGCGCCGCGCCGGAAGTCGTCCTCGGGCCGCCAGAAGTCCCCGCCGCGCAGGCGACGGGGTGGCGCACGCCGCCCAACGACGCCGAAGCGCTGGCAAAGGCGATCGTCGAGGCGCTGACGCTAACCGCCTCGGCCCGCGAATCACTCGGGCGGCGGGCGCGCGACTTCATCGCTAGCCGCTATTCGATCGAAAGCATGTGCGAGGCGACGCTCGACGTTTACGAAGCTTTGCTGTGAGCTTCTATCTTCGAATCAAATTCAGGGCTTCGCCGCGTCATTGAATTGTAATGATACGCGTCATCCAGGCGACGCAGAACTCACACAAAAGCGCAGCACGACTTCGCTAGCCTCAAGGCATGACTTTCATGCCCGACCCGCTCGCGCGATCCCCACGCCTTTCGCTCTCGAACGCCGGGGCTTTGTCTCCTCGTGTCGGGCATTGGCTCGACAAGCTTGTCGCGGCGGATCTTGCGGCGGTGCGCGCATTGACGGGGGCCGAGCGGTCGAGGCTTTACCGTCTCTGCGCGATTGCGATCAGCAAGCTTGGCAACGGCTGGATCTATCCGATCCTGGCCGCCTCGGTCTTCGTCGAATGGGGCTGGATCGACGGCAGGCGCGTCGTGCTGCTGGCGGCGATCAACGCCGCGGTCATGCACGTCATGTATCCGCTGATCAAGAAGCGGTTCAAGCGCTTGCGTCCATTCAAGGTCGATCCTCAACTGCCGTCGCTGATGAAGACGCTCGACGAGCACTCCTTCCCGAGCGGTCATGCCATGACGCTGACGGGCGTTCTGGCGCCGATCGTGATGATCTGGCCGGCGGCGCTGGTCTCGGCCCTGGTCATGGCCTGTTGCATGGCTTGGTCGCGCATCGCCACGGGCCATCACTATCCGAGCGACGTCGCGGCTGGCGTGGCGCTAGGGGTGGGCGTCGGCTACCCGCTCTCGGCAAATTTGGCGGCTTTTTTCTGAGGAATGGAAACCGTAGGAGCGCGCCTAGCCGCCTCGGCCGGAGCCGGCTACGAAGAGAACTTTACCTTCTTGGATATAAAATGCACCTTCTGACCATTTAATAGTTCTCCACATTCTGAATATTTCTCGGCGCCAAAATTGATAGTGGACACATGCTGTCTGCCTAATGCTTCAGGCGCATTTAGCCTCCACCTGGATTTTTTGGATCGCTCAGCCAGATCGTCAGCGCATTACTCTTCTTTTGCGGCGCGACGCTCGGCCGGGACGCGATCGCGGAACGGATCGCCTACCCCCTGCACCGCGCAAGCTGCCGGCGGCGCCGAGCAGCGATGAGACGGTTCGCTTTCTCCAAGCCGCTTCCAAACCCCAGTCTCTTCTGGCGCGCGCCCCACAAAAGCCGGCCGAGCCGGCTCCGAAAGGCCGGCCCGCAAGACTTGGCGCTGTGAGGCGACGCGGCTCAGGCGGCGCGTACGCTCTCGGCCGGCGGCGTGCTGCGCGCGGCGCTCTCACCATCGAGCAAACTGCGCACCGGCGCGTGCAGGATCAGTTCGTCCTCATAAAAATATTCGCAGCTCTTGTCCCGCGCCAAGCGCTCGAAGACCTCGGGCCAGACACCCTTCATCGTCCAGCGACGAAAGCGCGCATAGGCCGTGTACCACTTGCCGAACTCTGGCGGAAGGCTGCGCCATGGCGAACCCGTGCGGGCGATCCACAACACGGCTTCGACAAAAAGGCGGTTGTCGCGTGCGTGGCAGCCGGGATCTCGCTCTTTGCCGGGCAACCAGCCGACGATAAGAGCCCAGCGCTCGTCGTTGAGATAGAACTCGTCCAATTTCGCCCCCCTTGGCTGTAGGCGCGTCTTTGCGCGTGATGCGCGAAACATGACTTGCTTCGATTCGAACTCTACTATAGATTGCACTCAAAATCAATCACAACCTGCGCCGCCCGGGCGTCTTCCCGGGAATGGCCTGCCGCCTAGTGATACCAAGCGAAATAGAAAGAGACCGCCAGCGCGAGCAGGAAGCCAAACATAAGGTTGCGGAGGAATCCGCTGTTGAACTCGTCCATGTTGTCGTCCTTTCCGTTTCCCGCCCCGGCGGTTCTGGCTTAAAGATGGCGCCGAAAAACCTTTCGGACAATCGTCCGACTTTCGAGGAGCGTCAGCTGACCGGCCCCGGCCTGCTCATCGCCGCCGCGCGCTCCGGCGCTGGCAAGACCACGCTGACCCTCGGACTGATGCGGGCGCTGACTCGGCGCGGGCTCAAGGTTGGCGCCGCCAAATGCGGGCCCGATTATATCGATTCCGCCTTCCATCAGGCCGCGACCGGACGCGAGAGCCTCAATCTCGACAGCTGGGCCATGCCGCCGGCGCTCGTCCTGCGCCTCGCCGGCCATGTCGGAGCAAAGACCGACATCGTGATCGTGGAGGGCGCGATGGGGCTGTTCGACGGAGCGGCCGGCGCCGAGCCCGCGCGCGGCGCAGGCGCCAGCGCCGACATCGCCGCGGCGACCGGCTGGCCGATTGTGCTGGTCCTCGACGTCTCGGGGCAGGCGCAGACCGCCGCCGCGATCGTCAAAGGCCTGGCGACCTACGACAGCCGCATCTCGCTCGCGGGGGTTGTGCTCAACAAAATCGGCTCGGATCGCCACCGCCTACTCTGCGCCCAGGCGATTTCATCCTTGGGCGTTCCGGTCCTCGGCGCCTTGCCGCGCGAAGCTGAGCCCCCCTTGCCGGAACGCCACCTCGGGCTCGTGCAGGCGCAGGAGACCGCGGGGCTGGAAGCTCTGCTCGACCGCCTCGCCGATCGCGTCGAAAAGCATGTCGATCTCGACGCACTTTGCGCCTGCGCCCGCGGCGGCCTGAGCGCGCCGGAGTCCACGCCCGCGGGTCTCAAGCCGCCTGGGCAGCGCATCGCCGTCGCGCGCGACGAGGCGTTCTCCTTCTTCTACCCGCATGTCGCGCTGGCCTGGCGCGAGGCTGGCGCCGAGCTCAAATTCTTCTCGCCGCTCGCCGACGAGCCGCCCCGCGGCGATTGCGACATTTGCTGGCTGCCAGGAGGCTATCCAGAGCTTCACGCCGGACGCCTCGCCGCCGCCGACCGTTTCCGCGGGGGCCTGCGACGATTTGCGCAAGACCGCCCCGTCCATGGCGAGTGCGGCGGCTACATGGCGCTCGGTCGAACACTCGTCGACGCCGCAGGCGAGGTCCACGTCATGGCGGGACTTCTGGAGCTAGACACCAGCTTTTTGCAACGCAAGCTGCATCTCGGCTACCGTCGCGCGAGACTAGCGGCCGACCATCCGCTCGCGCCCGCGGGGTCGACGCTGTTCGGCCACGAGTTTCACTACGCCACGGCCCTGCGCGAGGAGGGCGACCGCTTCGCCTTTGCTCGCGACGCGTACGGCGACGCCGAGCAGCCCTGCGGGCTGCGGCGTGGGCTCGTATCGGGCTCGTTCTTCCACGCCATGGCCTGACAGACAGGACGCCCCCGACACGCGGCGCTTGTCGGCCGGCGGCTCTGCTCAAACGCCCCTCTTTGTCTTCGCCGCAAATGAAGAGCGAGAATTCGCTTCGTCCGCGTCGTCGTCGCGAACGCCGGAAATTTTCCGCGCCACGTCCTGCTCACGATCTTGCAGCAGTCGCGCGCAGGCCGTGGGCGCGAGATGCGCACGAATCTTCTCAAACTTCATTGCTAGCCAGGAAGAATTGCCCAAGGGACATGACCAAGCTGGAACGAACGACCGACGCCAACGTTGTTGACCACAGTTTCGGCTTTTTCCAGACCCTCATGGGAGGCGTCGAAGAGCCGAGAGGGAGGTTCGTCATGTTTGCTCGAACAATCTCGATGGTCTCTGGAGCCGCCGTGGTCGCGCTCGCGATGACTGCTTCAGCCGCTCCGCTAAGCATTGTGAGTCCGGAGAGCGTCGTGGCGAGGCCGCCGATCGAGAAGGTCGCCTACTGCCACCGGGTTCGCCACCACTGGCGCTGTCACGAGTCTCGGCCCCGATGCCCCCGCTATTACGGCTATTCCGCGCCCGTCCCGACCGCCGCGGTCGCGGAGGAGCCTCTCGGATATTACGGCTATTCGGCGCCTGCCGTGACCGCTCCGGTCGTCGAAGCCGCGCCTGCCATCGCCGCCCCGGCCTTGGCGGCAGAAGCCCTCGGCTATTACGGCTATTACGGCTATTCCGCGCCCGTGGCGAGCGCCCCGGTCGTGGCGGCGGACGGGATTTACTGCACGACCTCCGTGAAGACATGCCTGCTCCAGGAGCCCGGATGGCTCGGAACGGGCTGCTCCTGCAGGGTGCCAGGCGGCTACGCGCGCGGAGTGGTCGAATAACGCCCGATCAAGCCGGAAAGCTACAGCGCCGCAGCTTCGCCCAAGCTGCAGCTAAAGGTAGCCGCCCGCTTCAGGTTCGCCACTGCCCTCCCCCGCTTCGCGGGAGAGGCAGCGGCGAGCGGGGTCGCATGACGGCCGCCGGGCGTAGCAGGAAATCTCTCAAAGGGATTGGGGCGGGACCGCCGCTCGTGCGGCCCTCGGCCGCTTTCTCCTCCGTAGGGGGAAGGGGAACACACCGGCGGTCGCATATTTGATGCAGAATTCTTACTTCCGCGCCGTCTTCTTCGCCGGGGCCTTTTTCGTCTTCGTCAACGCGGCCTTTTTCGCTGGCTTCGCGTTAGCGAACGGCGCCTCGTCACTGTCCTCGATCTTCTTCGCTTTCGCGGCGGCCGACTTCTTCGGCGCGGCCTTCTTCTTCGTTCCACCGCCCTTGGCGTCGATCAGCTTGATCGCCTCGTCGAGCGTCACTTCGGCGGTCGTCATGCCCTTCGGCAGCGTCGCGTTGACCTTGCTCCAGTTGACGTAAGGGCCGAACCGTCCCTCGCGCGCGGTGATCGCGCCGCCGTCGGGGTGCTGGCCGACCACGCGCCCGCTCGCCGCACCGCCGCCCTCGGCCTTCGCTTTCAAGAGCGCCACCGCGCCCTCCAACGTGAGGTCCGCGGGGTCGGCGCCTTTCGGTAGCGTCGCGTTGATCTTGCCCCAGTTCACGTAAGGCCCGAAGCGGCCGGACTTCACCGTCACCGCCCCGCCTTGCGGGTGGTCGCCCAGCACGCGGCCCGGCTCCGAGGAGCGCCCGAAGCGCGAGCCGCCGCCGCCCGACTCCTTCTGCACGATCAGATCGATCGCCCGATTGGCGCCGATCGACAGCACGTCGTCGTCGCGCCCGAGATTCGCATAGGTCTTGCCGTGCTGGACATAGGGCCCAAACCGCCCAATCCCCGCGACGATCGGCTCGCCCGAGGTCGGGTGCTTCGCCACTTCGCGCGGCAGCGACAGGAGCGCGATCGCTTGCGCCAATGATACATCTTCGGGCTTCAGGCCTTTGGGCAGCGACGAGCGCTTGGGCTTTTCGCCGCCATCCTCTTGCTCGCCCTCCTGGACATAGGCGCCGAAGCGGCCTTCGCGCAGGGTGATCTCGGCGCCGCTCTCGGGGTCCTGGCCCAAAACCTTGACGCCGGGCCGCGCTCCCTCCGCCGCCTCGCCCGTCGGCGGCGACAGCGTGCGGGTGAAACGGCACTCGGGATAGTTGGAGCAGCCGATGAAAGCCCCGAACTTGCCCAGCTTCAGCGACAGCCGCCCGCCGGCGCAGGCCGGACAGGCGCGCGGATCCGAGCCGTTTCCCTTGTCGGGGAAGATGTGCGGGCCGAGCAGATCGTTGAGGAAGTCGAGCACCTGTGACGTGCGCAGATCCTTGGCGCCGTCGATCGCCGCCGAAAAATCGCGCCAAAAGTCGCGCAGCACCGCCTTCCAGTCAATCTCATTGTTGGAGATGCGGTCGAGCTGCTCTTCCAGATCGGCAGTGAAGTCATATTCGACATAACGCGCGAAGAAGCCCTCCAAGAAAGCCACGACGAGGCGGCCCTTGTCCTCGGGGACGAGCCTTTTCTTGTCGAGCCGCACATAGTCGCGCTCGCGCAACACGGCGAGCGTCGAGGCGTAGGTCGAGGGACGGCCGATGCCGAGCTCCTCCATGCGCTTGACGAGGGTCGCCTCGGTGAAACGCGGCGGCGGCTCGGTGAAGTGCTGGGTCGCATCGATCTTCTCGCGCGTGAGCGGCTCGGAGGGCGCCATCGCGGGCAAGCGGCCGCCGTCCTCGTCCTCCTCGTCGTCGCGCCCTTCTTGGTAGAGCGCGAGGAAGCCGGGGAAGCGGACGACCTGGCCCGTCGCCCGCAGCTCCAGCGGCCGCGACCCGACCTTAGCGTCTATCTCGACCGTGGTGCGCTCCAGCTCCGCCGACTCCATCTGGCAGGCGACGGCGCGGGTCCAGATTAGCTCATAGAGCTTGGCCTGCTCGGGCTCCAGAAATTTGGCCATGTCCTTCGGCAGGCGCGAGGCGTCAGTCGGGCGGATCGCTTCATGCGCCTCCTGCGCGTTCTTGGCCTTGGCGGAGTACTTCCGCGGCGCCTGCGGCACGTAGCGGTCGCCGAACTCCTTGCTGATGACCTTGCGCAAGGCGGCGACGGCCTCTGGCGCGAGGTCCACGCCGTCCGTTCGCATATAGGTAATGAGACCCGCGGTCTCGCCGGCGATGTCGACGCCCTCATAGAGGCGCTGGGCGATGCGCATGGTCGTCGCCGGGGCGAAGCCGAGCTTGCGTGAAGCCTCCTGCTGCAAGGTCGAGGTCGTGAAAGGCGCGTAGGGGTGTCGCTTGACCGGCTTCGCCTCGACCGAGCGCACGGAGAAGGCGGCAGATTCGAGCGCTTTCTTGAAATCCTGTGCCTCTTTCCCTGCGCCGATATCGAGGCGCGTGATTTTCTTGCCGTCAGCGCCGACGAGGCGCGCGGAGAAAGGCTCCCCCGCCTTGGTCTTCAAGTGTGCGACGAGCGACCAATATTCGCGCGGGACGAATTTCTCGATTTCGAGCTCGCGATCACAGACGAGGCGCAGCGCTACCGACTGCACGCGTCCCGCCGAGCGCGCGCCGGGGAGCTTGCGCCACAGCACCGGCGAGAGGTTGAATCCGACGAGGTAGTCGAGCGCGCGGCGCGCGAGATAGGCGTCGACGAGCGCCTGGTCGATCTGGCGCGGCTGCGCCATCGCCTGCTTGATGGCGTCTTTTGTGACGGCGTTGAAGACGACGCGCTCGATCGTCTTGTCCTTGAGCGCGCGCTTCTTGTTGAGGATATCGAGAAGATGCCAGGAGATGGCCTCGCCTTCGCGGTCCGGGTCAGTCGCGAGGATGACCTTTTTTGCGCCCCTGACGAGATCGGCGATGGCGGAGACGCGCTTGGCGCCCTTCGCGTCCATCTCCCAGAGCATGGCGAAGTCGTCGTCGGGATCGACCGAGCCGTCCTTGGGCGGCAGGTCGCGGACATGGCCGTAACAGGCCACAACGTTGAAGTCCTTGCCGAGATATTTATTGATCGTCTGAGCCTTGGCCGCCGATTCGACAATGACGACGTTCATACCAACCCCGCGCCTGCACGTTCCGCGGGAGCCCTGCCCCGGCGGAACCAACCGGCGGGAAAATGGGCAAGCGAAGCCGCTCTGTCAAATGGCGCGGCCCCAGCGGCCCTTAGTGGGTCCTCCGACGAAGGGGCCGATCAAAGAAAACGTCGGACTCTTCTTGCAGCCTGTTCTCCACCATGTGAGCCCAGGCGATCAGCACGTCAGCGATAAAGCGGGTGGCGTACGCGTATTTGAAATCGTTCCAGCGCCCGATTTCCCGCATGACGAGCCCGAGCGTCTTCGCGCGCTTTACGGTCTGCCGGAGTTTTGCGACCTCGGAAAATTTCTGTATCTTGCTCATAGTCGTTATGGCCTCCGTCAACAATTACACGCGTTGGGGTGGGGCGGGCCTCGCGACTCTAGCGGTAAGCGGCGATAATTCAGGCACGTGCCCCGCTTTGACGGGGCTTCAACCACGGAGGCCGGGATGAGCGCGGGCATCCGCGTGGCGACGGAAGATTTGAAGCCCCTAGCGCTCGACGAGCTGCATCGCGTGCTCGAGCAGGGGCTCGGCGGCGCGAGCGAACGTCAGCGCAACCTGCTGAGTTACCTCGTGACGGAAGAGCTCGAGGGACGAGGCGGGCGAATCAAGGCCTATTCGATCGCAACGCAGGTCCTGAACCGGAGCGAGGACTTCGACGCTCAGACGGACAGCATCGTGCGCGTGGAGGTCGGCCGACTCCGGCAGGCGCTGGAGCGCTATTATCTTGGAGCCGGGGCCGGCGCGCAGTTGCGCATCTCCATACCAAAAGGTCAGTATCGCCCGAATTTCGCGCGGGGCGGGGTCGTGCCGGCCCCACGATTTGGCCGGCTCATCGCGGCCGTGGCGCTTTGCGCCGCCGCGCTCGTGGGCTCGCTTCTCGTTTTCGTTGGCTCGAAGGGGCTTCTGCACCAAGGGGCGACGAGCGAGCGGAAGGCGTCGCTGGTCGCGGTCGCACCCTTTGTCTTCACCGCGGACAAGGACAGCCTCGCCTATGTCGCCGCCGGGCTGCAGGCGGAACTCGCGGCGACGCTGTCGGAATTCAGCTGGCTTTCGGTCGTGCCGCTGACGGCCGACACGGCGCGGCGCGTCGAAGAAAACCCCAAAGCGCTCGACGCTGACTTCCTCCTGCGCACGACGGCGCGGCTCGTCAACGACCGGCTGGCGGCCACCGTGCTGCTCGCCGACGGGCGAACGGGGGCCGTCGTCTGGAGCCGCAACTACGACCTGCGCTTCGACGCCCAAGACATCTTGTCGATGCAGCGCGATATTGCGGCGAGGATCGCGGCGGATGTGGCCCACCCCTCCGGCGCCATCGTCAACATCGAGCGCACGCGCCTCGATCTCGACGCGTTCAAGACTGACGAAGGATTCCGCTGCCAGTTGCAAGCGATGCAATTCGGGGCGAGCTTCGCGCGAGAGGATTATGTGCGGGCGCGCGACTGTTTCGTGGCGATCCGGGCGCGCGAGCCGCCGGACGCGAACAGCCTTGCGGCGCTGGCGCTGCTGCAGCTCGCGCCGGGCGCG
Source organism: Methylocystis sp. (assembly GCA_035624015.1). Classification (GTDB taxonomy): domain Bacteria; phylum Pseudomonadota; class Alphaproteobacteria; order Rhizobiales; family Beijerinckiaceae; genus Methylocystis. Next base: position 27,781 of record DASPSI010000019.1, read on the forward strand.
GCTCTGTACGATCCCCGCCCCCGGGGCGAGGTCGTGGCGGAGGCCAGCCGGCTCGCGGAGAAAGCTTTCGACCTCGACCGGCTCGCGTTGCTGCCGCGGGCGGCGCGTTATAGCGCCGCGCTTTGCGCGGGCGATGTCCGCGCCTTTCGAGCCATCGGCGCGGAAGTGATCGCGGATTATCCCAACAATCCGTTGCTTTTGACCGACTTCGGCTCGAAGCTCGTTCTCGCGACCTGGGAAACGGAGGAAGGCTTGGCCCTGCTCGCGCGTGCGCGGGAGATTTCGTCCCGCCTCATGCCGATCGACGCGGTTGCCCCGGCCATCGTCGCATTGCGCAAGGGTGAAGCGGCCGACCTGGCGGTCCTGCGCGAGGCTGCGGGGCGTTCGGCCTCTCCTGCTGTCGCTCTGGTCTATCTTGCCGCTGCGCGGAGCCTCGGCGACGCGGCGGAGATCTCGCGCGCTGAAGCCCACTTGCGCGGGCTTGGCGCAGACGTGAACGAGGACCCGGCGCGACTCACGCAGGGATTGTGCTGGTCGCGAGAAGCGCGCGAAGCGGTCATGGGCGCGCTGGCGAAGGGAGTGAGAAAGCAGGCCGCCACGCCCGAATGAGGCTAATCTAGGCGCCTTGCGGCATGACGCCGGCTTCGGGATAGCGGGACATGAAGCATTCGAGCACCGCGTCGAGGTCCGACGCCTGGCGATGCGCGCCAAGGTCGCGCAGGCAATGGATGTCCTCGACGATCATGGCGCGCACTTCGTTCGCGCCTCTCGGCAAATTCATAAGATAGCTGGAGAGCAGCCGATTCCGGCGCGACGGCGCGCCCACGCCTGAAACGCCGTCGCAACTTCTGAACGCGCTCGTGGATGCGAAACCCCGCATCGGGACTACCTCAAGAGATCAGAAGCGACGCTGCGCCCCCCTGGATGACGCTTTCCGAAAAACGTGGAGGAAGGAGGGATCGCCGAAAGCGATTGGGACTCTTCCACGCCATTCGTTGGCCTCAACCAGCGGAGCGCAGCGCCACTAGACCGGCAAAGCAGAACTGGCGCAATCCGTATTTGTGCCTACGCCCACGCCCGGAATTTAGGCAAATTCTATGTGAAGTTGTGACGGTCAGGCGTCGCTGGCGCGCAATGTTCCCGGCCAAGGCTCACGAGGAGGATTCAGGCGATTCCACGCATGGCCTCTCCTGCGCAGGCGCAATTATCCGGCGTGCGCCGCTCGTCGAGGCGGTTGAGGCGGCTTCAAAAGTATTTCCCGCGCGAGGGTTCTTCAGGGAAAAATTTGGCGCCGACTGTTTCCGCGCTATGATTGGCTAATCGGAGATCGGGAGATGACGATGAAGCGTCTCGCAGGCCACGGGGAAGAATGCGTTCGCTACGCCGTCGCGACTTGCTCGCTTGGGGCCGTGATCGCCGCTAGCGCCGGCGGACGGCTCTGCGCATTGTGGTTTGGCGACTCGCCCGCAGCCTTGATCGCATCGCTGCGCGAAAGGTTTCCGCAGGCGCAAGCGGCGAACGATGCGGAGATGACGCGCTTGATGGCCCGCGCCGTCGACCTTGTCGAGCGCCCGCATCTCGAGTGGCGCGAGCCGTTGGCGCTCGCCGGCACCCCGTTTCAGCTCGAGGTCTGGGCGGCGTTGCGCGAAATTCCGGCGGGCGAGACCGCGAGCTACAGCGAGATCGCGCGGCGGATCGGCCGGCCTCGCGCCCTGCGCGCGGTGGCGTCGGCGATCGCCGCCAATCCGATCGCGATCGTCGTGCCCTGCCATCGCGTGATCCACAGCGACGGCTCCATATCCGGCTATGCTGCGGGCGTAGAGCGCAAGCGTGTGCTGCTGCGGCGTGAGGCTGCCTTCCGCGCTGCCGCGTAACGGGTCCATTTATCCGAGCAAGCCGCCGGTACGTGGCGCGAGGGGATTGTTCGCCAGTGCCGCGGCGTCGGCGCCGTCGACGCGTGGCGCGCCCGCGAAGGCGGCGTAAAGTCCCTGCAGGAACTGCTCTTCGACATCGCGCACGATGAACACGATGCGCGTGCGGTGGTCGTCGTCCGGCCAGGCGGCGAGCCGATGCGGCGGATGGAACACATGCTGCACGCCATGGATCGCCACCGGGCGGGACGGATCGTCGGCGAGCGCGACGACGCCCTTCACGCGCAACAAATTCGGCCCCAGCGCCGCAGTCAGGAATTCGAGAAACATGTCGAAACCCGCCGGCGGCAGCGGAGTCTCGCTCGCTAGGCAGAAAGAGCGGATGCGGTCCTCATGCGCGCTCCTGCGCTCATGCGCGTGGCCATCATTGTGGTCGTCCTCATGGTCGTGGTCTTCGTCCGAGGCGTCGAGCCATTGCGCGACACGCGGCGCCTCTTCGCCCTCCGCATAGAGGCCGCAATCCAGGAGCGTCTGTGGCGTCGCTTCTCCGGCGGCGGCGATCAGCTGGCGCGCCGTAGGGTTCAGGCGCTTGAGCCGCGCGCGCAGCGTCTCCAGCTGCGCCGCGCCTTGCCGCAAATCGGTCTTCGTGATCACCAGGCGATCGGCCACCGCCGCTTGCTTCACGGCCTCCTCATGCGCGTCGAGCGTCGCTTCGCCGTTCACTGCGTCGACGAGCGTCACAACGCCGTCGAGCCGATAACGCAGCATCAGATAGGGATGGCGCATGATCGCATGCAGCGCCGGCGCAGGGTCGGCGAGCCCGGTCGTCTCCAGCACCACGCGGCGGAACGGCGAGATGGCGCCGTTGTCGCGCCGGCGCAGCATATCCTCGAGCGTCGCGACGAGCTCGCCGCGCATTGTGCAGCACACGCAGCCCGAGCTCATGACGATCGTGTCGCCGTCGATCTTCTCCACGAAAAGATGATCGAGGCCGATCTCGCCGAACTCGTTGATCAGCACGAGCGTGTCGGAAAGCTGCGGGGCAGCGAGCAAGCTGTTGAGCAGCGTGGTCTTGCCGGCGCCGAGAAAGCCCGTGAGCACGGTGAAGGGCAAAGGCGGCGGCGGGCGCCGCGCGGCGCCTCGCTCGGCGTTTTCGGCGGTCATCGATCTCCGTTCGCCTCGGCGGCGGGATGGCGCTTTCCGGCCTTGGCGTGCTTGCCCGTCTGTGCGGGCTTGCCGGCGTGACTGGCCGGCGGCGTCGGCTTTTTGACGACCTTGACGACCTTGACGAACTTCTCGCCCTTGGCGGCGGCGTGCGGCTTTTTGCCTTCGAGCGAGGCGGTCTTCGTTGGCGCATGGGCTTTGGCGGTGACGGCCCTCCGCAGCTCCGCGGGCGCGGTCTTGTGGGCGGCGCGCATCGGCTGGGCGTCGACGGCGGGATGCAGGACCGGGGCAGGCTCGCTCCCTACCGCGGGTTTCTCGGCGGCATATGCGGTGGCTTCACCGGAGCCGACCGGCGCGCCGGCGGGGCGCGCGCGCGCCACGGGCCCTTCATAGCCGGGCGCGCGGCCGACATAAACCGGGACCGGCTGGAACGCCGGCGCGGGAAGCTGCGCGAGCTGCTTGACGTTGATCCGTTGCGCGCCGGTAGCGTCGAGCGGGATCGTCATATCCTCGACCTCGGCCAAAAACTCCTGGGTCGATTTGCCGCGGTGGCGGCAGACAGTGTCGCGCAGGTCCGGCGCGGCGCCGACGCCGACGCTCTGCAGCGACGATGCGGCGCCTTGAGCCGTCGCGCCCTGGAAGGCGCGGTCGAGCAGCGCCGCGGCCTTCGCCGTGCGCGCGTTGGCGGACGGAGCGCCGAGCACCACGGCGACGAGCTTGGTGTCGCCGCGTGTGGCGCTCGCGACGAGATTGAAGCCTGCGGGGCAGGTGAACCCGGTCTTCATGCCGTCGGCGCCCGGATAGCGCCCGAGCATGCCGTTATGAGTGCGGATAAGCTTCCTGCCTAGTTGCATGGACCCGATGTTGTAAAGATTCGCGGAATCGGGGAACTGCGTGAGAAGCGCGCGGGCGACCAAAGCGAGGTCGCGCGCGGAGGTGACCTGGCGCTCGTCGGGTAGGCCGTTGGGGTTGACCCAATGCGATTCTTTCATGCCGAGCGAGGCCGAGGCCTCGTTCATTTCGTCGGCGAAAGCCTCAACGGAGCCCGAGACGCCCTCGGCAACGGCGACGGCGATGTCGTTCGCCGACTTCACCATGAGCATGATCAGCGCGTTATGGAGCGTGACCTCCTGGCCTGCTCGAAAGCCCATCTTGGACGGCGCCATTTGCGTGGCGCGCGAGGAAATGACGATGGGCGTGTCGAGCGAGATGCGGCCCTGCTTGACAGCGTTGAGCGCGACGTAGACCGTCATGAGCTTGGTGGTCGAGGCCGGATACCAGGCTTGCGTCGCCTGCTCCTGCTCGAGCACCTGTCCCGACGCGACGTCGACGACGATCGAAGGGGCGGCCCGGGCGGGCGCCGCGAGGCTCAGCGCGACGAACCCAGCGAGATAGGCTTTTACGGCGGAAGACTGCATCCAACTCTCTTTAAGGCGTTGTTGACGGCGTCCATTAGGCCACAGCCGGCGACGCGCGCAAAGCTGCGCAGCAACTCATCAAGGTCAGCTAACGAAAAAAATGAGGCGCGTCTGTGGAGAAGTGGCGGATTCGCGAATTTTGTTCGTTATCGCGAGCGCCGTTAGCCGCCCAGCTCTCGCTGTTCCTCCAGCGGTTTTTTCTGAGGCGACGCTCGCAAGAACGCTTGGTCCGCGACCATCAGCAGGTTGAGTTCTCCGCTGATTTGCTTCGGAAATATTCCTGCGACATTGATGTAAACAGACGCATATTCGCAAATGCATCCCGCCCCAAAAAGAGTGTGGTCGTTAACAGAGCGTGAGCCTTGTCACCCCGACGCTAGAGCGCAGCAGACGACGCTCGCCAGCTTGAGGCGACGCCATCGAGCTGAAGCTTGGTCAGTCGCGCCTCGCCTGGCAGGCGAAGCCGTTCGAGGAGAAGCTTTAGTTTAAAGAACCCAAACCGAGACGGCTGCGCGTCCCGGTCGCGCCACCGCCGAAGTTTTTTTGCGAGCGTCGTTCGCAGTTGCGCCGGCGAGTCGGTCCCATCGTGACGGCGGCTTCGGCGAGATCGGATCGTCAATTGCGCCAGCCGAAAGAGCCCGGTCCCATGCCGCCTCCGCCGCCGCCGCGACCTTGCCGTTGCTGCGGCGTTTCCGGCGCCTTCGGCGAATTCAATTCGCGGATGTCCGCCTGCGTGACGTGGCAGGTTCTTTTTCGATCGAAATACGCGAAGAAGGGGTTTTCGGTTTCGAGAAACTCTTTTTTCGTGACGCGGCCTTTGACGGCGGTCTCGAAGAAATCGAAGCTCGCCTGCGCGAAAACGGGGCTCACCATCTTGAGCCGCTCAAAGTCGGCTTCCTCGAAATAGCCGCGATGGCGCGGGTCGGCGATTCGATACATGCGCTCTGCGTAGGCGCGCCATTGCGCGCAGGTGTAGGCGCCGCCCTGGCCGCCCCATTCATTGGCCGTCGAGACCAGCCGATCGACGACACCGCCGGACTGGGCCAAGCCGGCGGAAGGCGTAGCCATGGCCGCGAAGCCGAGCATGGCGAGGGCGAAGGCGGATGAAGGAAAGCGCATGGGGCCGGATCCTCTCGCGAAAAGCCGCGCCGTCGGCGCGGGTTTTGCCAAAGGAGCCCGGACAATTGGTTTTTTTCAAGGATTTTCCCAGCTTGCCCCGTTTTTTCGAGGCCGAAACCAGGCTCAGCGGCGATAGGGTTACCTACGCCGCCAGACCCACGAATCGCACCGCCCCGAGCCCTGCCGCAAAACCAGTCGAAAAAGCCGCCTGCAGCAGATAGCCGCCAGTCGGCGCGTCGAAATCCAGCATCTCGCCGGCGAAGAACAGGCCGGGGCGCGACTTGAGCATCAGGGAGTGGTCGAGCTGCTCGAACGTCACGCCGCCGGCGGTCGAGATCGCGCGCGCGAAATCAGCGACGCCGCAGACCGGCAGCGGCAGGGCCTTGACCAGCGCCGCGAGCGCCGCGTTCTCCCGCGGCGGGCCGTCGGGCTGCGACTCGCGCAGCAGCGCCGTCTCGAGCATCGTCAGGCGCAGGGTCTTGCGCAGCGCGCTCGCAAGCGACTGCTTGGGGTTGCGCCGCTGCAGCCTCTGCTCGAGCGCCTCCACGCCCATGTCGGGGCGCAGATCGATGAGCAGCGTCGCGCCGCGACCCTGCTCGACCGCCGCGCGCAGGCGCGAGGAGAGCGCATAGACCGGTCCGCCCTCGAGCCCTGCGCGCGTGACGACGAGATCGCCGCGCGCGACATGCTCCCCGTGGCGCAGCGCGATGGTCTTGATCGGCCGGCCCTCGAATTGATCGCGAAAGAAGTCGCTCCAGGCGATGTGCGCCCCGCAGTTCGAAGGCGCAAGCGGCGCGATGTCGACGCCCGCCGCCGCCAGGAGCTCGACCCAGGCGCCGTCAGAGCCGAGCCGCGGCCATGTCGCCCCGCCGAGCGCCAAGACGACCGCTGCGGGCGAGAGCTTGAAGGTCGCGCCGTCGCGGTCCACGAGCAGCTCCCGCTCGCCACAGAGGCCTTTGAGGGCGCAGCGAGGCTCGAAACGAACGCCCTGCGCGGCGAGGCGCGCGAGCCAGGCGCGCAGCAGCGGCGCGGCTTTGAAGCTCTTGGGAAACACGCGCCCGCTCGAGCCGACGAAGGTCGGCTCGCCGAGCTCTTCGCAGAAGTCGCACAGCCGTTGGGGCGGAAACGCGCGGATGATGGGGGAGAGCCGCGCCGCCGCCGCGCCGTAGCGGGACAGGAATTTCTCAAGCGACTCGCTATGGGTGATATTGAGCCCGCCGCGCCCGGCCATCAGCAGTTTGCGCGCCGAGCTCGGCTTGTGGTCATAGACCGCGACCAGCGCTCCGGCGCGCGACAACGCGTCAGCCGCCATCAATCCCGCTGGGCCGGCGCCGACGACCGCGCAGAATGGCGCGGTCAAAGCGCCATCGCGGCGGCGGGCTGCTCGAGGCCGGCGAAGAAGCTGCGGATGCGGGGCGCGATCTCCTTGCGGTAGCGCGACCCGTTGAACACGCCGTAATGGCCGACGCCCTCCTGCACCAGATGCATACGCCGCTCCTGCGGGATGCTTGGGCACAGCAGCTGCGCCGCATAGGTCTGGCCGACGCCGGAGATGTCGTCCTTCTCGCCCTCCACGGTGAACATCGCCGTGCGCCGGATGGCGGCAAGATCGACCGGCTCGCCGCGGTGTCGCATCTGGCGCGTGGGCAGGGCGTGCTTGATGAAGATTTCCTCGACCGTCTGAAGATAAAACTCGGCGGTCAGGTCCATGACCGCGAGATATTCGTCGTAGAAGTCGCGGTGCTTCTCGGCGCTGTCGCCGTCACCTTCGACGAGATGGTTGAACATCTCGAGATGCGCCGAGACGTGCCGCTCGATGTTCATCGCCATGAAGCCGGAAAGCTGCAGGAAGCCCGGATAGACCCGCCGCCCCATCCCGGCGTTGGGGAAGGGCACGGTGTGGATGCAGTGCTGCTTGAACCAACCGATGCCGCGCTTAACCGCGAGCCTGTTCACGGCGGTCGGATTGACGCGGGGATCTATGGGGCCGCCCATGAGCACCATGGACTCAGGGATGTGCGGATCGTTCCGCGCCTCCATGCCGGCGACGGCGCAGATGAGCGGCACCGAGGCTTGGCAGACGCCGAGCGTGTGCACCGGCGCGCCGTCCTGGGCGAGCTGCGCCATGATCGCGACGAGATAGTCGATATAATCGTCGAGATCGAAGCGTCCGTCGCCATAGGGCACGGCGCGCGCGTCGGCCCAGTCGGTGATGTAGACGTCGTGGTAGGGCAGCAGCGCCTCTACCGTGCCGCGCAACAGCGTCGCGTAATGGCCGGACATCGGGGCGACGATCAGGAGCTTCGACTGCCGCGGCTCAGCGCCCGAGAGCTCGCGCTTGAAACGCAGCAATTGGCAGAAAGGGCGCGACCAGACAGTCTCCAACGTGATCGGCGTCTCCTCGCCCTCGACGACCGTGCTGTCGAGCCCGAACGTCGGCTTGCCATAGCGGCGCGTCATGCGCTCGAAGAGCTCGGCCGAGGCCAGAATGTTGCGCGCGAGCGGGTAGTCGCCGAATGGGCCGCTCTTGAAGTAATGCGTCGTCGCCTCGGAGAGCGCACGCGCCGGCGCGAACGCGAGATGCAGCATTTCATAGAGCTGATAGGAGTACCTATCCATTTATGCTTCTCCATGGCGGCGAAAACTGAACCATGCCCCACCGCCGCTGCGGCGCGGGCGATGCTGCGCCGCACAATACTTAGGTATAAGATAGTCAGAAATGATGCGGTTGGAAATAGCCGAAGCGCCGTGATCCGATTGAAATGGCTAATACCTCTGTCTGGGGACGCCGTAGGCGCCGAGCGCGGGTTCGCCCGCGCCCTCAAAAGCGGCGCTGGGCGGGCCGTCGCCCGAGTCGCTGTCCTCTTCTTCCGCGGGGGAAGGCGCAGCGGATCTGGCGATCAGCTCCGCCGGCGCTTCGATCTCGTGGGGCGTCGGCTTGCAAATGCGCCCGCCGGAGCGCCCGTGCAGGGCCAAATCGACGTGGATATGATTGTAATGGAAGGGATTCGATCCAGGCGCGAGCACGGTGGAGAAATGCTGGCAGGCGCCGCCGTGCACGTCCATGAGGAAAGCGCGGGCGGCATAGTCGCCGCGGATCCAGTCGCGCACGACGGAGACCACGCGCCCGTCAGCGAGGATGAAGCCGCCAATGTCGATAGCGTTGCCGAAGGAGTGCTCGGAGAGAGGCGCGCCGCGCTGGCCGTTCATGCCGCGGCAGGAGTAGGAGCCCATCGAGTTGATCTGCGCCACGCTCACGCCGAAGCGCGCCTGCGCGGCGGGCTGGACGACGTCAGCGAGCCATAGCTCGAGCTCGGCCACCATGGAGCAGTCGAGCGTTGCAGTGGAATTGAACGCGACGGCGCCGCCTTGCAGGGCCGTGACCTTGAACGGCATGGTAAGTCCGCAAATGCCAGGACCGTCGACCTCACGCGCGATCTGCACATAGGATGAGGGCTGCACGCGATGCTCCGCGAGGCAGACGTTCTCGGCCTGCGTGCGCCAGGCCGGCCGCTGCGGCCTGAACGGCCCCGAGCAGGACGAAAGCGCCGCGGCGGCGAGCGGCGGCAGGAACAGCAGGATTGGCGATACGCGACGAGCCATGGGCTCGAGCATGCCGAGAGCCAGTTAACGCGAAGTCGCAATTTTTAGTTAATTCGGGGAAATTGTTTTTGAGGAAATTCCTGCGCCGAGGGCGCAGAAACGTCGCCGCCGCCCATTTTGCCGAACGTGCGATCGGGCTATATACTCCGGCTCGTTGTGAGCAGGCCGCCACATGAATCTCTCGCTTCGTCCCGCCGATCTCCCGATGACCACGCAAGCCGCCGAAGGCTTGCCGCGGCGACGTTTCACGGTCGCCGAGATCGAGGCGGCGGTTCGGGCAGGCGTCATCGACGAAGACGAAGGATTTGAGCTTATTGGCGGGCAGATTGTGCCCATGTCGCCCAAAGGCGCAGTTCATGAGTCGGTCAAATTCGAAGTCAACCGGTTTTTCCAGCGAGCGGCGCCGGAACACCTGACGATCGCCCAGGAAACGACATTGCGCCTCGACGCGGCCACTTTCCTCGAACCCGACTTCTGCGTGTTTCGCCGTCACCTCGACCCGAATAAAGTCAATGGCTCCGCGGTGCCGCTCGCGGTCGAGGTCGCGGACTCGTCGCTCGCCTATGATCGCGGCCGAAAGATCGGCGTCGATGCGGCGTTCGACGTGCGCGAAGTCTGGGTCGTCGACGCGCGTCGCGCTTTCACCTGGGTCCATCACCGCTTCGGCGGCGAGGGCTACGATGACCTCTTTCAAGCGCCGACGACCGCGCCGATGACGCCCACGCTCGCGCCCGAGCTCGCCGTCAGGCTCTCCGACTTGGGGGGCGGCCCGTCGCCTGACAAGAGCTGCTGACCATCAGATCGGCTTCG
>DASPSI010000043.1:0-22406 GCA_035624015.1 Methylocystis sp.
ACGCCGGCATAGCACCTGAATCGTGCGAGCGACCTCCGCCTCGCGGCCGATCAACGGGTCGATGCCTTGATCGCGGGCCTTTCGATTGAGGTTGACGCAGTACGCCTCCAAAGCGCCCTCTTTCTTTCGGCTGTCGCCGTCCCGCCCGTCGCGGCTCTCGGAGCGGTCGGAGTCGTCGTCAGAGCCGCGCGGCGTGCGCGAGGTGTCGGAGAGACCCGGCCGTTTGGCGATCCCATGGCTTATGTAGTTCACTGCGTCGTAACGCGTCATATCCTGCTCTTGCAGAAAATAGACGGCGTAGCTCTCGCGCTCGGCGAAAAGCGCGACGAGGACATTCGCGCCGTTCACGTCCTCGCGGCCCGAGGACTGCACGCTGATGATCGCCCGCTGCACGACGCGCTGGAACCCGGCGGTGGGCTTGCATTCGTCGGATTCGTCATTGATCAGATTGCCGAGCTCCCGCTCGATGCAATCGCGCAAATTTTTGGCGAGCAGATCGAGATCGACCGCGCAAGACCGCAAGACCGCCGCGGCGTCGGGGTCCTCGATGAGGCTCAACAGCAGATGCTCGAGCGTCGCATATTCGTGATGGCGCTCGCGCGCCGAGGCCATGGCCCTGTCGAGTGTCTGCTTGAGATTGCGCGAGAAGGCGGCCATGGGCTGTTCCCTACTTTTTTTCCATGATGCATTGGAGCGGGTGCTGGTGCTTGCGCGCGAACTCCATCACCAGCGTGACCTTTGTCTCGGCGACCTCATAGGTGTAGACGCCGCACTCGCCGACCCCCTGGCGATGGACAAGCAGCATGATGCGGATCGCCTCGGGCTCCGACTTGTTGAAGTAGCGCTTCAGCACATCCACAACGAACTCTTGCGTCGTGTAGTCGTCGTTGAGCAGCAGCACGCGATACATATGGGGGCGGCGGGTCTGCGTGCGCGTGCGTGGGATCAGCGCCGTGCCGCTGCCGCCGTCGTGATCGCCGCTCTTGCGCGGCTCCTTGCTCGCCCGCGGCTCCGCACCGGGGTTTCCCGCGTCATGCGCGGAAAAGAGGCGCCCATCCCGCCTCGTCCCCGTCGAGCCTTCTGAACCGGTCATTTCCGTCCGCCCTTCACATAATTCCCGCATATAGGAGCCGGCCGAGCCGGATTTAAGGAGCGCGATCTCAATCGACGCGCTCGGGCTCCGCCTCCGCCGAGTGTTGTTTCTCTCCCCGGCGTTGGCAAGCGCCAAAAGACGGTCTGGCGCAAAAATAGTTTCCGCGCCTCGCAAGAGGGGCGCCAGCTCGCCCGTAACCGGACGTTTACCATGACGGGCTAGCCTCTCTCGGAGCAAAGACTGGGAATGGGCGATGATCGAGCTTCAGCGTTCCAAGCAGGCTCCGGCCGCCTTCGGCCTGGTCGGCGTCGCCAAGATGGCGGGCGCCGTCGCGTTCCTCGGCGTCGTCGCCGCGCAGGTCCTCGCCACCGCCGCCGAGCGGGGCCAGCTGCCGCATCTTGCGGTGGTGTGGCCGCAGGACGCGGCGCGAGGCAAGTCCGCGACGCTGGTGTCGACAACCATCCGCAGCGTCGGCGTCGACGGCGTGACGACCTCGACGATCACGACCTCGAAGCCCCCACGCGTCCAAGCTCAGGCGCTGTCGCCCTGCGGCGAGGCCGACGCCTTGCGGAACGGAAATTAATTTCGATTCCTCGATCTCGCCGCCGCCGCCAGCAAAGTTCTTGACATTTCCGACCGGCGCCCCCAAAAGCGGACGCAGGGGTTTCACTCTCGCGCGCTCCGTTGCGTCATGGGGCGGCGGATGATCCGCCCGCATGGCAGCCCTCCCAAAAATGCGCCAGGGTACTGGGGCTGCGACGACGCGGTAGGCGACGATTCGCGCCTCGCAGTCTTTGTGGCGCGCAGGACAATGATGACATTCGACGAACTCGGCCTTTCGGAAAAGGTTTTGGCGGCAGTCGCCGCCGCAGGCTACGCCACCCCGACGCCCATCCAGGCGCAATCGATCCCGCACGCGCTGCAGGGGCGGGACATCCTCGGCATCGCTCAGACCGGCACCGGCAAGACGGCGGCTTTCACCCTGCCCATGCTCTGCCGCCTCGAACAGGGCCGCGCCCGAGCCCGCGTGCCGCGGACCTTGATCTTGGAGCCGACCCGCGAGCTCGCCGCGCAGGTCGAGGAAGCCTTCATCAAATATGGCGGCAATCATAAGCTCAACGTCGCGCTGCTCATCGGCGGCGTCGCCTTCGGCGACCAGGAAGCCAAGATCATGCGCGGCGCCGACGTGCTCATCGCGACGCCCGGCCGGCTGCTCGACTTTTTCGACCGCGGCAAGCTGCTGCTGACGGGCATCGAGGTCCTCGTCATCGACGAGGCCGACCGCATGCTCGACATGGGCTTCATCCCCGACATCGAGCGCATCTGCAAGCTCGTGCCGTTCACGCGCCAAACGCTGTTCTTCTCGGCCACCATGCCGCCCGAGATCACGCGGCTCACCGAGGCGTTTCTGCACAATCCCGTGCGCGTCGAGGTGGCCAAGCCCTCGACGACGGCGGCCACGATCCGTCAGACCCTCGTCGCCTCGCACGGCCACGCCGAGAAGCGCGAGACGCTGCGCCGCCTGATCCGCGGGACGGAGAGTCTCAAGAACGCGATCATCTTCTGCAACCGCAAGCGGGACGTCGCCATCCTGCACCGCTCGCTGGAGAAGCACGGCTTCTCCGCCGGCGCCCTGCACGGCGACATGGACCAGATGGCGCGCATGGCTTCGCTCGACGCGTTCAAGAACGGCGATGTCTCGCTGCTCGTCTGCTCGGACGTCGCGGCGCGAGGCCTCGACATCCCCGACGTGAGCCACGTCTTCAACTTCGACGTGCCGACGCACAGCGAGGATTATGTCCACCGCATCGGCCGCACGGGCAGGGCAGGGCGGTCGGGGGCGGCGATCACGCTGGTGACGCCCGAGGACAAGAAATATGTCGATCAGATCGAAAACCTGATTGGCAAGGCGGTTGAGTGGGACGGGCCGTTGCCCTCCGAGCTGCCGCCACCCGCTGAGCCGACGCACGGCCACGACCGGCGCCACGGGCGCGACCGGGGTTTTGGCCGCGGCGGGCGCGGCGGAAGAGCTCCTGCGCCGGTCGCGGAGGCTCAGCCCGCGCCGCGGGGAATCCGCCCCGTCGAAGCGCCGCGCGCGCCACGCCGTCATGTCGAAGCCGAGCAGCCGCGCCTTTCGCGCTCGCACGCTTACAACGAGCGCCGGCGGCCGAGGCCGCAAGAGGATGACGGTCCGCCGGTGATCGGCATGGGCGACCACGTTCCGTCTTTCCTGTTGCGTCCCGTCGTGTTGAAGCCGGCCAAGGCCGGCGGCGAGGAATAGCGCGCTCCGCCCGCGCGCGGGCCTCGATTGCGGCGCCGCTGCACCGAAACCCGCGACGCCGCGCGGACTTCGCCCGTCCGCTTTTTCGCGCGCCGACGGGAAGCTTTTTCCCGGCGCAAAAAACTGTTTCGCTCCGATCCCTTAGATAGGTTTCGGAAGATTTTGAAATTATCTTCGTCTCAAGAAGTCCCGCTCAAGCGCAGCCAGCGATTTAGGGCCGCCTACAGCAAGCCGCGGCGCGCGAGGACGCGATCGGGCGCCGCGGCGCTCAGGAGAGCTCGAGATGACAGACCCCAAAGTTTTCCCCGTGACGCGCACCGAGGAGGAATGGCGCGCGCGGCTCACGCCAGACCAATATCAGGTCATGCGCGAGCAGAGCACCGAGCGCCCCGGCAGCTGCGCGCTCCTGCGCGAGAAGCGCGCCGGGGCGTTCTCTTGCGCCGGCTGCGACCAGCCTCTGTTCGCCTCGAGCACAAAATTCGAGAGCGGCACGGGCTGGCCGAGCTTCTTCGATCCGCTGCCGGGCGCGTTGGAGACGCGGGCCGACGACAGCCATTTCATGGTGCGCACGGAGGTGCATTGCAGCCGTTGCGGATCCCATCTCGGCCATGTGTTCAGCGACGGTCCGCCGCCGACCGGGCTGCGCTACTGCATCAATGGCGTCGCGCTGAATTTTTTGCCGCAATAGCGGCCTTCGCGCGCCTTGTCGCGCCCGGCCAGTCGTGTTAGGCGAGGCGCCAAATTGCGGCGCGGCGCGAGGCTTTGCCGGGATTTTGGCTATTCTTGGAGGACGAACGATGGCGGAAGGCAACGGCAACGGCGGCGACGCGGGGCAGGCGCAACAGGGCGCGCCGATGCTCAACGCGCTGGCGCAATATCTCAAGGATTTCTCTTTCGAGAACCCCCACGCCCCGCGCTCGCTCGGTCCGCAGGAGAAGCAGCCGAACATCGGCATCCAGGTCAACGTCAAGTTCAAGCAGCTCGCGCCGACGGATTTCGAGGTCGCGCTGACGCTCGACGCCAAGGCGGGCGAGGAGGGGCCGAACTTGCTGTTCAAGCTCGACCTCGAATATGCGGGAGTGTTCCGCCTGACCAACATTCCGCAGGAGCAGGTGCATCCGATCCTGATGATCGAATGCCCGCGGCTGCTGTTCCCCTTCGTGCGCCAGATCGTGGCCGACGCCACCCGCGACGGCGGCTTCCCGCCGCTGTTCATCGACCCGATCGATTTCGTCGGCCTTTACCAGCAGCAGGCCCAGGCCGCCGCGGCGGCGAATCAGAACGCGCAGGCGTGAATCTTTTGGCGACCTTCGCGTTCGCGCGGCTTAACGCTGCGCGGACGCTTTTATTTTGACGCCGACGTTAAGAACGGGGCGGACAAGAGACCGTAGCGGCTGAGAACCTCCGCGAGCGCTTCGCCCGGCGCTTTGCCGCTCGTGAAGACCGCGCGCCGAAGCCCCGGCGCGGCCAGGCCTGACGCGGCGCCGAAGCCGCCGAGCAGCATTTGGTTGGCGCGGCGGGCGATCGCCGGCGCGGGATCGATCCAGGAAACCTCCCACGGCGCGAGCGCGCGGAACCGCTCCAGCAGCAGCGGATAGTGCGTGCAGGCGAGCGCGATGACGTCGGTGCGCCCGTCGCCGTCTTCGACGAAGCAGGGGGCGATCTCCGCCCAAATATCGGCGTCCGCGACCGCGCCGCCGTGCATGTGGCGCTCGGCGTAGCGGGCGAGATGCTTCGAGCCGACGAGCTTGACGGCGCAATCGCCGGCGAAGTCGTCGATGAGCTTTTGGGTGTAGTCGCGCGCGACGGTGCCGGGCGTCGCGAGCACCGAGATGAGGTTCGTCTTCGAGATTTGGGCGGCGGGCTTGATGGCGGGCACGGTGCCGACGAAAGGCGGATGCGGCCAGCGCGAGCGCAGGGCGGGCAAAGCGAGGGTCGAGGCGGTGTTGCAGGCGAGGACGACGAGATCGGGCGCAAAGGAGGCGATAAGCTGCTCCATTACCTTGAGGATGCGGGCGACGAGCTCTGGCTCGGCCCAGGCACCATAGGGGAAGGCGGCGTCGTCGGCGCAATAGAGATAGTCGGCGCAAGGGCGCAGCTTCGCCACCTCGGCGAAGACGGTGAGGCCGCCGAGGCCGGAATCGAAGACGATGATTTTGGGCGAACTGGACATTGCTTATGCGCCGATTTCGGGGAGGCTCGCGCCACGGCTTTCGGAATAGGGCATGCGTGTGGCGCAAACAATGGCGCTTCGGAGTCCGGTGCGATCAGACTCATTTAGGAGATATCCGCTTGACAGGATGCTCGTCGCGCTGAACTCTGCTGCAGTCATGTGCAAATACGTCCCCCGCTCATTGCTTTCTCGCGGAGGTCTCAGTTGTCAAAGAAGAATCCTCAGCCGGAGCCCGCGGTGACGGGCGAGGTGCTGATCGAGGAATTCAATCAGATTCACCACCCGATCATGGACCTGCGTCGTTATCCGTCTCGCCTTGACAAATATGTCGAGGCGAGACGCCGGCTGACACCCGGTTGGCGTGCGCTTTCTTCAAACCGGCAAAACGAGCTGAGCGCCGCCTTTGCGAGCGATTGGAGAGGGTTGAGCGAGGAGGGTAAGGAGATCGAGCTTGACCTTCGTCTTGCACAGCTTCACGCGGCAAGTGTGCATGCTCTCAAAACCAAGGACGAGCAGCCGGGACAAACCGCGCTCTGCCTCTCTGGAGGAGGCATTCGGAGCGCGGCGTTCGCCCTCGGCGTTTTGCAAGGGCTGGCCCGCCGCAGGCTGCTCTCGCAATTTCACTATCTCTCGACCGTGTCGGGGGGCGGATATATCGGGGCATGGCTAACGGCCTGGACAACCCGTGTCGCGACGAACCGCGCAACGATTGGGGATTTTCTCCAGGGCGGAGAATCCGATGTTTTTCAGAAAATCGAGGCCGCGCTGGGCGGCAGGGGGGAGGAGCCGGGCCCACTTCGCGAGCTGCGCAAGACACAGACGTTCATCACTCCGAAGGCTGGCGCAGCGTCGCCGGACAGTTGGACGGTCGTCGCAACCTGGGTGCGCAATACAGTTCTGAACTGGCTGGTGTTTTTCCCTATGATGGCGGCGTTCCTCATTCTGCCGCGGCTCGTGGAAGCGCTCCTAATCTTGTGGAACAATGCTGCTCCTTGCGACGGCGTAGGCCGAGCCTCGATTAGCGCTTCTCTTGCCCTATTCGGATCTCTTTCCCTTCTCTATGGCTTGGCGACGGCCGCCGCCAATCGTTCTAGAGCCAGCATCAGCGCAATTGACGACAGCGCCTTCCGTCTTCACGTGCTGACGCCAATTCTGCTCTCGGCGTTGCTTTTTACTTGCCAGATCGAAGTATTACCGGTCGATGCGGAGGTGAATCTTCACACATTGTTCTTGTGGGCGGTTTTCAGCGCGTGGATTTTCGCCATAATCCACCTGCTGTCTCCCTTCTTCGGCCCTCGGGGCGACTCCTCGTTCAGAGCGGGGACTGGTTTTAGCTTCCTTCAGAGCATCCGCAATGCAAAGAAATACAGATTGCGGATGGGCGAGGAGTATGAGAGCTGGAGGATTTTCCAATTCGGTCTGTTGGCCCAGGCCGCGGCGGGAGCGATTACTGGCGTCGCAATCTGGGGTGGGCTGAAGCTGCGTGCTCTCGGCGCGAGCTATCAGCAGCAGTTCGATGCGGTTTACGGCGTCCCCTGGCTGCTTCTTGCGTTTCTCGCTGGGCAAATCGCCTATTCGGCGCTGACGAGCCTCATTCTGGACAAGTCGGGCGATCGCACGCGGGAATGGTATGCACGCGCCATGGGATGGTTCGGCGCAGTCGCGCTCGCTTGGCTGTCCATTTCATGGTTGGTCATTCTAGGAGCTGCTTATTTCGACTCGATCGAACATTATCTGTTCTTGATCGTGACGACGGGGGGATCCGGTATCACGAGCAGCCTGCTCGGAGCGAGTCCTCTCACCGGGGCGGCGGACAAGCCACTGAGGGGCGCTCAGCTGACCACGGCGCGGCTGATCGACCTCGCCTCCCTTCTTTTCATCGTTTGTCTCTGGGTATGGATTGCGGAAGGCACGAACGCCCTTGTGCTTTGGTCCTCCACCGTGGTCGCAGGATGGGATCTCGACGACGCGACCCGCGCGCTTGCGCCGGTTGATCTTTCAGCGCCGCTCCTGACCTCCGGCGACGGCCAGGCGTGGGCCGCGTGGGCACGCTTTCTTTGGGTCTCCTCGACTTTTGTGGGGATCCTGGTGTTTTCCGGGGCCGCCTCACTCCTCGTCAACGTGAATTACTTTTCTCTGAATGCAATGTATCGTAATCGGCTGATTCGGGCGTTTCTCGGCGCGTCGAACATCGCCGAGGTGACCGGCTTGAAGCGCGAGGACCGCAATCCTTTCGACGGCTTCGCCGAGAGCGACAATATCCCGATGGCCCAGGCCGGCTTTCGAGAGCTGGCGACAAAGCTCCTGAAAGGTCCCTTCCATGTCGTAAACATGACTTTGAACCTCACGGCGACGAAGAACACCGCCTGGCAAGAGCGCAAAGCCAACGCTTTCATCTGCAGCCCGCTCCATTGCGGGGGTCATTTGGTCGGCTACCGCCCCACGACCGAGTACGGAGGCGGCATCTCGCTCGGAACGGCGATGTCGCTCTCAGGCGCGGCGGTCTCGACGAACTGGGGCTACCATTCATCGTCGCTCACCGCCTTCATCATGGCGATCTTCAATGTCCGGCTCGGCGCTTGGCTTGGGAACCCTCGCGGCGCCGAGGACGCCACAGACTGGAGGAATGATGGACCGCGCAAAGGCTGGCGGTTGTTCCTTCAGGAGATATTGGGTCGAACCAACGAGACGGACACATTCGTCTACCTCTCAGACGGCGGCCACTTCGAGAATCTCGGCCTTTACGAGATGGTCCGCCGACGCTGCCACACAATCGTCGTCAGCGACGCGGGCGAAGACCCGGAGTGCTCTCTCGAAGACTTGGGAAATGCGCTGCGCAAGATATTCATCGATCTCGGCGTGAAGATCGAGTTCGACCATGTGGAAGTGCGCAAGCGCGACCCCGGCGTCCCAAAATCTGGCGTATATTGCGCCGTGGGCCGTATCGCCTATCCTGAGGCCGGCGCCCAGCCGGGAACGATTGTCTACATCAAGCCCGGAATCTACCACGACAGCCCCGCCGACATTCGCGCCTATGCCGCGGCGAATCCGAAATTCCCGCACGACAGCACGCTCAATCAGTGGTTCACCGAGTCGCAGTTCGAGAGCTACCGCGAGCTTGGCGCACACGCGATCCACATGATGACGGCCGAGTTCGACCCAACCTCGGGGCGCATCCTCAAGTTCGGCGCGCCGCCGCAGAAAGTGGAAAACCTCCGCGGCTTCTGCGCATTGGCAGAGGCCTACGTCAAAAACTACCGCGACCATTTCAAATCGTGAGCCGGCCCGCCACAGCCTCTTTGCCGGCGCCTTCGCTCTATGTTACGAAATTCGCGACGCGCCCTTGAAGCTGGCGAAAGCTCGAAAAAAGGAAGAAAGATAATGAGCGAACGTCGCTCCTCATTCGGCTATGAAGATCTGCTCGCCTGCGGCCGCGAGGAGCTGTTCGGTCCCGGCAATGCGCAGCTGCCGCTGCCCCCGATGCTCATGTTCGATCGCGTGACCGAGATTTTCGAGGAGGGCGGCGAGCACGGCAAGGGCTACATGCGCGCCGAGCTCGACATCAAGCCGAGCCTGTGGTTCTTCGATTGCCACTTCAAGGGCAATCCCGTCATGCCCGGATGCCTCGGCCTCGACGCCCTGTGGCAGATGGTCGGGTTCTACCTCGCCTGGCTCGACAATCCCGGACGCGGCATGGCGCTCGGCGTCGGCGAGGTGAAATTTTCAGGTCAAGTGCGACCCACCGTGAAAACAGTCACTTATAGTGTCGACTTCAAGCGAATCTTCAAGGGCAAGCTCGTGCTCGGCATCGCCGACGGCTGGGTGGCCGCCGATGGAGCCCGCATTTATGAGGCGAAGGACTTGCGCGTCGGACTTGCCAAGAGCGAAGCGGCCTGAAGCGAAGAGCGAGTAGCGAGTAGGGAGTAGCGAATAGCGAAATTTGGGCGAAGGGCGATCTATTCGCTATTCGCCATTCGCTACTCGCTTCCCGAAGGGAGAGAAACATGAGACGAGTCGTCGTCACCGGAATGGGCATCGTGTCGTCGATCGGCGACAATGTAGACGAGGTCGCGGCTTCCCTGCGCGAGGCCAAATCCGGCATCGTGCGGGCCGAAAAATACGCCGAACTCGGCTTCCGCTCCCAGGTGCACGGAATGCCCAAGCTCGACGCCAGCAAGGTCGTCGACCGCCGCGCCATGCGCTTCCACGCGGCCGGAACCGCCTGGAATCACGTCGCCATGGAGCAGGCCATCGCCGACGCGGGGCTCAGCCCCGCGGAGATCTCGGACGAGCGCGTCGGCATCGTGATGGGCTCAGGCGGCCCGTCGGCGCGCGTCATCGCGGAGTCCGCCGATATTACGCGCGACAAGGGGCCGAAGCGCGTCGGTCCCTTCGCCGTGCCGAAGGCGATGGCGTCGACGGCCTCGGCGACGCTCGCGGTCTGGTTCAAGATCAAGGGCGTCAACTACTCGATCTCCTCGGCCTGCGCGACCTCGAACCATTGCATCGGCAACGCCTATGAGCTGATCCAGTGGGGCAAGCAGGACATGATCTTCGCTGGCGGCTGCGAGGAGCTCGAATGGGAGCTCTCGGTGCTGTTCGACGCCATGGGCGCGATGTCGTCCTCTTACAACGACACGCCGGGGACGGCGTCCCGCGCCTACGACAAGAACCGCGACGGCTTCGTGATCGCCGGCGGGGCGGGGGTGCTGGTGCTCGAGGAATATGAGCGCGCCAAGGCGCGCGGCGCGAAGATCTACGCCGAGATCGTCGGCTACGGCGCGACCTCCGACGGCTTCGACATGGTGGCCCCCTCGGGCGAGGGCGCGGTGCGCTGCATGCGCCAGGCGCTGGCGACCGTGAAGACGCCGATCGACTACATCAACCCGCACGCAACCTCGACGCCGGTCGGCGACATCAAGGAGATCGAGGCGCTGCGCGAGGTGTTCGGCTCGGGCGAGAAATGCCCGCCGCTGTCGGCCACAAAGTCGCTCACCGGCCATTCGCTCGGCGCGACCGGAGTGCAGGAGGCGATCTATTCGCTGCTCATGATGAGGCGCGGCTTCATATGCAAGAGCGCCCACATCGAGGAGCTCGATCCCGAATTCGCCGACATGCCGATCCTGCGCGAGCGCCGCGACAATGTCTCGATCCGAGCGGCGCTGTCGAACTCCTTCGGCTTCGGCGGCACCAACGCCACGCTGGTGTTTAAGCACCCGGACGCATGAGGCGCGGGGCAGGAGCTGCGCCGCCCTCATCCGACCCGCCTGCGGCGGGCCACCTTCTCCCACTCCGTGGGAGAAGGGAGGCGCCGAATCATTCAAGCTGGAATCCACGAAACTCCGGGGTTCGGTAACGAAACGAATATCAGGGGCGCCCCTTCTCCCGCTTGCGGGAGAAGGTGGCCCTCGCGAAGCGAGGGTCGGATGGGGGACGCCGCGACCGGCCCGAATGGCGGGCGTCAAAGGGAGCACGAATGAGCGTCGCAACAGGTTTAATGAAAGGTAAACGCGGTCTCGTGATGGGGATCGCCAATGATCATTCGATCGCCTACGGCATCGCGCGCATCCTGGCGCAGCACGGCGCCGAGCTGGCGCTGACCTATCAAGGCGAGCAGATCCTCAAGCGGGTCAACCCCATCGCCGACGAGCTCGGCGCCAGGATCGTGCTGCCCTGCGACGTGGAGGACGTCGCCACCGTCAACGACGCCTTCGCGCGCCTGGAATATGAGTGGGGCGAGCTCGACTTCTATGTTCACTCGATCGGCTATTCCGACAAGAGCGAGCTCAAGGGCCTTTACGCGGACACAAGCCGCGAGAATTTCATCCGCACCCTGGTCATCTCCGCCTTCTCCTTCACCGAGGGCGCGCGCCGCGCCGCCTCGCTCATGAAGAACGGCGGGACCATGCTGACGGTGAGCTTCGACGGCGGCACGCATGTCATGCCGAACTACAATGTGATGGGCGTGGCCAAGGCCGCGCTCGACTCTTCGGTGCGCTATCTCGCGGCCGATTTCGGCGCCCGAGGCATCCGCGTCAACGCGATTTCCCCCGGCCCGGTGCGCACCATGGCCGGGGCGGGGATCACCGGGGCGCGGGCGATGGGCGCCTTCCAGAAGGCGCACTGCCCATTGAAGCGCATGATCACGCTCGACGAGATCGGCGGCTCCGCCCTCTATTTTCTGTCCGAGCTGTCGGGCGGCGTGACCGGCGAGATTTCCCATGTCGACGCCGGCTACAACATCATGTTGCAGCCGCGGCCGGAGGATTTGAACGGCGGGAGCGAGTAGGCGCTTCGGGCCGGCCGGTCCTCGGCCCCCCGCTAGCGCACCGGCGCGAGCCCGGCTGCGAGGTTGCTGCGCGCCAAAGACACGATCTGGTCGCGCACGCCGCAATCGGCCAGCCAGGCGTCGACGCGCGGGTTGCCGAGGACCGCGGGGACGCACTCTTTGTATTTTTTGTAGCAAGAGAATATAAATTGCGGCAATGTCAGGTAGTCAGACAGATTCCTGACGAGATGCCGCGATGTCAGCCTGAACGTATAGCTGCCTTTGACGCCGTAATGAGCGCCGATCGGCGGATAAATGGGAAATATTGGCTGATTAAGGTCAATAAAATCATCGATCATATAGTAATCTGTGTCGATATCTTGAATCTGCAACCCGGCACGCGAGAGCAGCGCCTTGGCGACGTCGATCATCACGAACGGCTTTGGATGGTTGATGGTGTACATGAACACGCCACGCCGGCCCCAGCTCGACAATTCTGCGCTCAAGTCGAAATCGAAACTCTCCTTGTTGATCGCGATGAGCTCGCGGCAGGCGTCGTTCCAAAAATTATAGTAGCCGAGCGCCGCGAAAACGTTGTCGTTGAAGAGCGCATTGGCTTCTTCGATCGACAGTCCCGCACGGAAGGCGAAGACGGCGAGAGCGGAATGATAGGCGCCGAGCGGTGAGAAAACCTGCGGCGCGGCGGCGTTTTCGCCGACATAAATGCAGTCGGGGTGGAACGCTGAGAAGGCGATCTGTGGAAGGAAGGCGATCCGAGGCAGCCTTTGGCGCAGCTCGGCGAGCCCCCCGCCGGGGATGAAGCCGCTCGGGAAGTCATGCGCAAAGATGAAGTCGTAGGTCGCGAGGGTTTCAGCTAGGACCCGAATGCTCAAACGCGCGCCGCTGATGATGGGAAAGTGATCGACGCGCGCCGCGGGAAGCATCAGCTTCATGGCGTAGGCCGTGCTGTAACTCTGGCAGTTTCCGACGACTGCAATTCTCGGCCCCGTCGTGCGCAGCACTCTTCCGGATAGTTTAGCGATATGAGGCTCGGCCAGATGCTGATACCAGCTTTTCACAATTTGCTTATCGAGTGGCCTAAGCATCATCTTGCGCTCTCCCCGCGTCTCCCCGCGCAGGCACATAGACAGGGCTCCGGCCGAATTTCAATCTTCTTGTGCAGGGAGGCGCTCTTCCTCCTGAGCGGAGAAGGGGGAGCGGAGGATATTCGAAGGCCCGCAAGCTTTGGCGCAAAGGAAACTTGGGGCGCGCCAGGCGGCGCATATGAGGCGGCCATTCTTCGTGTCGTTTGCAACTTTGTGGTGAAAAATCACCACAAAGGCGCTAAACAAAGCAGGCGACGACGGAATTCCTCGGACTTCGGGCCGCGTCGACCAGGGCCGCCGCGCCGAACCGCAGCAATTGTTTCCGGACAAGCGCTAAGCCCCCCGCACGAGGCTCAGAAACTCCTCGCGCGTGCGTAAATCCTCGCGGATGACGCCGAGCAGACGGCTCGTCGTCAGCGTCGAGTCGAGCGTGTTGACGCCGCGCAGCGTCATGCAGCTGTGCTCGGCGACGATCACGACGCCAACGCCATGCGGCTCGAGGATATCCTGGATGGCTTCGGCGATCTCGGCCGTGAGCTTCTCCTGGATTTGCAGGCGTCGGGCGAAGCCCTGGACCACGCGGGCGAGCTTCGAGATGCCGACGACGCGGTTCGTCGGCAGATAGCCGACATGCGCGCGCCCGATCACGGGCAGCATGTGGTGCTCGCAAAAGCTCACGACGCGAATGTTCTTCAGCACCACGAGCTCGTCATAGCCGCCGACCTCGGTGAAAGTGCGCTTGAGGTCGTCGCGCGGATCGTCCTCGTAGCCGGCAAAAAGCTCGCGATAGGATCGCGCGACGCGCGCCGGCGTGTCGACGAGGCCTTCGCGATCGGGATCGTCGCCAGCCCACTCGATCAGCGTTCTCACCGCCGCTTCGGCGTCGGCCTGGGTAGGCTTTCCCATCTTCGTCTCCGCGTCCGATCGAGCCGCACTGGCGTATTTGGCGTAGGCGAGGCGGCCGGCGAGGGGCGGCGCTGGGCGGCGTTTGGACCAGTCGAGCTCACATCCCGCCAAGGCACACGTATTTGATCTCGAGATAGTCCTCGATCCCGTAGCGCGAGCCCTCGCGCCCGAGCCCCGAATGCTTCACGCCGCCAAACGGCGCGATTTCCGTCGTGATCAGCGTCTCGTTGACGCCGACCATGCCGGCCTCCAGCGCCTCGGCGACGCGGAAGACGCGGGCGATGTCGCGGCTGTAAAAATAGGCGGCGAGCCCATAGGGCGTCGCATTGGCCAAGCGGATCGCCTCCGCCTCGTCCGCGAAAGCGATCACCGGCGCGACGGGCCCGAACGTCTCCTCCCGGCAGATCAGCGCATCTTCATGCACGTCCGCGAGCACGGTCGGCTGGAAGAACAAGCCGCCACGCGCATGGCGCCCGCCGCCCGTCAACAGCTTTGCGCCGCGCTCGATCGCGTCCGAAATATGGCGCTCGCATTTCTCGACGGCGGCCTCCTCGATGAGCGGGCCGACCGAGACGCCTTCTTCGCGGCCGCTGCCGACCTGAAGCCCAGCCGCCGCATGCGCGAGCCGCTCGGCGAAGCTTTCCGCAATGCTCGCCTGCGCCAGAATGCGGTTGGCCGAGATGCAGGTCTGCCCGCAATTTCGGTATTTGGTCGCAATCGCGCCCTTGACCGCGCGATCGAGATCGGCGTCGTCGAACACGATCAGGGGCGCGTTGCCGCCCAGCTCCATCGAGCATTTCTGCACGTTCGACGCCGCCTGCCGCAACAGAATCTTGCCGACCTCGGTTGAGCCCGTGAAGCTCAGCTTGCGCACGAGCGGGTTTTGCGTGAGCTCCAGGCCGACCGGGACTGGGTCCTTGGCGGTGACGACATTGACGACGCCTGCGGGCACGCCCGCGCGCTCGGCGAGGGCCGCGAGCGCCAGCGCCGAAAACGGCGTCTGCTCGGCGGGCTTGACGACCATCGTGCAACCCGCGCCGAGCGCCGCGCCGACCTTGCGCGTAAGCATGGCTGAAGGGAAATTCCAGGGCGTGATCGCCGCCGCGACGCCGATCGGCTGCTTGATCGCCAAAAGCCGTCGGTCGGGGGCGGGCGAGGGGATCACGTCGCCGTAGACTCTCCGGCCCTCCTCGCCAAACCAGTCGAGAAAAGACGCGCCATAGGCGATCTCGCCGCGCGCCTCGACCATCGGCTTGCCCTGTTCCGCGGTGATGATCGCCGCCAGCGCCTCCTTTTCGGACAGGACGGCCTCGAACCAGCGCCGCAGGATTTGCGCGCGTTCCTTGGCGGACGCGCCGCGCCAAGCGGGCAGGGCGCGCGCAGCGGCGTCGACCGCGCGCCGCGTCTCGGCGCCGCCCATGTCGGGGACATGGCCCAGGACGAAGCCCGTCGCAGGGTCGCGCACGGCAAATTTCGCGCCGCTTTCGGCCTCGACCCAGCGGCCGTCGATATAGGCTTGCTCGCGGATGAGGCTCGGGGCGCGGGCGTCCATAGGTGAAGGCTCCTTGAGGGGTTGCGTTTCCCGGCCCGCTTCGCGAGAAGGGGCCGGCGCGCATTTGATATATGCCGCAAAAGGTCAACGAGAACTGTCGATGCCGTGGCTCTATCTCTCCATCGCCATTGTCTCGGAGGTCGTCGCCACAAGCGCGCTCAAGGCCACCGAGGGCTTTCGCCATTTTTGGCCGTCGGTCGTCGTCGTCGCGGGCTACGGCGCGGCGTTCTATTTCCTGTCGCTGACCCAGAGCGCCATTCCCATCGGCGTTTCCTACGCGGTGTGGTCCGGGGTCGGCGTGGCGCTAATTTCCGCCGTCGGATGGGTGGTTTACCGTCAGACGCTCGGGCTCGGAGAGCTCCTGGGAATCGGCCTGATCGTCGCTGGGGTCATCGTGCTTAAGCTGTTTTCAACGGATGAGGGCTGATCACCGCGCGCCATTTTGGCGGACGCGCGCTTGGACCAAGCGCTCATGTTACACATTAAGTTTAGGCGCATATCACTTCAAAGTCATGTTGTTGTAATCATGACCTCATGATAAAGGTGAGCTTAACTTAAAGATCGGCTAACGTTTCAATTTGGGACCGACGGAAAGAATTCGCTTAGGTTCATGTCGGGATTGCGGCATATGGCGCCTCTCGTGATTGCTGGGCAAGTCGCTCGGATGACTGGCGCAAATTCAGCTTTTCCTATTTAAAAGCGAGAAATTCCCTGTCTGGGAAGACCGGCTGCGAAGCGCTAGGATGAAGACGACGAAGCTCTCCCGCGTGGCCATCCGCCACAGCGCTGGCAAGGCGCCTCGGACGCGATCAATTCGAGACGTCGCCCAATGCCCTCTCGGAACGCTTCGCCTCCACCCAAAGCGCTTCCATCTCCTCCAGCGTGGCTTGCGCGGGCGAGCGTCCGCCTTCGGCGAGCCGCGCCTCGATGTGGTGGAACCGCCGCTCAAACTTCGCATTGGCGGCGCGCAGCGCCTGTTCCGGATCGACGCCGGTCTTGCGCGCGAGATTGGCGACAACGAACAGCAGGTCCCCCACCTCCTCGAATAGCGCCTGCGACGTCGGGGCGCCGGGCTCCTGCGCGAGCTCGGCCTCCACCTCCGCGGTCTCCTCGCGGATCTTGTCCAGCACCTCGCGGGCGCTGGGCCAGTCGAAGCCGACCTTGCCGGCCTTCTCCTGGAGCTTCACCGCGCGCGTCAAAGCGGGCAGGGGCTTCGGCACGCCGTCGAGCAGGCTCGAAGGCTGGGGCTCGCCGCGCGCGGCGTGGCGCGCCGCTTTCTCGGCGGCCTTGACCTCGCTCCAGCGCAGCGTGACCGCCTCGGGATCGTCGGCGGCGGCAAGCCCAAAGACGTGCGGATGGCGGCGCACCATCTTGTCGCAAATGGCGCCTACGACGTCCTCGAAGGCGAAGTCGCCGGCCTCCTGCGCCAGCCGCGCATGGAACACGACCTGCAGGAGCAGGTCGCCGAGCTCGTCCTTGATATCCTCCGCGTCGCCGCGCTCGATGGCGTCGACGACCTCATAGGCTTCCTCGATCGCATAGGGGGCGATGGTGCGCGAGGTCTGCGCCAGGTCCCACGGACAGCCGGTCCCGGGCGTGCGCAGCGCCGCCATGATGCCGATGAGGCGCGATATGGTCATCGCCTATTCCCTTAAGGAGGGCGGCGTCGAGCCGCGTCCACGCTCTCGCGACGGCCGGCGACCGCCGCGTCGTGAAAGCCTCAGTGAATCTTTGCAACCGCGATAACGGCGCTAACGATAACAACGGTTTGGAAGCCGATCGCGCCAATGACCCATTGGAAAATCGTGAATTTCGCGTCTTTGATTTCGGCGCGAAGGCAGGCAATTTCGGTTTGAAATTCGGCCTTCGTCACGATTTCTTCGCGGAGCGCCTGATCAGGGAACTGGCTAAAGAAACGCTCGGGGAGGAACGGTCTTCCCCGAGCCCTCAGGTTTCGGCGCGCTCACTCGACCGCGATCGAGAGCGCCTCGCGTCCCTTGGCGGTGTCGACGACCTGCATGGTCACCGGCTGGCCCTCCATGAGGCGGCTCACGCCGGAGGCGGGCAGGATCGAGATGTGGACGAACACGTCCTTGCCGCCGTCGTTCGATTGGACGAAGCCGAAGCCCTTGGCCTCGTCGAACCATTTGACCTTGCCGGCCACTGTTACAGCGGTCGAGGGGTCGGGCGCCTGCCGCCGCGGCGGACGGGGACCGTCGCTAAAGCGCGGACGCGGCTGCTCGGCGGCGCTCGAGAGATCGACCTCGAGCACGCGCGAGACCTGCTGGCCCTTGGCGGAGTTCGCCACATTGACCTTGAGCTTCGCGCCGGGAGGCAGCGAGTCGTGCCCCGCGGCCTGAACGGCGCCGATGTGCAGGAACGCGTCCCCCGTGCCGTTGCCGAGCTCGACGAAACCGAACCCCTTATCGCTCTTGAACCATTTCACGACGGCGTCGATCGCCGGCTCGTTGGCGGAGGGCTGAGGCATGTCGGGAAAACCGCCGCCGCCGAAGGGTGATCTCGGCGGCCGGCTCGGCCGCGGGGAATCATAATTAAAGGGACCGTCGTCGTCGAAGCCGCGTTTCCGAGGTCCCCGGAAATCCTTACCTTTGCTCATGTCTACCTGCTCGTCTCCGCCACAAACGGCAAGACTGCTATGTCATACGCAGTGCGCCCAAGCGCCATCCGCCAGCGTCTCAAGAGACGCCAGCTTCGGAGACTGGGATTGTGCCGGTGGAATGCCATATAGTCCCGCGCCGAGACGCATATAGCAGAAAAGGCGCCTCCCTGGCCAGCGCTTTTCGTGCGGTTTCTTGATTGGGGCATAAAAAAATCGAGAG
Organism: Methylocystis sp.; assembly: GCA_035624015.1. Lineage (GTDB taxonomy): Bacteria > Pseudomonadota > Alphaproteobacteria > Rhizobiales > Beijerinckiaceae > Methylocystis. The sequence goes on from DASPSI010000043.1 coordinate 18,220, forward strand.
CAGCGCTGGCGGCGCCGTGGGCGGGAAATCCTCAAAATTCATCGTCTGTGTGATTTCCCGGGGCCTGTCAGCAGGGCGCCAGGGCGCAGCGCGGCTCCGAGAGCGCTCAAGCTGACGGCAGACGCATTAGATCGGGGACGGCGACGCCCTTCAGCGCCGCAAGCGCCGCGGGATCGGGATAATCGCGATAGCGCCAGCGCGGCGGATGGAGGTCGGGCTCCAGCGAGAGCAGATGTCGAACGATCGGGAAAGCGTTGTCCCACCGGACGTGGATCGAAGCATATGGCCGCCGCTGGGCGGGGCGCAGAGGGAACGCTATTGGCGCCAAGCACGGGACGACGAAAGCGCGTGACGTTCTCATGGCGGTCGACTTTGTCAGAGCTCGATAGACAAGTCGCTGTTCGCGCTCATCGGAAATGTCATGGGCGGCGTCCCCGGAGCTTGGGGCTCGCGCCACGCGGCGGCGCCTGTCGGTCATCGGCGCAGCGGCCCCTCGCCAAGAGGTCGCCGCCAAGGCGCGAAGGGCGCGAAGAAGGCGCCGACAGAATTCGTCCGATCGAAGCTCAAGCCGACAACGGGCCGCCGCTGGCAAGGCCGAAATTGCTTCCGGACGAAGCTAACTTCAAATTCCTGAGACTTGCCCCCGCGCGTGCGACGCAAGAGGCCGGGGCAGGGAGAACAACGCGCCTCGATGGGCTCACCATTCGTAGCGCAGCCCCGCGCGGCCGAATTAGGTCTGGCCGCGGTCGGCGAATCCGCCGTCGAATTTGACGAAGAGCGCGGCGGGGCCAATACGCAGCTCCGGTCCGAGCGAGACGAGCGCCGCGTTGCGGCCAAGCCTCGCGCCTTCGACCGTGAAGCTTGCGCCCGGCAGCAGCGCGAAGGCGGCCGCGAGCGTCGGATCGCTCACCCAGTCGTACGCATAGGCCGCGCGGCCTTTGTCCGGCGACGTAAGGCGAGAGGCCCGCCAAGGCGCTTGTCAGCCGAAAGCCCGCCTCGATGCGTCCGGCATAGTCCTGCGCGGAATAGCCCACCGAAAGCGCGTCGCCGATAGGCGCGCTGCGCGAGAGCGTCAGCCAGTGATTGGAGAAGGCGAAGGCGCCGGAGACATAGGCCTGATTGAGCCGCGTCGAGCCGTAGACGCCGGCTTGCAGAAAGTCGCCGCGGCCGCCGCCCAGTCCCTGCGCGAGGCCAAAGCCTGAGCCGCCGCCCGAAAGCGCGAAGCCCAAGAGCACGCCCGGCGTCGGCCGGTAGTCGAAGCCCGAGGCGACGCCGAAGAGATTGGACGAGAGGTTGTGCGTTCCAGCGCCCCAAGGATCGCCGGCGAGATTGGAATAGCCGCCAAAGGAGCTCGCCCAGACGCTCCAGCGCGGCTCGTAAAGATTGGCGGGCTTTGGCGCCGTCTTCAGCACGCTGGCATAGGCCAGCGCGAGGTCGCGCGGCAGCGCTCCCGCCTGATCCGGCGCGTAGGCGAGGGCGCCCGCGGGCGAGGCGGAGACCGCTGGCCAGATTGAGCGGCAGGCCTTGTCAGCGCAACTCAGAAATGGCGCTGTCTGCGCAAAGTTGAAATGTCACTCCTCGCCGCTCCCCGCACCTTGCGGGTTCGAGCAGCGCGGCGCAGCCTCTCGGTCAAGCGCAGCCGCGCTGCTCGAACGAACCCGCGAACCTCCGCTGTGCCCCAGCCTAACCTGATGATTCCGCTTTTTTGGCCTCCCTGAGGCGACTCAACTTCATGCGGGCGATCAAGCGGCTCACCCGAGCACCTGGCCTTGCCAAAGACGGCAAATTCGAAGAAATTTCGCTCCGACGCGGGCTTTATTCGACGAATGCCCCGGGAGGCCAAGGCGGCTCAACTATGTTGATTTGGTTCGAAAGCCGAAAGGCAAAGAAATCGCGGGTCGACCAAGCTCTGGCGGGCTATCCATTCTATGACCGTCCCAACAAAAAGAGACCGAAGAGTCTCAGTCAAGTTCAAGAAAATTTCGCTTATTTTCAGTGCGTTCGAGAAGAGCGTCTGCGCCATTTTCAAGATTGGCTGCGCCAATCTTTCAATGTGGATGCAACACTGGATGCCAGTGGTGCGTCAGCGGTCAGCGGCTGGGCTGATCGGGATGGTGGAGCAATCCTAGGCGAAGACGATCAAAACGAGTATTTTTTCCCGTTTTTCTCGAAATCATGGACGCCGGAACATCCCGGATACAGCGTTATTTTTGATCTTGGTATCTACGTCGGTGAAATGATCGTCGCCAAGCGTCCGGGCTGTCGCTGGGCTTTGACGCCAGAGACTCCTGGCAAATCCTTTGTTCCCAGAAGCTTGGTGAGGTCGCAGCCATCGGTCTTCTATCGCCGGGGAGGAGAGGGCTTGGCTCCGTTCAATGTCGCATGGGGTAGCCTTGCGGACAAACACCGCGGCATTCCTTCTCTTGGAGGACGCAAAGCGTGTGACGGCGGCTTGATGCGCTGGGTCAGAACTTTCTTATACGTCGTCCGCAACACGGATCCGAAGCTTTTTTCTCCAAAGGAGATCGATAAGGAAAGCTTTGACGTCATAGCGATCGGCAAAGAGTTCGCGTGATGAATACCGTTTAACGCGACCCTTCCAGTGATCCCGATCGCACTCCGTACGATATTGTGTGGCTTCCGTCGAACCACGCGCCCAACGCCATCGAGCTGAGCTACCCGCTGATCTCTGATCAGCGATCGCCTCCGTCGTGGCGACGCGCTTGCGACTCCTGCATCAATGCCACGCTCGGCGCTTAATTGACCTTGAACATGTGGCGCTCCGCCTGCCCTTGTCGCCGCGGAGCTTTCTTGGAGCGGCCCTCGGCCTGTTCCGCTTGTCTCGCGGCCACATAGGCAAGAACCTCGCCCAGCCGCTTGTTCTCGACGATCGCCGCCTGATTGACCTTTTGAAGCTTGTCGAAGGTTCGATAGGGCAGGTCGCGGCCTTTGTGGCGGATGGAGATGCGCCCATCGGGATAATCGACGATTGTAACGCGCTGGCGGGCGAGGGGACGCGTAACCTCGTTCGGCTCGAGCATGAACAGCACCTTGTCATACTGAACCGTCAGATTGTTCGTCAGCGTGCGCTCCTCCTTCCAGGCGAAGACATCCTGCAACGGCGACGGCGCTGGGTTCGGACGATGAGCGTCTTGGTCGGAGCGCGGCGGTTTGCCGAAGCGCGCGTTGTATTGCGCCATGAACGCCGGCAGGAACGCGTTGGCGCCAGCGGCGTCGGATATGCCGGCAAGGCGCAGCTCCTTCACCAGGCGGTCCTGCAGCGTCCCAAACGAGCGCTCCACGCGGCCTTTCGCCTGCGGGCTATTGGCGCAGATGATGTCGATGTTGAGCTCGTTCAGCGCTCGTCCGAACTGCGTCATTCCGTCGCCGCCGGCGGCCTCGCGGTTGTTCACCCGAAAGATCGCGTGCTTGTCGGAATAGAACGCGATCGGGCGGCCATGGCGCTCGATATAGACTTGCGTCTCGCGCATGTAGTCGAATGTCGACTCCGACGTCACGAAGGCGGCATGCTGGATGCGGCTCGTCGCATCGTCAATGAAGGCGATCAGTGTGACTTCCGGTCCGCGGTTCTCGAACCAATAGTGCCGCGAGCCGTCGATTTGGACGAGTTCGCCGACGCGCTCGCGCCGATGCTGGGGCTGATGAACCGGGGGCAGGCGATGCTTGCGGTCCTTCCACAGCCCATCTTCGATCATCCATTTGCGCAGCGTCTCGCGTGAGACCAAGCATGCGTGGTGCTCTTGAAGCTTCTCGGCCGTGAGCGTCGGGCCGAAGTCGGCATAGCGCTCCTTGACGATCGCCATGGTCAGCTCGCGCACGGCGGGCGGCAGCTTGTTGTTGCTCGTCCGGCCTCGATGCTTCGACGCTAGGCTGGCGGCGCCATTCGTTCGCAGGCCCTTCAACAGGCGGAAAATCTGTCGGCGTTTTAACTTCAGCAACTGCGCCGCGTCGTCGATTCGCAACCTTCGCGCTTGAACGTCCATCAAAACGCTGAGCCGCGAAAACTCTTTCTCGCTCATCGACACCACCATGCCCGCCGTCTCCCGTTGAGGGGTTCGCCCGGGCGAGCGCCATCTCAACTTTGCGGAGGGGTGTCTTTTCTATATTGCAGCTACAGGCCTAATTCGCATAATCGATATTATGGAACCTGGCTGCATTCCCGAGGC
>DASPSI010000051.1:0-3654 GCA_035624015.1 Methylocystis sp.
TTGGTCTCGTTCCACTGCGTGGAGAGGCTGAAGCGCGTCGTGTCGCCGCGATCCGCCGGCTCGATGTTGCCGTAAAGCGAGATGACGCCTTCGGTCACCGCGCGTTCGGGAATCTGGTTCGAAGCGTGCCAGCGGTTGGCATAGGCCATGGCGTCGATCGCGAGGCCGTTCTCCGGCGTGCCCGTCGTCCAGCGCATCACGCCGTTGATGCGGTGAACCTCATCGGGAACGGTCCACGGGCCGTTGTAAATGCCGAGCTCGATGGCCTGGAGCAGATTGCCGCCGTTCACCTTGGTCGACTCGATCGCGAGCAGGCGCCCATAGTCGAAGCTGCCGCCGGTGGCGACGAACAGGCCGCCGGGAATCTCGTCCTTGTATTGGATGTGAACCGCGCCCGCCGCGGAGAAATCGCCCTCTTCCGCGAAATAGGGCCCCTTATGCGCGACGACGTAAGAGAACAACTCGGGGATCAGGAAGTTGGCGTCGGCATAGCCCTGTCCGTGGCCGTGAGTCGGCATGTTGAGCGGCATGCCGTCGAGATTGACGGCGAAGTCGGTGCCGTGGTCGAGCTGAAAGCCGCGCATCTGATACTGATTCGCCTTGCCCTCGCCGCTGTGCTGGGTGACCAGGAGGCCTGGAACCGCCGTCTCCAGCGCCTCGCCGGTCCGGCTGAAGGGGACGGCGTTGATTTCTGCGCCTGTCGTGAATTTAGAGCTCGCGGTCTCTTGCGTCGCGTTGAATTTCTGTTCGGCCTGCTGAACCGCAGATTGGGGCGCCGGCGCCGGAGGCGGACGAGGAGCCACGGGCCGGACCGTCACTTTTTGCGGCTTGGGGGCAGGAGCCACCTTGGCCGCCCGACGCTTGGCGGCGGCGCCCACCTCGATCGTGGGAAGCTCCGCCTGCGCCCGCGCTTCGCTTGCAAGTAAAGCGGAGAGCAGCGCAGCCCCGGAGATCCCGGTCAAAAGTCTAAGCCCGTTCATGGATGCTCCCTCCGCCCATATGCGGTTATCGCGCTTTTTTCATACTGCGGAGCATGGCGCTCTCCGCGGAACGTAGTCAACGCGTGGGAACAAAAAAATCTGGAGTGTTGCAGATACGTCACAGTCGGCGTCTTCGCCGCTGCCGCGCCACGCAGCTGCGCAGCGCGATTGCCGCAGGCTTCAGCGCATCACGACCACGCGCGTTCCGACATGAACGCGGCTGTAGAGATCCGTCACGTCGTCATTGGTCATGCGGATGCAGCCCGACGACACAGCCTGGCCGATCGTCTCCGGCTCGTTCGAGCCGTGGATGCGATAGAGCGTGCCGGAGATATACATGGCGCGGGCGCCGAGCGGATTGCTGAGGCCGCCGGCCATGTGGCGCGGCAGATCCGGGCGGCGCCTCAGCATTTGCGCCGGCGGCGTCCAGTCTGGCCACTCACGCTTGGAGGTGATGTAGCGCGATCCCGACCATTCGAAGCCCGGACGCCCGACGCCGACCCCGTATCTGATAGCCTGTCCGCCGCCAAGCACGTAATAGAGACGGCGCTCGGCGGTCGAGACGACGATCGTGCCCGCGCCATAGGGACCGCTATAGGCGATGAGCTCGCGCGCAATCGCGCTGGCCTGCGGGCGGCCTTCCTCGACCGGGGCGGGATTGAACAGGGCGGACAGCGGATCCATGTCGCGCGCCGCCGCAGCGCCAGCGAGAAGCGACGCCGCGCCGATCGCAGCCGAAAGCACAAGCTGAAGCCTCCGCATCCCTTTCCCCATCGATTCGAGTTTACGTGCGACGACAAGGTCTCGCCCAGCCGCGCCACGCTCGCAAGAACCCTTCGGCCCTCTCGGCGCTTTTGTTTAGGAGTGTTGCAAATCCGCAACAACAACGACGCCGCAGCCACGGGCGAGCGCGAGCGCGCTTCGCCGATAGGCTGCGGCGTCGAAATATGCGGAGGGACGAACGGCGCGCGGCCGACCTTATTTGGCGCGGCGGCGGCGCTGCTGGCCGAGGCCCATTTGCTTGGCGAGATTAGAGCGCGCCTTGGCGTAATTCGGCGCGACCATGGGATAGTCGGCCGGCAGATTCCACTTCTCGCGATACTCTTCCGGCGACAGGCCGTATTGCGTGCGCAGGTGGCGCTTCAGCGACTTGAACTTCTTGCCGTCCTCGAGGCAGACGATGTGGTCGTTGGTCACCGACTTCTTGATCGCGATGGCGGGCTTGGGCGGCTCGACTGGCGCAGCCGCGGCCGCAGCCCCCGCGCCAACGCGCAGCAGCGCGCCGTAGACCTCGTTGATCAGCCCCGGCAGATCGCCCGCCGGCACGGAATTGTTGCTCACGTAAGCCGACACGATCTCAGCCGCCAGCTCGATATTGTTAGTGGAGGTCAGTGCGTCACTCATCGCCTTCTCTTCTGTCTTCTGTGGCCGAACTCAGCTGCTCGCCCGCCGCATACGCCCTGCGCGGCCAAAATACGCCCGACCGCCAAGACGCCGGTCGTCGATTCGGGGCCCTCATATTTTGAAATCTAACTCTTTCCGCAGCTCTCTACAACTAATAAAGCCCTAAAATCGGGGTCGGAGCAAAAATATTATTGAAGAGCCGGGCGGGACGCCCGTAATGTTCGTCCAAACCGCCGCCGTCGAACTCTAATTTTAAGCGATTGCGTCGCAATGCCGCAAGCGCGCCGAGTTGCCGAAATTATAGCTCGCGAGAGGATGCTGCGAACGGCGGAGGAACCGCGCGCCGGCTCGGCTCCCGCGGCGAAAATTCCGACGGTAAAGCTCTCCCACGATCAGAAGTGGGTTCCAGGGCGGAGTTCAACGCCGGGTCGCGCGCCCGACAATTCTGATGATTTTGCGCAGCTCGCGCCGGGGATTACGGCGCGCCGCCATCTCTATTTCGTCGCGGCGCTATTCGCCTTTGCGCCGCAAGCAGGCCGACGCGCTTTCCTTGCGCCGAGCTCAGGCCGCAATCCGAATGAGCCAAATCGACATATGTTGCAACGCTGAGCCGGGGCAATATTCACGACGCCGAAGGCAACCTCGGTCAAAGCCGCCTGTCGACGCCTCACCTCGCATGTAAAGGGCGCGGGGGAAGACTAAAAAGGGCCGCGCCCCACTGACGCCTAACCTGCGCTCGCCAAGAGGCGCGCCGCGGCCGCGCGGGCCTCGTCGGTGATCGTCGCCCCGGCGAGCATGCGCGCGATCTCCTCGCGGCGCTCGCCGGCGGCGAGCGGCGTGACGCGCGTGGCGACGCGCGGCGCGCCGTCCTTCGAGGCCGCGGCGCCCTTGGCGATGCGCAAATGACGCGCTGCGCGCGCGGCGACCTGCGGCGCATGCGTCACCGCCAGCACCTGCACCTTGCCGCCCAAACGCGAGAGCCTCTGGCCGATGGCGTCGGCGACGGCGCCCCCGACTCCGGTGTCGATCTCGTCGAAGACGAGCGTCGGCGCAGAGCCGCGATCGGCGAGCACAACTTTGAGAGCAAGCAGGAACCGCGCAAGCTCGCCGCCTGAGGCGACCTTGGTCAACGGACCCGGGCGCGAGCCGGGGTTGGTCTGCACCCAGAACTCGACGCGATCTATGCCCTCGGCGCCGCCGGACGCAGCGTCGCTGGCGATCGAGGTGTGGAAATGCGCGCCGTCGAGCTTCAGCGGCTTGAGCTCCGCGT
>DASPSI010000013.1:0-2538 GCA_035624015.1 Methylocystis sp.
GGCGCGCTCTTGACGTTTTCCAGCGGCTCATTCTCAAGATAGGTGACGCCGGCGTCGAGCTCGAAGGCGTCGAGGCCGCGCTGAATCATGCGCGAGGTCAGCGACTGGATATCGATGGCGACCCCGGCATGGGCCGCCGAGAACGGCGCGGTTAAAAAGGCGATCGCCGGCATCGCCGCGGGGACGACGCCGAGACGCAGCACGCCTGTCAGCCCACGCTTGAAGCTCTCGATGTCCTCGCGCATGCTCTCGTAATCGACCAGAATTTGACGCGCCCAGATCAGCGCCTTCTCGCCCTCGGGCGTGAGGCCGACGAAGCGATGGCCGCGAATGACGAGTGGGACGCCGAGATAATCTTCAAGCTTGCGAATGGCGATCGAGAGCGTAGGCTGCGTGATGTTGCAGGCCTCCGCCGTGCGCGCGAAATGCTTTTCGCGCGCGAGCGCCGAGAAATAGGAGAGATGGCGGATCAGCATGTTGCAGATTCTCTGCGCTTAGGCGCGACGCTCGCGGCGAAGGTCTCGTCGAGCCAGCGGCGAAAGAAACGTCTTGCCGCGGCTTCAAGCAAGCCTGCATGAGACTTGGTTTGGGCGCGTAGCGCGCGCACGTCGATCGCGGCCTGCGCCAGCTCGCAGGCGTGGCCGACATACCAGCGCTCGAGGCCTTTCGCAGTGACCTCGACATGGAACTGCAGTCCCAGCGCGAACTCTCCGATCGCGAAGGCTTGATTGGGATATTTATCGCTCGAGGCGAGCCGGCGCGCGCCTGGCGGCAGATCGAAGGAATCGCCGTGCCAATGCAGAACGAGCGCCGACGCGCTGAGGAATTCTGCGAAGGCGTCCCCTGGCGGCAAACCATCGCCCGGGAACAAGCGGCCCCACCCAATTTCCTTGCCCTGCGCGCCGGGGTAGACGGGAGCGCCAAGAGCAGCGGCCATGAGCTGCGCGCCAAGGCACACGCCGATCGTCGGCCGACGCGCGCCGAGCCGCGCGCGCAGCGCCTCGGTCTCCGCATCGAGGAATGAATATGAGTCGCGCTCATAGACGCCGATCGGGCCGCCGAGCACGACGACAAGATCCGGCGCCAGCAGATCAAGCGATCGCCAGTCGGCGGTCGAAGCTTCCTGCTGTTCAATCTCGAAACCCGCGTCGGCAAGCTCGGCTCCGAGCGAGCCGAGATCCTCGAACGCGACGTGCGTGATCGTTAGCGCTGTGCGCATGACATCTTCGCCGGTTCGGTTATTCGGCCGCTTCGACCTGCGGCTCGACGCGGCGGGAGTGCTCCGACATCTCGCGATAGCGCTCCTGCCAGTCGCTCGGGCCGTTGGAGGGCGAGACCTGCACCGCCGTGACCTTATATTCCGGGCAGTTGGTCGCCCAATCGGAATTGTCGGTCGTCACCACGTTCGTCTGGCACAGCGGGTGATGGAAAGTCGTGTAGACGACGCCCGGGGCGACGCGGTCGGTGATCTTGGCGTGCAGCGTCGTCTCTCCAGCGCGGCTCTGCACGCGCACCCAGTCGCCGTCCCGCACGCCGCGCATCTCTGCGTCTTGCGGGTTGATTTCCAGCACGTCCTCGGGATGCCATCGGCTATTCTCGGTGCGGCGAGTTTGCGCGCCGACATTGTATTGCGAGAGGATGCGCCCCGTCGTGAGGAGCAGGGGGAAGCGCGGTCCGCTACGCTCCGTCGTCGGCACATATTCGGTGACGACGAACTTGCCCTTTCCTCTCGCAAAGCCGTTGACGTGCATGATCGGCACGCCCTCGGGATTGGCGTCGTTGCAAGGCCATTGCACCGAGCCTTTTTCGGCGAGCATCTTGTACGACACGTTCTGAAACACTGGCGTCGTGCGTGCGATCTCGTCGAGAACTTCGCTGGGATGCCCGTAGTTCCAGTTGCATCCCATCGCCTTGGCGAAGAGCTGCGTCGCTTCCCAATCGGCAAAGCCAGCCTTCGGGCTCATGACGCGGCGGATGCGCTGGATGCGCCGCTCGGCGTTGATGAAGCAGCCGTCCTTTTCCAAAAAGCTCGCGCCGGGGAGCAGCACATGCGCGTAGTTTGCCGTCTCGTTGAGAAACAGGTCCTGAACGACCAGACACTCGAGCGCGCCGAGGCCGGCCGAGACGTGCTTGATGTCGGGATCGGACTGGAGGATGTCCTCGCCCTGCACATAGAGACCCTTGAAGACGCCGTCGATCGCCGCGTCGAACATGTTGGGGATGCGAAGGCCCGGCTCCGGATCGAGCGCGACGCCCCATTCCTTCTCGAAGGCGTAGCGCACCTCGTCGGTCGAGACGTGACGGTAGCCGGGGAACTCGTGCGGGAAGGAGCCCATGTCGCAGGAGCCCTGCACATTGTTTTGCCCGCGCAGCGGGTTCACGCCCACGCCGCGGCGGCCGAGATTGCCGGTCGCCATGGCGAGATTGGCGATGCCCATGACAGTCGTCGAGCCCTGGCTGTGCTCCGTGACGCCGAGGCCGTAATAGATCGTCGCGTTGCCGCCCGTCGCGTAAAGGCGCGCCGCGCCGCGCACGAGA
>DASPSI010000062.1:0-10269 GCA_035624015.1 Methylocystis sp.
CGGCGTCGTGCTGGCCATGCACTACACGGCGGAGACGACGCTCGCCTTCGACTCGGTCGAGCGCATCATGCGCGACGTCAACTGGGGCATGTTCCTGCGCTACGCCCACGCCAACGGGGCGTCGCTGTTCTTTTTCGCCGCTTACATCCACATGTTCCGCGGCCTCTATTACGGCTCCTACAAATCGCCGCGCGAGGTGCTGTGGATTTTGGGCGTGATTATCTTCCTGCTCATGATGGCCACGGGGTTCTTGGGCTATGTGCTGCCCTGGGGGCAGATGTCTTTCTGGGCCGCGACGGTCATCACCAATCTCTTCTCGGCGATCCCTGTCGTCGGCAACGCGATCAAGACCTGGCTGCTCGGCGGCTATTCGGTCGACAACGCGACTCTCAACCGCTTCTATGCGCTGCACTATCTCATGCCCTTTGTGATTTTCGCGGTGGTCGCGATCCATGTCTGGGCGCTGCATGTCACCGGGCAAAACAATCCCACGGGCGTCGAGGTCAAAAGCGTCGAAAGGGAGACCGTGCCGTTCACGCCCTATGCCACCTTCAAGGACGCCGTAGGCATCGGCGTCATTCTGGTGCTCTATGCGTGGCTGACCTTCTTCGCGCCGAACTACCTCGGCCATCCCGACAACTACATCCCGGCCAATCCGCTCTCGACGCCGCCGCATATCGTGCCGGAATGGTATTTTCTGCCTTTCTACGCGATCCTGCGCGCCATCCCGAACAAGCTCGCGGGCGTCGTCGCGCTGTTCGCCTCGGTGCTGATCCTCGCGGCGCTCCCCTGGCTCGACACGTCCAAGGTCAAATCCGGCCGCTACCGGCCGCTGTTCCGCGTCTTCTTCTGGGTCTTCGTCGGCGTGTGCGTCGCGCTTGGCTATCTCGGGGCGCAGCCGCCGGAGGGCGCCTTCCTGATCGCGGCGCGCCTGTGTTCCGCTTGGTATTTCCTGCATCTCCTTGTGATCCTGCCGCTGCTCGGAAAATTCGAGCGGACGCAGCCGGAGCCGGCTTCGATCGAAGCCTCGATCGCGGCGCAGACCGCGGCGCTCAAGGAGGTGGCCCATGTCTAAGCCGTGCCTGAGCAAGCTGCGCATGGCCGCGATCCTGCTCGCGCTCGCGGCGCCGACAAGCCTGCGCGCCGAGGCGACGAAGGTCGAGCCCGAAGAGCATCCGATCCAGTTCGAGTGGAGCTTCGCGGGCGTCATGGGCCGATACGACCTGGCGCAGCTCAAACGCGGCTTCAAGATCTTTCGCGAGGTCTGCTCCAGCTGTCATTCTATGCAGCTCGTCGCCTTTCGGTCGCTTGGAGGGGCCGGCGGCCTGGGCTATTCGGAAGAGGAGGTGAAGACCCTCGCCGCGAGCTACAAGATCAAGGACGGCCCCAACGACAAGGGCGAATATTTCGAGCGTCCGGGGCGGCCGAGCGACTATTTCCCGTCGCCTTTCGCCAATGAGCAGGCCGCGCGCACAGCGCTCAACGGCGGCTATCCGCCGGACATGTCGGTGCTCGCCAAGGCGCGCGGCTATCATCGCGGCTTCCCGACCTTCCTGCTCGACGCATTGCCAGGCTTGAGCTATCAGGAGGCCGGCGTGGACTACATCGCCTCGCTGCTGCAGGGCTATCGCGACGCGCCCAGCGGCATGACGATACCCGACGGGCAGTTCTACAACGTCTACATGCCGGGCCGACGCATCGGCATGGTCCCGCCGCTCGCCGACGGCGCCGTGACCTATGACGACGGCGCGCCGCAGACGGTTTCGCAATACGCCAAGGACGTGTCGGCCTTCCTGATGTGGGCGGCGGAACCGCATCTCGACCAGCGCAAGAGCATCGGCCGCGGCGTGCTGGTCTTCCTGGCCGTGTTCGCCGTGCTGCTCTATTTCGTGAAGCGGGAAATCTGGTCGAACGTCGATCACTAGAAGGCTTTGGCCCAAGGGGCTCTTGCCATGCCGGGGGACATCAAGGAAATCGTCGGAGCACTGATGCTTGTCGCGGCGGGCGGAGAGGCCTCATGCGAGGACGTGCATGACCTCTCCTTCGACGCCGAAGAGCGTCTGCTGCCATTCATCAATGAAGCTTTCATAAAGCTGCTTGAGTTCGCCTACGATCGCGAACCCAGATCAAAAGATCCCGAACTCGACCGCAAGATGCGCGGGGAGCTTGATGAGCTGCTCGCTCGCATCGCGCGCGTCGCGGATAACGAGTTTAGACCCGACTTTTCTGAAGAAGACGGTTTTCCACGGGAGTGGGCTGCGGCGCTTGAGAACGGCCGCGTCCCCTATGGGGAGGTCGCGGCCTTGCGCCGGCGCAAATAGAAGTAGGCGAGGCCGCCGCCGACCGCGACCAGAAACGCTGCGAACAGGATCCAGGCGTAAAGCTCCGAATCGTCCATGAGGCCGACGGTGAATTGGTGACGGCCGACATATTGCCTCGCGCCGTCGTCGCTCGTCATTTTCACGAGCAGCAGGTACTTGTCCGCCCTTGTGAATGTGTGATCGAAATTGATCATGCCGTTGCGGTGCTTCTCGACCGGCAGGCGGAACAGCGTGTCGGCTTCGAGATTCTCTTCGCCCTCCGCGCGCCCGGTATCGTGCAGCACGCGGATGTCCCAGCTCATCTCGCGAAGCTCCGCATCGGCGGCGTCGAGCGCGATGACGGTCGGACCGAGGTCCGGAAGCTGGTCGCAGACCCGGTCGATGTTGTGCTTGGGCTGCATCGCGACGAATTTCATCGTCTTGCCGCCAAGCGCGATTGGGCATTCGGGATCGTAATAATGCCAGCCGGCCGGGAGCGCCGCGCTAGGCGCAAAGGCGCCGAAAAGAGCGAGCGCGGTCAGGGCGGCCCTGATGGCGGCGCCGTGACGGAAGGTCGACTGCACAATTCCCTCGAACGATCGTCCGCCAGCCCGGCTCACTCGCCGCCCCAGCCGAAGCCCTTGGTGAAGCCTGTGATTTTCTCCCAGATGCCGGGCTTCTGGTCCGGATCTTTCCAGCCGGTCAAATCCTTGCTGGCGTGGCGGTAGCCGTCAGGCGGCTGCGTGAGGTTCTCGCGCTTGGGATCAGCGGGGTCGGCGTTGGAGGCGGCGACGCGCGGACCGCCGCGCGTCGCAGAATTTGGTTCGGTCGGCCAGGACGTCGGGCGATCCTGCGCCTCGCGCGGCTCGGGAAGCGCCTGGCGGTTGGGCGGCACGACAAGCTTGGGGCGTTCGTGGAAGTCGATCTGCTCGTTGCTCTTGTTCGAATCATAGCCGAAGACTTTGCCGACGGCGTTGAACACCGAGCCGTCGTCGGCTGCGCGGGCGGGGGCCAGCCCGAGACCGACGAGGACGGCGATCAGAGAAGCGCTCTTGGCGCGGCGCGCGAAGCTCATGGCGTAAACTCCCTCGGACGGGGCGATCGCGCCCTTGGTCCTCCAGTCTTGCTTTTGGCGATTTTTTTGGCGTTTTGGAGGCGAAGGCGCAAGCCGCTATTTCGCTTCTTCCCCAGCCGCCGACGGCTGGGCGAAACCTTCGACGATGAGCGTGAGCACGCCGACTGTGATCGCCGCGTCGGCGAGGTTGAACACATAATTGGCGAGCGGTCCGACCGGCAGCTCGGTATGGAGGAAATAAAAGTCCGCCACGGCGCCGCGCAGCAGGCGATCGAGGGCGTTGCCGAGCGCGCCGCCGATGATGAGGCCGAGCGCTGCGCCCGTGAGCCGCGAGGCCGTGCGCCAGAGCCAGAAGCAGATCACGCCGATGATCGAGAATTGCAAGGCGAGGAGGCCCAAGCGGGCGAGCGGGCCCTCCGAAGCGAGCAGACTATAGGAGACGCCGTGGTTCCAGCTCAGCACTACGTCGAGGAAGGGCAGCAGTCGGATCGGCTGGCGCGCCTCGACGTCGAAGACGTGCAGGAGCCAGTATTTATTGGCCTGGTCCAGCGCCAGCGCCAGAGCGGCGACGGCGAGGCCGAGGCGGCGTGGAGACGAGGGGCGGCGCAAAGCGGTCAATTCGGCCTCGAGAGCGGAAGGCGTGGCGGCGCCCCCGCTTCGGCGGGGACCAGGTCGGGCATGTCTATCACATTCGCGCTCCCTCTCTGGCCGCAGGCGCGCCTCAGCCGCGCCCGCGGCGGGCCCCGCAACACGCGAGGCGTTTCCTGTTAGGGAAGTGGAGTTGCACTGCGGCGACGCATTTGCGTTTCGTCCGCTGTTCGCCTCATGAGGCTCCGGCACAGAAAAAAGGCCGCCGGGAATGCCAGCGGCCCAAGTCAAGGGAGGAAACGCCCAAGGAGGGCTACGAAGCAAGAGCAATCTCGCTGCGATGCACCCTTTATATTGCTGCGCCGCACAACTGTCAAGGTTTTTTTCGCGGCGCGGCGCCGGGACGCCTGCGGCTAAGCGTCGCCAGCTCATAACATTTTGATAAAATTATGTAAAACCCCGTAGGAAAAAGTTGCGATGATACTGATTGCAAACCGTCCCTGAGACTTGAGGATTATCGAATCGGCGAAAAATCAAGGGCGGAGGTCGACCGTCGGCGCGCTCCCCGCGCCACGCTATATGACCGCTAAACCTTGGAGCAGGGAGCGCAAGCCATGGCGAACGCGCAAACGGCCCAGAGCATCGGATCGAAAGTCGCGTGCGGTGTCCCCGGCGCCACGGCCGTTTCGGCGGCGGTATGGGGCGACACGCTGATTCCCGCGGAAAGCGTGCGCAGCGGCGCGGAGCGTGACGCGCCGCGCCGCATTGCAGCAAGCGGCAACGGGGCGGCCAAGCTCGACGATCGGCTGGCGATC
The DNA here is from genome assembly GCA_035624015.1 of Methylocystis sp. Classification (GTDB taxonomy): domain Bacteria; phylum Pseudomonadota; class Alphaproteobacteria; order Rhizobiales; family Beijerinckiaceae; genus Methylocystis. The sequence continues at coordinate 4,779 of DASPSI010000062.1, forward strand.
GACCCGGTCGGCTTTGAGGAGGCAGACGACGTCTGTGAGGCGAGCCTCGAGTCCTTCCCCGCGAGGGATCCCCCGCCGGGATCTTGCGCTGAGTTAGGAAACCTTCTCCATTTCCTGGCCTGCGGGGAGAAGAGAGTCATACAGTCGCCGGCTGATTGCTTTGGATGAGCGATTTGGGCCGCCAATCGAAGCCCGCCAGGCTTCTGATGGTCTGTCGCTCGGGAGGCTCCGGCGCCGCCGCCGCCGCGCGCTCGTCGAGAGTTTTTAGAAAATGGCCGCTTCCTCTGGCGTCGCCGACGTGGGGTTCTTCGGATGCGGCGCCTGGATCGGCCAGCCGACCGCGTTCAGCGCCTCCCAGCCGCGCCGAACGCCGACCTTCTCCGCGCAAAGCTCTGCGCGAGAAAGGCTGCAGCCTTGGCGCTCGTCCACACGCCGCCGTCATCGGGCGGCTCCTTCAGACAAGCGCACAGCCGCTCCAGAATTTTGGGCTTAAGCAACCACAGCGCCGAGCCGCCGCGCCGGCGCGAGCCGCCCACGGACTGCAGACTTTGCCAATTGTAGCGACCGACCTGCTGCTCAGTCCAACGCCGCTCAAACGAGGCGATTTCGGTCGCATCGCCAATGCCATGGCCTTTTGCTAGCCGCATGACGGCTTGAAAATGCCGCGCACTGCGGGGGCGGCGCTCGGAACATACGGTTCACCCAACGCTTCGACGCTCAAATGTCCTACCTGAACCAGATGTCTTCAGAGGCTCTCGACATGCGTCTCGCAACAACGCGGACGATCGCCGCCCGCCGAGTCCAACGTCGAAGCCGAAGGGATCGCGACCATCGTGTGCATCGCGCCCGACAACTTGCGCATCGGCCTCAAGTTCTTCCGAGGCCGACGAGCTTTCTCTTATCTGGGGGCGCTACTGAGATCGCCGCCCGCCGCCTCGGTTCATGTCGCCCTGGGCCTCGCCGGGCCTATTACGTTGAAGCGCGCCTTCTGCTCGTCCGTCAGCGAATTGTAAAATTCCGCCAGCGCCGGCCTCACCTCGCCGAGCGCCGTCAGGAGCGCGTCGATGCGCTTCGACGCCGCCTCGAAACGCTCCGCCATGGTTTTGGGAACCTCCGTCGGACAAGAAGCCTCCAGATCCTTCGCCGCCTTGCTCGAGGCGGTCTTGAAATTCTCGAATGCGGTCCTTTGCTGCCCGGTCGGCTTGATGAGTTCCTCGGTGCGTTGGATCGGCAGGGAGGCGAAGCTTTCCGCTTCGCGGTTGCATAGGCCGCCGAGGTTATTCGCGCCTCCGCTGCCCCCGCGCGCGAGCGCCTCTACGCGTTCCTTTTGCGGCTGATCCAGAGAGTCGACGAATCTCTGCAACGGCGCGCGCATCATCTGAACGGCCTGCTGCAGCGCCTGCATGCGCTTCGTCATCACGTCAAGGCGCCCGACCGGGGTGAGGGGGACATCCTTGGGGCAGGACGCCCGCAGCACATTGTCCGCCTGCGCGGACGCCGAGCGCAAATCGTTTAGAGTCGCATTTTGCGCCTCGTTTGGGCGCGCCGCCTTCTCGATGTCGTCGATCGGCAGCGACGGGACGCCGGGCGCGAGGCCGCCGCAGGCCTCCGCCCCTGCTGCGCTAATCTTGCTGCTCGTTTGCTGTGCGGCTGCGTAGCCTTGGCGAAGACGATGATGACGCCAGTGGTCGTAGACGTAGTTGCCGGCCCGCTCCTGCGAAGGCACACCGTAGATGTTGTAAACATTGTAATTCTCGCCAGAGGAGGGGACGCTCCAGGGCCCCGGCCACAGGGCGCTCGCGAGCAGGAAATCGAGATCGTAAGCGAAGAACGGATCCCAGTAATCATAGGGCCATAGGATGAAGGTCAGCACGTCGCCGTATAAATAGGGCCAAAAGACCGGACCAGCCCAATAGCCCCATCCGTTGCCCCAATCGTCCCATCCATAGTCGAGAAAATCGCCGCCAAAGCCGTACCAGGCGGCGAGGGCGCCGAAGCCGTTCGGATTGAAGCCGCGCCGATGAAATTGGCGCAGATCGCCCGCTCGAGCGTGCTCGTTGTGCAGCGCGTGTTGCGCGAGCGCCGCTCCGGCGCCGGCCGCCTGCGCGAAATGACGTGCGCCGGGATGACCGCCAAAATGGCCGACATGGCTCGCGATATGATGGCCCAGGTGTCGGCCGCCGAAGTGTCTCGCGAGATGACGGCCGCCAGCATGACCATAGCCGTGGGCTATGTGGCGATAATGGCCGATACGCCCGTAATGGCCGAAGCGGCCGGAATGGCGAAAGGCGAAGCGATGCGGAAGACCGCCAAAGTGATGGAAGCGAAAGGCGTGCGGGAAACCGCCGAAATGGCGAAAACCGAAACCGCCGAAATGCGGGAAGCCTCCAAAATGGCCGAACCCGCCGAAGCGGCCTCCGCCAAATCCACCGAAATGGCCGCCGAACCCGCCAAAATGACCCCCAAAATGCGCCCCGCCGCCGCGTCCGAAAGCTGAGGCTTCGCTCGGCGTCCATGGCGCGACGAGCGTCAACGAGGCCTGCAGCCCGAAACCCACCGCGGCGCCGACTGCGAGAATTTTTGCAAGACTGGCACGCATGACCCTGCGCTTTTCGCTTGGCCCCCCGGGCTCAAGGAGTGCGCCCTTGTTGCGCTTCGTCCCGCGTGCGTCTTCAATTGGCGCCGCTTCCGCGGCAGTCAATGCGCGGGCGGAAATATTAGCTTCGGCGGAAGCCGTCCGGTCGAGGCCTCGAGAATGCGCCGACCGCGTTCGCGAAAACCTCGTGCGCCCTCGTCGCGATTCGTCCCGCGCCCCGCTTGCGCGATAGTCAATTCACGGGCCGGACAATGGCTTCGACAGAAGGCGGCGAGCCCGTCGTGGACCCGCGGATTTGGTTATGTGACGAGCTTGCGGACCTTGCTGGCCCTATCACGTTGAAGCGCGCCTTCTGCTCGTCCGTCAGCGAGTCGTAGAATTCTGCGAGCGCCGGCCTCACCTCGCCGAGCGCCGTCACGAGGGCTTTCAGACGCTTGGAGACGGCGTCGAACCGCTCCGGGATGGTTCTCGGAACCGCTGTCGGGCAGGACGCGTCAAGATCCTTCGCCGCCCTGCTCGACGCCGCCCGGAGCTTCTCGAGCGCGGCCTGTTGCCGACTGGTCGGCCTGATGAGCTCCTCCGTGCGCTGGATCGGCACGGAAGCGAAGCTTTCCGAACGGAGGTTGCATAAGCCGCCGAGGTCGTTCCCGCTTTCCTTTTCCTCGCGCCCGAACGCCTCCTCGTTTTGCCCGCGCCCGAACGCCTCGACGCGCGCCTCCTGCGCCTGATCCAGAGAGGCAAAAAACTTATTCACCGGCGCGTGCAAGATTTGCACGGCCTTCTGCATCGCCTGCAAGCGCTTCGTCATCGCGTCCAGCCGCCCGACAGGGGTAAGCGGGACTTCCGTGGGGCAGGACGCGCGCATCGCCCACTCCGCCCGCGCGGACGCCGCCCGCACCTCATCCAGCAACTCTCTCTGCGTCTGGTTCGGGTGGACCGTCCTCTCGATGGCGTCGATCGGCAAGGACGGAACGTCTGGCGCGAGGCCGTCGCACGTCGATGCTGCGTTCGCGTTGGGATTCGTTTGCTCATTTTGCTCCGAATATGGGTATTCTTCCTGCGAAGGTTGGCCGTAAATGTCGAAAAGGTTGTAATTCTCTTCGTTGGAAGCGGAGGTCGAAGGTCCGGGTCGCAGGGCGCTTGCGAGCAGGAGATCGAGATCTTCGGCGAAGAACGGATTGTAGCTGGCATACGGGAACAGGACGAAGGTCAGCACGTCGCCGTGAAGGTAAGGCCAAAAGACCGGGCCGGCCCAATAGCCCCCGCCGCTCCCCCACTCGCCCCATCCGCGGTCGAGCAAATTGCCGCCAAAGCTAAACCATGCGCCGATGGCGCCGAAGGCGTTCGGATTGAAGCCGCGGGGGCGAAAGCCGTGCAGATCGCGACCTTGCTCGTTGTGGTTTGGCCTATGCTGCGCGAAATGACCGGCGCCGAGACGCCCGGCGCCGTGGTCGCCATGGTCCCCGTATCCATAATGCGCGAAGCCATGCGGGAGAGCGTTCAGGTTGTGAGGGATGAATCCATAAGAGAAATTGCCGACGTGCGGGGGCGCTCCAGGCCTGCCGAAACGGTCGAACCCGCTCCCAGCCCCGCCTGGATGACCGCCTATAAATCCACGGAGGCGACCGCCGGCAAGTCCACTCGGGCGCCCGGCTGCAAGTCCGCCGACGTGGCCTCGGCCGAGCCCGCCGATGTGGCCCCCCACGAACCCGCCGAGGCGACCCCCAGCGAACCCGCCGCCGCCGCTGCGCCCGAAACCTGCAGCTTCGCTCGGCGTCCACGGCGCGACGCCTGTGAATGAGGCCTGAAGCCCAAAACCGAGAGCAGCGCCAATGGCGAGAATTTGTGCAAAACCGCTGCGCATGACCCTGCGCCTTTTGCCCCCATCTCGAGGAGTGCGCCCTCGTTGCGCTTCGTCCCGCGTCGGCTTTCAACTGGCGCCGCTTGCGCGCCAGTCAAACGCGGCAGGAGCGGGAAGAACGACAATTGCGGCCTGCCTCAAAATCGCACGCGCCATGATCTGTGCCGTGAAGTTGCTTTCAACGGCGCGCCTGTCGCCTCGTTCCTTGCATTCAGCGCGCTGCAGTTCTTAACCGCTGGGCTGGCGTCTCGATGCTGACGCCATGCGCGAGGTCGATCGGATGCTCAACGAGGAAATCCCCAGGCCCGTCGGGCCCGAGGTCATGGCGCTCTCGCAAAAGGCGGCTTGATCCTTACCCCTTGTCCGCGCCAAACCCCGCAGGCGGCGTGCGCGAGACGACGCCTTTCTTGAAGCAGGGCGGACGGTTCTTCCACGGCACGACCCCGGTCTCCGAGGCGGCATAAGCTTTCAGGGCGACGATGAAGTCGTCCAGGTGCTCGGCGGCGTCGAGATCGCCGAGCACATAGGTCCATTTGCCCGCGGCCGCAAAGGCCGCCGTGGCCGGGCGCTTGCAGACGCTCAGGCATTCGACGCTGTGAACCGAAAATTCGCCCAAGCCTTCGCGCGCGAGCCGCTCGCGCAAAAGCGCGAGAAACTGCGCGCCGGGGCGCAAGTCGGCGTCCTCGCCCTGGCGGCAGCAAGTGCAGACATAGACAGTCGCGAGATCGGTGGACACGAAGCCTCCTATTTCGGTGTCCCGCCGCGGGGCGCGGAGTTGCAGGAGCGGCTGAAGAGATCGGTCATCGCGGGCGCGCCTGCAGCTTTGCGCAGGCGTCCTAAACCGAAGCCGTCCTCGATCGTCGCCAGCAGCGCGTAGTGATCGTAACGCGTCGCGCTCGTCGCCGGCGCGCCACAGGCGGTGACGACGATCGCCGGGATGTGGTTGTCGGTCTCCGCGGCCTCCGGCGTCTTATGCTGGGCCTCGTCTTCGTCGAAAGTCACGACGATCGCGGAATTTTGCGTCCAGTTCGGCG